>CAZPRE010000094.1:5740-7493 GCA_964588875.1 uncultured Sulfurimonas sp. | reverse complement strand
GCATCTGTTGCATTGTAAAAGAATGTCATCTGAGATAGATACTCTTTTACAAACTTCTCATGAGTTTTTTCAGCTATTTTCATATCGCTTAGCTCTTTAAAAACTCTACTAAACTTAGATTCACTTGGAATACTATTTGAATATCTCCAGCCACATAAAACCCGTAGGGTTCTATCGATACGAAGTCTATCGATTAAATCCCTTGTTGTTTGCATATTGTAAACACTTTTAGCTATAAAAGCTCTCGCAATTTATTCTCTATCTTTTGGAGTATTTGTAATAGATGTAACTGTTATATTTTTCTCAATTTCTGCAAAGTCTAATATCTTGATTAGCTTTTGCTCTTTAGTACTTAATACACCTAACTGCTCTTGTAACTGTGGAAATAGTGAATTCTCTATGTTTTTAACTTTAAGCCACATTTTCGATAATGAAGATATAATTTTAGACATAAGTTGAATCTCTTTTCTGTTAGATTTTTGTAGTAAAAAATTATAACTTATCTGAAATTAGATTTCAACTTTTTTAACTACTTAAACAATTAAATTGGCTGCTTTTATGGGAATCTGCAAGTGGCTCAACTTAATATAAATACAATACGAGGGAAAATTATGATAAAAAAACTAACATCAACAATTCTCTGTTTAGGAGCACTAGCATATGCAGGTAGTAGTAATTCACAGCTAGCGACTAAGCTTACAAATCCTGTTGCAGACATGATTAGTGTACCTTTTCAGTTTAACTATGCAACTGGTATGGGTGGACATGATGGTTCACAAACTCTTCTTAACTTTCAACCCGTTATACCTTTTCATTTAAATGAAGACTGGAACTTAATAACAAGAATGGTTATGCCTATAATCGCTCAGTCAGATGTAACAGCACTCAATGAGAGTCAAACTTTTATAGGTGACTCACTTTTTAGTTTCTTTTTATCTCCGGTTAAACCAATTGATGGCTGGATAGTTGGTGTGGGATTAGCAGTTAATGCACCTACAAGTACTGACCATAGTGCAGCACCTGCTGAGTGGTCTGTTGGACCTACTGCTGTACTTTTACATATGAAAGATGGTTTAACAGTTGGTATGCTTGCCAGCTCTCTATTCTCAGTATCAGGTACTGATGATAATGAGGAGGTTAAAGCAACCTATGTACAACCATTTATTGCATATACTACAGCTAGTTCTATTACCTATTCACTTGACGCAGAAGCTACTTATGACTGGGTTACATCTAAAACTGATATACCTCTTAACCTAATAGTTGGTAAACTATTTCGTATTGGAGAACTTCCAATCTCTGTGAGTGGTGGACTTAAGTATTGGGCACAAAGTGAGATCTCTCAAACAGATAAGTTTGGTTTAAGAGCGAGTATCACATTTATCTTACCTGAGTAAATTATTTAAAATGTCGACTGCATATGAGTAAATAGGTAATCACTTCCTTTTGCTTCACTATGACAGCTGATACAATCTTGAGGGCCTTTACTTCGGCTCTCGAACTTACCATCTTTTTTTACAACTCTTGCATATCCCCAATGATCACCATTATTGTTAAATTTTTTATCATCTTTTATCATAAAGTCTATTCTTAGTAGTTTGTCTGCTTCTAGTGCTGATTTAAAAAGTGGCATTTCCTTAACTGATCATGCAATTTTTACAAGTTTACTCCCCTCTGGCATTACTTTAGTTTTTTGATCTAATGCACTGTAAGCTATTGGATTTGCAAGTATCCAGCGCAACTTTTTTTGCTG
>CAZPRE010000094.1:0-5730 GCA_964588875.1 uncultured Sulfurimonas sp. | reverse complement strand
AGGCTTATAATGAGTTGCAACTATTTTATAATCTTGATAACCATCAATAATTTGAAATGATATATTATTATCAGGCATTTTTAGGTCTGGTAGTTTTGTATTATAATTCTTATATACATCACTTGCGAGTAGTGTGCTTACACTTAGAAGTAAGGTAAGTAATGGTACTAGTATTTTCATTTTGTTTTCCCTTGAATTCGTGATTATTTTATTGTCAAATTATAGACAATAAGTTCTGAAAAGTGTATTAATAACTGACCTTACGCACCTTTAACAAACCTTAAGCCTCTGCAACTCCATATATGCCACTTGATTAGCCTTAACTAATAATTTAGCTCTCATTGCGAAGTGATTCATTTTATGTTTCATTTTCAAACATTCAAGTTTGAAAAATGCTAAAACTGATAAAAAGATGTGATTACTCTGTGTTCTTACTGTCTTGGTTGGTGATTTGGCTAAATCAACATTATGTTTGAGCGACTTATGATACTCTTCAACTTTCCATCGTTTTTCATAGATTGTTGATATTTCATTTCCATCAAGATTGATGTCACTACATACCATATTCAAGATACCTATACTTCCATCTTTGTTTGTAAAGACTCGGCGAACAATGATAACTTCTTTATCATAGCCCTTTATATAGCCTCGTATAGACTCTTTATCTGATAATTCCAGTGCATCTACTCTGATAAATTTTCCTGCATGTCTGTTTTCTAAGCTTGTTGCAAATAGTCGATTACTTTTTAATGCAGCTATAAATTCTTTATTCTTTTTTGCAATAAATTCAAAGTTCTCTTTAGCTCCAAACCATGTGTCCATAAGGATATATTTGAATTTTAGTTGATTATTCATAGCTGTTTGTATCATATCTCTCATGAGCTCATTTTTTGTGATGTCGGATCTTCTCTTTACTTGTCTTGATTTTAGGTCACTAAATTGTATGGGTTTTTCAACTATCTCAAATGCTACCGGTATAGAGACCTCATTACTATAGTACAGAGCATTTAACATATTGATACCTCTAACTGATTTACCTACAGTATGGTCAAAGTGCCAGCACATAATATCACTCTCATCTGTCCATTTTTTCTCTTGAACTGTGTCATCGAAAATCAAACATGCATCACTCTCTACTTCTCTAACTGTCTTTTTAATTCGCGTCCATAGGTCTTTAGAAGTAAATTCATTCTTGGATAAAAATCGAGTTATTTGGTCATGACTCACTTCACCATCAAGCATTGATGACAACCCTGTTGCTGTAGCATACCCATTTCCACTTATCAAATAATCCGTATAAAGCTCTATATAGTCTGTTTGTTTTCTCATATATTATTTTACTATGTTTTTGTAAAGTCCGTAAGGTCAGTTAATCATCTGATTCAGATTATTAAACATTACCTGTTCATTAAATCTAATGGCTACATTATAATAATTATCTATATATTAAAGAAGTACAAAAATACTACAAAATTTATTTCTATATTTTATGTAAATTTACCTTTTAGTTAAAAAATAATCCAAGTCCCCCCCCTACTTTAGGTATTTTAACGTGAAGTGCTGAGCCTCTAGCTGAGTAAATCACTCCTCTTTAAAAAATACATAAAGTACCTATTATAGGACTTATAATTGCTTTTACAACCTATTATCTGAGAACGTAACACCTTTATAATCTCCACATTAAACCCCTATTTCAGGGGTTTTAACCACCTACAAGACAAAAAATCCAATCTATTTCACTTAAACACTTACTCCTTTAGAGATCCAAAAAATTAGTAATATACAAAATACTGTTATAATAATGACAAGGTGCAGTAGCACCTTTATGAAATTAAGAGTTTAGCTTATTTAGCTAAGGCTATAAACTCATTATAATACTCAGTTAGTAATTCAGATCCTTTTTTAGTTATGCGTCTATAGTCATCTGCATATAGATTTGCTAAAGAGAGTCTAAGTGACCATTCAGGTGCATCAAACCCTCCTCCTGGCATGGCTATAACACTTTTTTCTTCGGCAAGTCTAATTAAAAAGTCAAGAGGTTCATGCTCTTTAACTAACCAACTTACAAAATCATTTCCTAAGAGTTTAGAAGCAATTCTTAAAATATCAACCTCTACATAATAAAAGGCAGCATCTTTGTTATCCATACTAATAATTGGTTCTATCTGAGTTGATTCCAGAAGAGCTTTATATCGTCTTCTAATGATTTGTTTGGCACTTTTTTTGTAAGACTCTTCTTTATCAGTTAAAGATAAAAGTGAAAATAGTGCCATTTGTATCTGTTGTGGTGTAGATAGTCCTGCTGTGTGGTTAAGTGCAACTGCACGTGAGTCTGCAACAAAACGGTCAATAAGCTTCATTTTTTCAGGTTCAAGGCTTAATGTTGAGTATCTCTCATTGAGTTCATCTTTAATTTCTTGAGGATGGTTTTGAATCATCTTATCAAGATTATTATTCTCATGTAAGGCAATAACACCTAATCTCCATCCGGTTGCTCCAAAGTATTTTGAGTATGAGTACACTAAAATTGTATTTTGAGGTGCAATCATGGCTAAAGAACTGAAGTTGTCAGTAAAGGTTCCATATACATCATCTGTTAATAAGATTAAATCAGGTCTCTCTTTTACTACATCGGCAATGAAGTTTAGCGTTTTTGCATTTAATTTTACGGAAGCGGGATTACTTGGATTAACAAGGAAAAATGCTTTTATTTTAGGATCTCTTAGTTTTTCAATTTCACTATCAGGAATTTGCCAAGCAAGTGCTTCATCTGCGGTTACTTCAATAGTTTTAAGTTTATAATCTTCTAGTTCAGGTATCTCAATATAAGGTGTGAAAACTGGTGTACCTATGGCAATTGTATCTCCTTCATTAAGCAGGTGATTACTTTTTAAGGTATTAAAGATATATACCATTGCAGCAGTACCACCCTCAGTAGCAAAAATATCAAACTTACCAGAAGGAGGTGTAATACCTGAACTCATTTCAGATACAAGATAATCATGCACTATAGATTCGGTATGCTTTAACATTCTATCAGGCACAGGATAATTATCACCTAAAATACCATTTACCAGTTCTGCTACAAAATCATCTTCATCTATTTTAAGTTTATCTTTTGCATAATCTAAAGACTTTTTAAGAAGGTTCATCCCCTCATTACTTAAATCTTTTTGAATAAAGTCTCTTAATCTTTTTGAAATCTGTTCTTTTTGTGGAACCCCTCCAAAACCATCAAAGTCTTGAAAGGCTTTTTTAGATTCTTCTAGAGCAAATTGACCTAAATAAAAAAAGGCTTCTCTTGGAGCAGTAGCTACCCAGTTTGGATTTCCACGACCTGCATTAATCATATGAAGTTCATGATGTGAATTTGCTAGTTTTATAAGTGTGTTTTTAACCTCAAATGGGCTTAGTGTGTTTAATCTTTTTTCTTCAGTACGTGTCATAGTTTATCCTTTATACATAAGTGCGATAATGATTGGACCCCATAAGGTCAACAAAATATTTGCTAAGGCGTAGGTTACAGTAAAGGCAGCAACAGGTGTCGAATTCTGTGTTTTATCAAGTAAGGTAGAAAAAGCGGGATTACCACTTCTGCTTCCTGCGATAACAGCCATAGCCTCAACAGGGTTTTTAATCTTTAGAATATAATAATTGATTGGAAACTGTAAAATCTGAGGAATAAGAGTTACTAACATTCCTAAGAATAAAAGAGTTATTCCATATTCTTGAATTGCTTTTAAAGCAGGCTCAGCTGCATTAAGCCCTACTACACTTACAAAAACGGCCAAACCAAAGGTTTGTAAAAAATTAGCTGCTCCATGATTAATAGAACCAAATCTTGGTGTTTTTACACGTAAATATCCTACAAATAGACCAGATACCAAACATCCTAAACCTGCACCTAAGGAAACAGAAGTTCCATCAATACTAAAGCTAATTTCACCAATAATATAACCAATTGCCATACCTATACCCAAGGCTGTAAAATCAGTCACACTTGGAAGAGGTGTGTTATATCCTATAAGTTTTGCAGCTCTGTTTACATCTGCTGTTTTACCAATAAGGGTGATCTCATCTCCTAGTTTAATAATGGTTTTTTGAGAAGCACCTAAAGCATGCCCCATACGTTTTACATTAGAAATGAAAACACCATGTCTTTGTTCAGGATCTGCCTTGTCGTGTATCTCTTGAATATCAAGATTATTTAATTGTGTCTGAGTAACTACAACATCTCGTTGTTCTTCAATAAGATTTTTACTAAGATCAATATCAGACGTTTCTATACCCATAGAGTCAGAATGTTTAGCAAAGGCCTCTATCAAACCACTCAAGACAATCGTATCCTTATCCATGAGCACTGTGTTACTATCATAATCTATACTCTCTCCGTTTCTAAGTAATTCTTCTATGATTAGATCTGAATTACTAGAAGTTTCAAAGTCTTTTATACTTTTATTTAAGCAAGGTGTGCTTTTGTCTAAATTAAAGGCCCGTGTCTGAATACGGTTTACAGAAAAAAATTGTCCTTCATCAAGGGAAGGAGCACCACCACTCATCTTAGTAGCAAGCTTTTTCGCTTCTGCTCGAATATCCCATCCATAAAGAATAGGGATAATTGTAATAATTAAAATTGGTCCAAGTGAACCAAAAATATATGTAACGGAATAACCCACGGCAACATTAATTTTATATTGGTTAGCTAACTCTAAACTGAGTCCTAGATTATCAATGGCATTTCCAGCAGTTCCAATAATGGCCGACTGAGTTAATGCTCCTGCTGCTAAACCTGCTGCTAGCCCTATATCTAAACCTGCCATCTTTGCTATTACTACTACAGTTATTAAACCTAGAACAGTCATGGAGACCGTGGCTAAAAGCATGGTTAATGCTGATCGATTTAAAGAAGCGAAAAATTGAGGGCCTCCGTTGTATCCGACCATAAAGATAAAGAGTGCAAAAAACATGTTTTGTACATCAGGACTAATCTTTATACCGCCAATTTGACCTATTAAAACAGCAAAAAGAAGACTTCCTGCAACCCCGCCTAATTGAAACTTACCAATCTTTACTTTACCTATAGCAAACCCAAGTCCTAAGGCTAAAAATAGTGCTAAAAATTGATGTGTTTGCAACTGATTAACAATTATATCTATCATATGCCATCCTCCAAAAGAAATTCGATTTATGCCTTAAATTATATCTTCATTGTTAAAAATATGGCTTAAAGTAACAAACTTAGAAAACTCACTATTTGTAATATGGATTTATTTAAGTATATAGTTATGGCATAATTACATAGAAATTAAAATTCGGTAAGGATTAAGATGAAAACCAGTTTAAGATTTATAATTGTGTCACTTTTTATAAATTACACCCCTGTGCATGAATCTCCACTTTTTACTACTTTTGAAATGGTACAACGTGGTAAAACTTGACAGTTATCCATAATACAATAATCATGTAACACCACTTTGTGGATTGCAGCGGACTTGTTTATAATTTTTAAAACATTTCTTTATCTTCAAAAGTATTAAACACAATACAACGATTTACTCCACGGTTAATAACATGATGGTAACCTGCTAAATCTACACCTTATACATAAATATAGTTTTTGAAATTTAATATGTAGAAGTATAGTTGTTATTAAATACAGTGTTTAAAAATATGACATAATGTCATGTCTATATATTGAAAGGTGGAGATTCATGCACAGGGGTGTATCTC
>CAZPRE010000093.1:1635-7505 GCA_964588875.1 uncultured Sulfurimonas sp. | reverse complement strand
GTTCAAACTCTTCAGAGCTAATATCATCTTTAAATGTAAAACCTTTAAGTTCAAGAGTATTTATAAATCTATTTTTCTGAGTCGGTGTCGTAAAAGAGGCATAATGTTCAACATCTCTAGCAATACTTATATCATCATTTTCTTCTTCTAATAGAAAAACGATTTTTGCACTTTGAATATTGTGCTGTTCAAGTTCAGTTGGAAAAAGTTGTGTTTCAAAAAGGTTCCACTTTGTATCGCGAACTACATTACTCTCATAAGAGTAACCGCACTCTTTAAGTATTGCGGTAGCCATTGTGCTGAGTTCTTTTGAGTCACCTGAATAGAAATAGAGTTCGTTCCATCCATCTAACATACGAGAACCAACAAATCTTACACTGCCCTCATGCTCTAGTGCGATGATAAGAGACTCTTTCATCTCTAAAAACTCTTCATACTTCTCTCTTGACTCATTCGCTGCATCAAACTTTATAAAAACACTAAAGAGCCAAGGATTACCCTTTTTAAACTCTCCTGCATTCATATCAACTTCATAAAAAGCACTACTCTCATCTTCAATTCTTGTAAAATATTCTCTCATAAATTCTCTGCTCTATTTTTATTTATATATTTATTATTTCTTCTACTTCTAAACCAAAACCACCTAAACCAACGAAGTCACTCTCTTTCATAGAAGTGATAAGGTTCATTTTTGCTACACCTAAAGAAGTTAGTATCTGTGCACCAGTTCCTATCTCTTTCATAGATGAGTTATCTTGATGTTTTGTTTTGTTGATAAAAACTAAAACACCAGAGTTCTCTTTTAGATACTCTATAGAAGCAACAAGGTTATTGTATTTTTTCTGATTTAAAAGAAGCTCTATGTCTGGTATAACATTGTGAACGCGAACATTTGCAACTTCACCAGCATTGTAAAAAACTATTGCCGTATGTTCTATGCCATCGTGGTCTGTATATGTATGCTGATTTACCTTAACACCAAAGAAATCAATCACTTCAACCTTAGTCTCATTAACTAGACTCTCGTTTGCAAGTCTATACTCAACGATATCAGAGATAAAAACAGTTTTTAAGCCATGCTCTGCACCAAATATATCTAAATCATCACGTCTAGCCATTGTTCCATCAGCTTTTATAATTTCACAGATAACACCAGCCTCACTTAAACCTGCTAAACGACAGATATCAACAGAACCTTCTGTATGACCAGTTCTTACAAGTGTTCCACCATCTTTTGCGATAAGTGGAAAAATATGACCAGGTTTTACTAGTTCCGTCGCATTTGAGATAGGATTTGCTAGTATCTTGATAGTATCATCTCTCTCTTTTGAAGATATACCGGTAAGTGCATCTTTTGCGTCAACCGAAACTGTAAATGCAGTCTCATACGATGATGTATTTGAGCTTACCATTGGATTTAAATCTAATCTAGTTGCTATTGCTTTACTTAATGCTACACAGATCAAACCCCTTGCATGAGTTGCCATGAAGTTAACATTATCAGGTGAGCTAAACGCGGCTGCATAAACTAAATCGCCTTCGTTTTCTCTATCTTCATCATCAATCATGATGACCATATTTCCCTTTTTAATCTCTTGTATAGCTTCTAAAACTCTCTGTGTAGGTGTCATATTTTCTCTCTTTTTTATTTGAATCGATTATACATGAAATTTATTTAAATATCGGTTACAAGAGTATATGAAATACATTCTTATAATTTTATATTATAGAGTTACTTACTACATACCTACTGTATCAATTTTGTCATCAACAGTTAAAGTGACACTACTGTTTCCGCTTCCGCTACTAGCATATACAAAAGAGTGTGTACCATCATTATTATCAGAAACAGTTGCTTCATCCCAGCTATCTGTATCTGCTATTGTCACACTATCATCACCTGCAATATAGGTAATATCTAAATGATCAGAACCACCAGTTATATCAAATATATCATCTAAAGATATTGTTATATCATGATTACCAGATTGTAAATTTATAGTTTCGATATTTGTTAATGTATCACTGAGATTAGTAAAATCAATAGTATCACTACTGTCAATAGTTAAAGTATCCTGTGCACCATTACCATTACTATCTGTCAAATATAGACTTGGGGTTATTAAACTTTGTGCTGAGGAAAGATTATCTACAATAGTATCAAATGCAGAATTATCATTAAAACTTTCAATCATTGTATTAATATTGTCTTGAGTTACTGCTACATTATCAAGCTGAAGTTGAGCGCTTACATCTATTTTATCAACCATTTCATCAATTCTGCCTGCCATTTCAACTATATCCTCTGTAATAGAAGTCATAGCACTCATATACTCAGGTGTGAGGTCTACAGCCATACGTATTGTTTCATTTACAGTTGTCATCATGGAACCTAAAAGTTCCATATTTGCGTCCATACCATTCAATAAAGTATTAATACTTTCCATTATAGGTTCACTAATAGCCATCATAGTACTACCCATATCAATTACAAAACGATCAATCATAGTATTCATAACATCAGAAAAATTCTCACCATCACCTGTAACTGAAGTCATAAAACTATTCATCATACTTCCCATTATATCACCCATTGCCATTGCAGAATCATTCTCTTTACCTGTAAGACCAACAAAAAATGCTTGCATCATCTCACCCATTTGAAATGCCATATCATCTATTGTGCTATTTTCTCCAGGTGTCATCTCACCCATCATTGATACCATCATAGAACCCATCATATCAGACATTGTGTTCATTGGTGAACCTTCAGCCATAAAAGTATTCATCATAACACTCATCATCTCGTTAAATGCATCTACATCAGTCCCACCCATGCTAAAACTCATACTTTCTAGCATCTGGTTTGCCATGTTGCTCATAGAGTCCATCATATCACTAGTCATCATAGTGCCCATCATTTCATTCATCATAAGCATAAAACTCTCGACTTCAAGTCCCATACCATTTGCAAAGCTTTCAATCATATTCATAAATGGTTCACTCACAAGCTCATCTAATGGTATACCCATATTTTGACCCATCATCAGACTCATCATAGAGTTCATCATCTCAGCCATATCAAGAGTTGAAGCATTCATTCCATCAAGCGTAAACATTGGTAGTTCACTCATACTTACGCTTTCATCGACGATAGTTGTGTTAGCCACTAACTCTGAAAGTGTCATACTCTCTGCACTTGGAATTGTATAACCAAGAAGTAGAGTTGATCCACTTAGTAGTGCTGTAACATCAGAAGTTCCATCACTGTTTCTTAACTCTAGTTCTGACATGCTAATCAACTCACCATCTTCAGTAGTAATATAAAGAGTACTACTCATTTGTGTATTTTCAGGGATAGTCATATTTTGCATTGCACCATCCATAGCTATATCAAGTGAGTTAAAGTTAGCCATCATCGCATCAAAATCATCCTGCCCCATCATGTCTATGAAATACTCGGATTGTTCATTTACACTGCTGATAATTTCAAGAGAATTTGTTTGAGTAGTTAAGAAAGTCTCACTTAAAATAACTTCAGTCTCTACAATTTTATCAGCCATGTCGTTGATACGGTCTGCCATAAGACCTATATCATCAGAGAGACGAAGCATTGTTTCTAAGTAAACAGGTGATTGTTCTATGAGTGCTTCAACTGTACCGTTTGCAGTGTCAAACATAGATTCTATCAAGTCCATATTTCCATTTATGCCATTAAGTACTGTATTTAAAAGATCTGTAGTTGGATCTATTACATTTAACATACTCTGAGTCATATCTGTAGAAAAACTGCTCATCATGTTACTCATAGTATCGGTAAACTGAGTCATTGGCGTTTCGTCGTCAAGAGTCATTGAGCTCATGAAAGAGCCCATCATTGAGCCCATCATCTCACCCATAGCAGCTGCAGGTTCTTCGTTACCACCAGTTGCACCAATCATAAATTCACGAACCATTTCACCCATAGTCTCAGCAAAAACAAGTGGTGTTTCTTCGCCCTCACTTGTCGTCATACCTTCCATAAAGGACATCATCATTGTGCCCATAGTTTGACCCATAGCGTCAAATGGTGAATCACTCTGAGTCATCTGCTCTTGGTAAACTAGCATACTCTCGTTAAACTGATCTACTGGCATACTCATCATAGACAAAGTCTCAGGATTCAGTGCCATATTCATGAAGCTGTTGATATCTATAATAGAATTATTCTCACCAAACATCGGAAGCATTTCCATACTAAACGCAGAGTCCTCAACTACAGTTGTCATCTCTATTAAATCAGCTAGTGTCATAGTCTCATTCATAGGTATAGTGTAAGCGACCATCATGCTATTTGTTTCTAATAACTGAGTGATATCTACAAAAGAACCATTTTCACTTATCATATCTGCTTCACTCATTTTCACTAGTTCACCAGTAAGAATGTCTTGAACATAAAGATCACTTGGGAATATTGTTGCAGTCTCTGCTTTTACTCTTTCGCTAATTCCATCTAAAGAAGTTTCAATTTTTCCAAGGTCAACCATCATTGTATTAAATGCAGTCTCTCCAAGTAGTTCTATATACTCTGGTGAGTTTGCATTTAGCATCTCTATAAGCTCTAAAGTATTAGTTTGTGTAACCTCAAAGTTTGTACTTTGAAGGTCAATAGTGTCAACAATATTATCTGCCATCTCATCTATACGACCTGCCATTAGACCGATGTCATCAGATAAACGCAGTATCGTTTCCATATATTCTGGACTTAACTCTATCATTGACTGCATTGTTCCGTTTGCACTATCAAACATAGAAGCTATAAATTCCATATTTCCGTCAATTCCTACTAAGAAAGTATTCATCATATCTGCCATTGGGTCCATAACGATTGCAGCACTCTCGCTCATATCAATCATCATAGAACCCATCATATTACTCATAGAATTAGTAAAGCTTTCCATTGGATTTTCAGCATCGCCTGTGATAGAGGTCATAAATGAACCCATCATAGAACCCATCATGTCACCCATAGCAGCTGCACTGTCTTGATTTGTACCAGTAACACCAACCATAAACTGGTTCATCATCTCACCCATAGTTCTTGCAAACTCTTGTGCCGGTGCTTCGCTATCGTTGCCAGTCATTCCTGACATAAACTCAAGCATCATAGAACCCATCGTATGAGCCATTGCATCCATAGGAGTGTCACCCTCTGTAAACATCTCACCAAAACTACTCATCATAGAACTCATCATGTATGAAAATGAATCCATAGGCATAGAACTCATTGAGTCACCCATCATATCCATCATAGAGTTACTCATATCCGTCACTGAATCAGTCACACCACTGCTCATCATAGAGTCCATCATACCACTCATCATAGTGTTAAATTGATCCATGTCAATCATAGAGTCCATATCCATGCCACCCATGAAACTATTCATCATGTCACTAAACGCAGTCATCATTTCTGGACTCATATCATCAGTAGATATCATTCCTGAACCCATAAACATACCCATCATAGATTCCATCATGCCACTCATGTCCATAACAGAACTATCACCAGTAGATAGTGAGAACATAGGCATTTGGTTCATATCCATACCACTATTTTGTATCATAGTAGTCGTTGCAAGAAGTTCTGTAAGGTTCATGTTCTGTGCATTTGGAATTGTGTAACCAACTAAAAGGCTACCACCGAGTAGTAAAGAGCTTATATCAGTTGAGCCATCTTCTAAGGCTAAATCAGACTCACTTACTTTTGTTAACACTCCGTTTTCATCTTGAATATATAACTGAGTAGCAAAGATTTCATCCATTGTAACTTCAGTCGTAGGAACAAGAGAATCCATAGCGCTTTGCGCTGAGGTAAGATCAGCCATCAT
>CAZPRE010000093.1:0-1535 GCA_964588875.1 uncultured Sulfurimonas sp. | reverse complement strand
GTCCTGCAGTATCATTAGCTTGATCAAACATTGATGTGATAACAGCCATATCAGCGTCCATATCACTCAGCATATCATAAATATCACCATCTTCATTTATACGTATTAAATTTGTATCAGTATCTATTTCATTGTAATAGGTGTCTTCAAAATCAGTAACTTCTCTTTGTGCATTGTTTAAAACTTCAGTACCTAGAAGATTAGCTACCACATCAACACTTCCTGCATCTCTTGAAGTGAATTGGGCTTTCCCCCCATCAGAGGAACTAATCAAATTTTCTCCTGCTGCAGTTTCTTCATCTTCATTATTCTTAATATCATCCAACAGGCTTATAAATTCTTTTTCTTCTTTAGACTTCTCATCAAAAACCATAAGCTCTTTATCAATTACTTCATGTACTTCATTTGTTACTAGTACTGGTTGAGCTTCTGTTTCTGCAGTTCCAAAATTTTTATTATCACCAACTACTGCTTGTGATCTTACTTCTTTAAAATTTTCATTTGAAATCATTGACTCTTCACGACTATTAACAACTTCTGCTTTTATATTTGACATTAAGGAAACCTTTAAAATACTAAATTTTATTTTTCTAAGCTATTACAGTAATATAATTCTAATGTAGCTGTAGAGAATATTATAATTTTATTATACTATAATAATTACCAAATAAACCCATACCTTAAACTGCACTGCTTAAACTTCTCAAAACTGAGTTTTTTTCAACTCAAGAAGTAGCTTATAGGCTATAAACTTAGTGTTTACAAGTTTTTACTCCATAGTTGTGATGTCTTATACTTTTTTTATAAGGTTTTTTAGTTTTTTAAACTCTTCATTGACCTTTGAAGGTAATTCATCTTGCATGAGTAACTACTTTGCCAGCAATATTGTAAAGTTTATACCGAATAGTTTTTACTGTGTGTTTTTGAAGATTCTTATTAAGAATTTGTTTGAAGAGTATAAATAGATTATAAGCGAGTGTCCTAATAGCGAAGTAGAAAGCATTTGCTTCAAAGTTTGATGTTGCATCATCACTTCATCTGAAATATATTCTTCCATAGTTGGGAGTGTTGGAGTTATGTCTTTTTTTGTGACTTTCTCTTCTTTAAGTACCTAACTATAAAATTACTTCACAAAATGGCACTTACGGTAAAAAGATAAAGTTCAAATACTTCTCTGTTATAATTGAACATAAAAATGCAGGTAAACTTAAAATTGTCTTTCTGAAAACTAAAGATAAACTCATCCCTATTGTGTCAGAAGTAGCTAAATTGATGATGTAATCAATAGAAATAAGAACTTCATAAGTATCATCTCTATCTTACGAGATGTGACGAGTGAATTGCTTGGGTTTAGGTGCGAAAGTCAAGCTATTAAGTAAATTTAATAAAAATAAAAAGAAATTTCAAATTTATCAAAAATATTCTTGACATTAAAAAACTTTTTGTCTATAATTTCGGCTCACAAACACATAATTGTTTGTTTAAATATCGCGGAATAGAGCAGTTCGGTAGCTCGTCGGGCTCATAACCCGAAG
>CAZPRE010000092.1:0-7945 GCA_964588875.1 uncultured Sulfurimonas sp. | reverse complement strand
ATAAGATCTCTGTAAGCTCCGAAGTCCATAGTAATGTCAAACATCATTGAACCAATCTCTGTAGCTAAAGGAAACTCATCAAAACTGCTTCTTGATTCTAAATAATGTTTTAATGTTATTTTTCTCTATATATGAAACTAAAATATTTTTACTCTCATCAGAGAATGTCACAATTGCGTTAGGCAGTAACCTACTCTTTTTCTTAGATGCTACAAGCTCTAAGAATGTATCAGAGTTTATTACTTCACCGGTATCCTTTATAATACACATAAATATTGCACTACTATTTTTTTCTAATACATCATATATATATCTACTTCTATTTTTATCCCCACCCACGGAATTTTTAAATTCTCTATCTATATATAATGTTTTTTTCATGCTATCTCTCTTTTTTATTATTTATGCAATCATAAGGGAACTAATTGCAGATAGTATGCATAAATATAATGCAAAGTATCTGCAAGAACAAAGGGAACAATACGTCCAAAGGAATTAAAAATGGCTAAGAAACTTGTACTCTATACTTTCATTGACGCTTTTGGATATGAAATATATAAACAACACCCAGATTTTTTAAAAGATATAATCACAAACAAACAATCTCTACAGTCTGTTCTTGGATTTACAAATACCTGTCTTCCATCAATATTATCAGGTCAGTACCCACAGGAGCATAAACAAGCATCATTATTCTTTTATAGTGAAAACTCACCTTTTAAGTGGATGAAAAGCTTGTCTTTTTTACCTGGATTCTTTGATAGATTTAGAGTAAGAAACATTTTAAGTAAACTTGTTAAAAAGCTTCATGGATATACAGGTTACTTTCAACTTTATTCTATACCGTTTGACAAACTAAGCTATTTTGACTTTACAGAAAAAAGAGACTATTTTGTACCTGGTGCTCCATTTAACACTATTTTTGATTACTGTATTGAGAACAATATAGATTATCATTGTTCTAACTGGCGTCAAGGTGAAGATGAAAACTTACGTAGTATCAAAGAGGAAATCAAAAAAGAAAAAATAAACTTCGCTTGGCTTTATTTACCAAGTCTTGATGGTGTAATGCATTCTCATGGAACACAGAGTGAGAAAACAAGTCAAAAGATACAATCACTTGATGAAGAAATAACTAAAGTCTACAATGAAGCTTTAGCACATTACGATGAAGTTAGTCTGTATGTGTTTAGTGATCACGGAATGTATGATGTAACTAAGGGCTATGACGTAATTAAAGACATTGACTCATTAGGTTTAACATACGGAAAAGATTATGTAGCTATGTATGATTCTACTATGGCTCGGTTTTGGTTTAAAAATCCTACTGCACGAGAGAAAATCACAGAGAAACTTCAACACATACAAGATGGAAAAATTCTTAGTGACCAAGACTTAAAAGATATTAAAACCTATTTTGAAGATGGAGTATTTGGAGAACTATTTTTTCTAATGGACCCAAGTGTTATGATCAACCCAAGTTACTTCGGAAAAAACCTAATCAGTGGTATGCATGGGTACCATCCAGATGCATCAGGATCTAATGCAATGCTTTTAAGTAATCAGCATATAGATAGTTCAATTACAAGTATTACTGACATTAGAAAAACAATGGAGAAAGAGTTAGCTCTTTAAAATGATGAAAAATCAATCTAAAATAAAGGAAAACATCTTTTTAATTGAACCTGCAAGATATATAAATGTCTTACGAAAAAATCTATGGATTGCACTCTCAAGTATAGTAATCTTTGCTTTTATAGGTATTGCAGTTGCTAAAACTAAAGAGTCAAAATCTTGGACGGCAATTGCGAAGGTAATTCGTTATGATAAAAAAATATCTACTCCAAGTGATATTCCTTATCAGTTTCAAAATTTTAACTATGAAACAGCACTTGAGACTATTCGTACACGTGAAAACCTTATAGAGCTTATTCATGATCTTAATCTAACAACAACTCCCGAAGCACTCTTTTCAAAGTTTGAAATTAAGCGTGGACGTAATTCAGATATTATAGAGGTAATTTTCACTGATTCAAACAAACAACTTGCTGCAAAGGGAGCAAATCAATTGAGTCACATATTTATAAAAAACTTTTTTATAATCCAAAATGCCGCGATTGAAAAAATATCTAACTACTATGAGCAAAATAAACAAGTTAAAATTAAAAATTTAGAACAAGCCAAAAAAGATATTTCATCTTTTTTAGCTAAACATAAACTTATATCATTAGAACATGAACTACAAATGAAATACGACCAACTAAATATTATTCAATTACAAAAACTTCAAAATAAAACACAAATACAAGCATTAAAAACAACAATACTAGAAACAGCAATATCACTTAAAAAACTACCTGATGAAGTTAAACTTCGTTACGCCGTTCGTTCAGCAAAGAAAAAATCATTAGAACAAAAAAGAAAAGAAGTACAAATACTTAGGAAAAAATACACTTCTTCACACCCAAAAATAAAAACTATACTTGGCGAAATAGCACAAATTAAGAACAGTATCAAAAAAGAGAAAAAAGTGGTTCCAGATGAAGTAACCTATGGTGCGAATCCATTAAAGAGTGATATGAAGGTAGAACTGAGTAAGGCAAAGATTTCTTATGCAAGTGCAAAGAATACAGATAAATCACTAGAAATACAAATAGAAGAACTAAAAGATGGTATAGCAAAATTAAGTTCACTAAAGAAGCGTTTTGATCAACTTTCTATGAATAAATCAGAAGCACAAAGCCAGTTAAAGCTTGTGTCTAACCGTCTATATGATCTGAAAATGACTATTGGTTCAAGTAAAGAAGACTTCAAATTTTTTGAAAAAGCACAAATACCAAAATATCCAAAAGCAAGTTATAAAAAAATAATTGTAACTATGTTTACATTCCTTGGATTCATTGTGTCGATAATTTTTATTGTAATTAAAGAGTTTTTAAATGACTCTATCAAAACAAAGTTTGATTTAGCACAGCGTTTTGGTATTAGTGAAGTTACACAACTAGAAGGAGACAAAGTCTTGTCTGATAAGATTAAACGTAGCTTTTCTTATCTAGCAAACTCTTTAATTACATCAAAACCCCTTGATACTAAAATTATAAGTGTTGGTAGTGATATACCAAAAGCTGCTAATCCAAATGTAATTTCGTTACTACTAGAACAACTCAATCAACAAGATAAGAAAACTTTACATATAGATATCACATCTATAACCAATAACGATGACGGTAAACATATGTCTATAGAAAAGATTCTTATAAATATAAATCACATAAATGACAATATAGACAAAGCATACTGGTATATCAAAGAAGACTATTCTATCTACACTCCTAATATTGAGCAGATTGACTTGCTTATACAAGAGCTTAGAAAGTCAAAATACGACTATATAGTTATTCAACTTCCATCATATAGTGAAGCAGAACATTTTGTTCCTACTTTGTTTGACTTAAGTGACAACTTTATACTGACTACCCAGTTTGGAGTTTCTTCTAGAAAAGTTATTCATCAATTCATGAAACAAATTAAAGAACAAAATATCAGTAAAATCAAAGGAGTAATCAATGAAACACACAAATATTTTATCTAGTAGCCTTATAATTTTAATATCATTAACTATAAGTGGCTGTTGGACACACCCCTCACCAAAACCAGAAGAGAATATAAAACCAACTATACTTTATAAAGCTGATGAGAAAAGGAAATATATTCCTGGTCTAACTTTATACTTTGAGCATAACAGTTATGCACTTACTCAAACTGCGACAAGTAAACTTGACTCTATGCTAAAACTACTGAAGCAAGATGCAGATGTAAAAATATCTATTACTGGTCATGCAAGTGAAAAAGGAAGTAAAAACTATAATATGACACTTTCATCTTCACGTGCAAACTCCGTTGCAAGCTATCTTTTAGCAGGTGAATTTTCCAAAGAATCTGTTTTAAAGGTAAATGCGAAAGGTCAAGAAGAACCTGTATGCCAAGAGCAAACAACAGAGTGCAATAAACTAAATAGAAAAGTGGATGTTAAAACAATGTACGGTACTTTAGATGATGCACTTAACGTCACGGATGTTGATGTAAAAATGCTTCGTTACTCTAAAAGTGATGCACAAATTAAAGATGAGTTACTTAGTTTACATAAGAGTAAACATTCTTCGTATACAATCGGTTCAGGTGATAGATTTGATATATTTGTCTATGGTGAAGAAGAACTAAACCTTAAAAATGGAGTTGTTAAACCTGATGGTACTTTTACTGTTTCAATGGTTGGTGATGTTAAGATATCTGGCTTAACTATTAACCAAGCTATGAAAAAAATATCTTCTGCTTTAGAGCAATACATGATTGAACCTATCGTAACTCTAGTTCCATCAGAATTTAGGTCTAAAAACTATACTATTTTAGGAAAAGTATTAAAACCTGGGAACTATCCTGTAGAAGAAAATTCTAAAGTACTTGACACTATTGCAGATGCTGAAGGTCTTTCCATTGGTATATTTAAAGACAACACTATTGAACTTGCTGATCTCGAGCATGCCTTTATTCGTCGTGGTACAAATGTGTTACCTGTAAATTTTGTAGAATTAGTTAGAAAAGGCAATCCTCTTCATAATATTCCTCTCCAAGATAAAGATTATATATATATTCCTTCTGCTTTAAATACAGAAGTATATATCTTAGGTGAAGTAGCCGTTCCAGGATACTTTGGATATAAAGAACATATGACACTTGCTCAACTTATAAGTTATGCAGAAGGTTTTACTGATAGTGCCAATATAGAAGAAATTGCCATTATACGTGGTCGTCTTGATGATCCATCTGTTTATATAGTTAACCTTGAAGATATAATCGAAGGAAAATCAACAGACTTTTTCCTTAAACCTTATGATATGATTTATATATCAAAAACAAAACTTGGTGATTGGAATACTATTATGACAATGATTTCACCAAGTTTAAATACCCTTACTGGAGCATTTATTACGCAACAGTTAATCACTGGAGGAAAGTAATGAAAACATTTATTAAGTTACTTTCAGCAGATATTTTGATGGTAAGATCAAAAAAGACAAAATCATTCACTGATATAATATATATACTTCACCCAAAAATGCTTCCTATACTGCTAGTAAGAATTTCTCATTTACTAACAAGATTCCATTTAGGTATTCTTGGAAAAATTGTTGCCCTATTGAATCAAATCCTATTTGGATGTGATATAGCAAGAAACGCAAAGATTGATGGAGGGCTTTACTTACCACATCCTAATGGAGTTGTAGTAGGTGAAAACGCAATAATTGGAAAAAATTGCATACTTCACCAAGGTGTTACGCTAGGAGATAGAGGTGAATGTCATCAAGGAAGTGATCCTACAGTAGGAGACTATGTAGAAATTGGAACAGGAGCTAAGGTTTTAGGAAATATATATATTGGTAGGTATGCCAGAGTTGGAGCCAACAGTGTTGTCCTAAAAAATGTAGAAGCATTTATGGTAGTAGCTGGACTTCCAGCAGAAGTTATATCCGTTCGAAGTGATAAAGATTACCTGGAATCACATTAGTTATGGCAGAACTTAAATACCTAATTTTTTTCACTGTTTTAATTATTGGAGTTCCATTTAATTATGTAATGGCTCGTAAATTTATACAGTATGAAAAATTATTATGGTTTTTACTTATCTTCTTTACTGCCAATATGGTAGACATTAACTTTATTTCTATGGAAAACTACAGAGGAACTTCCAAAGGTTTTGAAATTGGTATGGTAGATATAGTTGTATTTTCCATGCTAGCTATTGTTATAGGAAGAAGGGATGAATACCCTCTTAAGTTCCCAATTGGTACTACACTTTACTTTTTCTTTAGTTTAATTTCAATAATTAATTCTGAAGTCTTTATTTATTCTTTTTTTGAATTATGGAAAATGGTTCGTATGTATATCTTCTTTTATGTTGTCTACAACATGGTACGAAAATTTGAAGAGTTCAATATTATTATGCTGCATATCTCTTTTATCAGTATCTTTATTACGCTTGTAGTTCTCAAACAAAAGTACTTACTTGGTATTTTTCAAACGTATGGACCATTTCCACACCAGAACTCTTTAGTAATGTACATGATTGTTTTCGGGTCTTTACTCTTATCATTCTTACTTAATAGTAAAGAGGCAAAACTATACTATTGGTTAGCTGTTTTTGGTGGTGCGAGCATAGATATTATCTCTACTCTTTCTCGTGGAGGAATGGCACTATTTGCTTTTTCTATATCTATTATATTTTTATTTTCTTACTCAAATAAAATGTCACTTCGCAAATTAGGAATAACTTTACTTTTTATAGTTTTAGGGAGTGGTGTACTTTATAAAGCTAGTGACACAATTTCAGAAAGACTTGATAGTGCGCCTGAGGAATCATTAAATGTACGGATAGTTCTTGCACAAGCTGCACAGAATATGGCAAATGATAAAATATTTGGAGTTGGTCTTAATAATTTCGGTTTAAAGATAAACCCTCCCTACCCTTATGGAAATCATATTCCACGAAAAGATGCCTATGAGAAAGGTGGACTAGTTGAAACCATTTATCTAATGATAGCAGCAGAAACAGGATGGCATAACTTAGTAGTATTTGTATGGTTTTTACTCTACTTCTATTTTAAAAATATACAGAATTACTTTAGACTAAAAGAAAGCGAGTACCGGTATATTCCCTTGGGGATTATAGGTGCACTAAGTGCAATCTATGTTCAATCTACACTAGAATGGGCACTTAAACAAACAAATAATTTCTATCAACTGATGTTTATATTTGCACTAATTGGTGTGGTGTCAAGATTAATAGAAAATCAAAAGGAAAAAGATGAAAATCGAACCATATGAAAAAGACTATTTTTTTAACCAATGTGACCCACTTATCAAGAGTTCTTTATCCCAAGAACAATCTCGTGAAGTAAAACGACTTTTAGAACTTAGTATGCAATGTAATGATACTAAAGTTACGAAGTTAAACTTTAATTTATGGTTCTTTGGATTTTACTTTGTCACCCTCTACTTCGGAAAGGAAAATCGTTTATCTTTAAGACGTTTCCATGAAAGTGCAAAGGTAGAAATACTATTTTCATTTTTAGGGGTATTACTTTCATTTACCTTTACATTTAGTATGATATTTGCAATTTTCATGTCACTTTACTATGTAAAATCTTTTGCTGGTATCAACCTCTTTGAAGACTCTCATTTACAAGATTATTTCAAGTTACCATAGCTCATATTATAGTTTGCAATCTATTTGGTAACTACTTTCATATAATTACTCCTATATAAATAATCTATAAAGGGAGTTGCTATGAAAATTCTAACGGTAACTAATTACTATCCACCTTACTTTATTGGAGGCTATGAGATAGCATGTAAAGACACTATGGAGTTTTTAAAAAATAAAGGTCATGAGGTTATGGTACTTACTTCCGATTATCTTAGTATTGAAGATGAAAATGAAAATATAATACGGAAAATGAATCTTACTAACTATGGTTCCTCATCCAAAATACAGAAAAAAATAGACGAGTACAGAAACTATAAAACTCTTCAAGAATGTATAGAAATATTTAAACCTGATTTAGTATATTTTTGGTCACTTCGACGTATTGGTATTAATATTATTAAGGCCGTTGAAGAGAAGAGTATTGCAAAAGTGTTTGAAATAGGCGATTTTTGGATGTACGGATATATGCAACCTAGTCTCAAGAAAAAAATAATCTCATCAATCCCATTTATCAAACAGAAGAAGATAGAAATTAGTCCAGCTATTTGTGTATCTAAATGGATGAAAAAAGAGATGGAGGAAGTATATAAATCAAAAACTATTTATGTCTTACCTAATGCAACATCAATTCCTCCAGTAGCATGTAAGAACAACGAACAAATAAAGTTTATTTTCTGTGGT
>CAZPRE010000091.1:0-7958 GCA_964588875.1 uncultured Sulfurimonas sp. | reverse complement strand
CAATTAGATATAAAATGTCAATAGTTTTCATGCAATTCTTTTATATATTCATTATTTTAATTATAATTCACTTACCAAGAAATAGGAAAATATTATATGAAGATAGCTAGGTTTAGTAGATTAGGGTTTATTTTAGCAGCGGCTGGTTCCGCTGTAGGACTTGGAAATATATGGAAATTTCCTTATATTGCCGGTGAGTATGGTGGAGGAGCATTTGTTCTTATTTATCTTATAACAGTACTTCTTATAGGTTTCTCAATTATGATAGCAGAGATGCTAATTGGTTACCTTGGACGTCAAGATGGGGTTACATCTTTTGAAAATTTAGCACCAAAAAATAAGAATTTATGGAAATTTGGTGGATTTCAAGGTTTGGCTGGTCTCTTTGTTATGATTTTTTACTCGGTAGTTATTGGTTGGATATTTCACTATATTGTCACTTCTCTTACATATTTGCCAAGCAGTGTCGAAGAAGCCGAAATTACTTTTAACACAATGTTGCATACCGACATACTTACTCAACTTTTCTATCATACGATGGCATTTGTATGGATTACCTATGTTCTAACTAAGGGTATCAAAGGTGGTATCGAGAAGATGAACCTTGTTTTAATGCCAACTCTTATGATTATACTTTTAGGTATGTTTGCTTATGCCGTATCGCTTCCTGCATTTTCTCAAGCAGTTGACTTTATGTTTACTCCTGATTGGTCCAAGATAGATGCTAATGCTTTTGTTACAGCAGTAGGACATGCATTCTTCACACTTTCACTTGGTATGGGTGCTATTATGACTTATTCAGCTTCTATGGAGAAAGGTTCAAACCTTGTTCAAAATGCTTTTTGGGTTGTTTTTCTTGATACAACTATTGCTATAGTAGCTGGTCTTATGCTTTTTACTTTTCTTTATCAGTATGGTTCAGGTCCTGCAAAAGGTCCAGGTTTAGTATTTATCTCTCTTCCTGCCGCATTTTATGAGATGGGAATTATAGGAAATATCTTTGCTGTACTTTTCTTTATTGCCTTGGCGTTTGCAGGACTTACCTCTTCTGTTTCACTCGTTGAGCCAATGGTTCAGTACTTCATAGATAGATTCTCTTGGAGTCGTCTTAAAGCTTCTCTTTCTATGGGACTTTTTTTCTACCTCATAGGTATCATAGCCCTACTCTCAAACATAGATGGCTACAAAGAGGCTCTCACCTGGGGAGATAAAAACTTCTTTGACTGGGTAGATCATGTAACTGCTGCAATCATGCTTCCTCTTGGTGGTTTAGTAATGGCAGTTTTTGTTGGTTTTGTAATTGAGAAACAGAGAGTTGAAGCTATTTTAAAACCTCAACTCGGATTTGCCTTTGAAACGTGGTACTTCTCACTGCGTTACATTACTCCAGTGGCTATGTTTATAGTAATGTTAAGCTTAATGGGTATCTTATAGTAGACAACTTCTTATTGATGACCCATTTGTCTGATAAAATAGAGATTTAGAACTGAACTAGTCCATCAATTGGACTTGATGCAGTTGCATAAGGTTTCTTAGGGATTCTTCCTGCAAGATAAGACATACGACCAGCTCTTACTGCATGTTTCATAGCCTCAGCCATTATCATAGGGTTTTGCGCCTGAGCGATAGCTGTGTTAGTTAAAACACCATCAGCACCTAACTCCATTGCATAAGCCGCGTCACTTGCACAACCTATCCCAGCATCAACAATGATAGGAAGATTTACAGCATCTTTTACAAACGCGATGTTATAAGGGTTTTGAATCCCAAGACCAGAACCAATAGGAGCCGCAAGAGGCATGATAGCATGAGCACCAGCATCTTCTAATCGTTTAGCCATGATCGGATCATCTGAAGTGTAAGCCATGATTGTAAAGCCCTCTTTAGATAAAACTTCACAAGCCTTAATAGTCTCTAAAACATCTGGGTAAAGAGTTTTCTTAGTATCACCAATAACTTCTAGTTTGATTAAATCAATTCCTGTAGCCTCGCGAGTTAAGCGAAATGTAGTAATTGCTTCTTCAGCAGTTACACAACCTGCAGAGTTTGGTAAAAACTTTACATTAGTTCCAGCAAAAGTATCTCTTAAATTCTCTTTGTCCGGATCCGTGATGTTTAAACGACGAACTGCAACTGTAATAAGTTCACTTCCAGATGCTAAAGTAGCATCTTTTGTCATCTCAAAAGAGTCATATTTTCCACTTCCAACGATTAAACGCGAGCCAAGAGTATATTTTCCAATTTTTAGTATATTATCCATTAAAATGTTTCCTATGTTTATATTATAATTTGATTTATATCATAAGCAATCTTATAGATTACCTATCCCTTTAATCAAATCATCTGGTGTAAGTGAAAAATCAGCACCTTTGTAACTTATTGCTAATTTTGTGTGCACTAATGAACCATTTATTGCTGCATCAAGAGCTTTAAATCCTTGAGCTAATAGAGAAGCTATAAGACCACTTAAAACATCTCCACTTCCACCTTTAGCTAAGATTGCTGTTCCATGAGGATTTACAAAAAACTGCTCACCTTGACCTATGACTACATTTGCTCCCTTTAGAACAAGCACCGCGTTTGGATAGTTTGTACAAAACAGTTGGGCATATTTAAAGCGATGCTTTTGTAACTCTACAACATCAATATCGGCGAGTTTAGTGTATTTTAAAAGAGCTACAAATTCCTTTGGATGTGGTGTTAAAACAAAGTTTTCTCTTAAAAGTATTTTGTCTAAAATGTTCATGTAAAAAACATCTGCATCAGCAATTAATGGAAGAGAATTATCTAAAAAATTGTTTAGCTCTTTATCACTAAATTCCTCACCAAGACCCATACCAATAGCTAAAGCTGTCGTATTTGAAGGAAGAATAGTGGAGTGCATAATGGAGTTTGGCATCTTGCCATCTTTAAAACCGACCAGTGTAACAAGTCCACTTCCAAAACGAAGAGCCGCTTTTGCACTGAGTGTACTCGCTCCTGTCTTATCTCCACAAGTAATGGCCAAATGTCCATAAGTACCTTTATGTGCGTCTTTTTTTGTTCTATGAGGCAGTACTAAGTCCTCCAAATCAAGTAAATTCCAATTTGACTCTGTTTCGTAAATGCTACGAGTCATTCCAAGATCCAAAACAACAATTTCACCAACATACTCTTTTGCATTATCAGCAAACATAGACTTTTTTAAAGCTCCCATAGTAAGTGAGACATCCGCGACAAAAATGTTCTCATCACACTCACCACTACATTTGAGTCCTGAAGGAACATCACAAGCAATTTTAAAAGCATCGAGATTGTTGATAGTTTGCATAACAGCTTTCTCTTCGTAATCTAAACTGCCGTTAAATCCGGTTCCAAGAACAGCATCAACCACTACATCACACTCATTTAAGTAAATGGTTGTTTTAACACCGACTGCATGTGCTCTTTTTTGTTGTAACTTTGCCATATCAGATTTTAACTCTTTAACATAAAAAGCATGAATATCATAATCACCAACAAGTAAGCGCGATAAGACAATACCATCGGCACCATTATTTCCACTTCCACAGACCACTATTATTTTAGAGTTTTTAGGAAATTTTGCACGAATGTAATCAGCCATACCATCAGCAGCATGTTCCATCAAAATATCTTCACTTAAACCAAACTCTTCATAACAGCGTTTGTCTAAAGAACCCACTTCATCAAAGAGCTTCTGCATGGCTAATTCCTTTTTTTGAATAAATTCTATCATAATTTGTAATATAATGCATCAAAGAAGGAATATCATGGCAAGTAAAGCAACAATCTGTAAGACAAATGTGAACATAGCGAACATCGATACTCACTACTATGCAGAGCACTCTTTAACTCTAGCACAACACCCCTCAGAAAATGACCTGCGTTTAATGGTACGCTTAACTGCTTTTATACTAAATGCGGATGAGACCTTAGCATTTACTAAAGGAATCTCACAAGACGATGAACCTGACCTATGGAAAAAAAGTATGGGTGGAGATATCCAACTTTGGATTGATTTAGGACAGCCCGACGAAAAACGCATCAAAAAAGCATGTGGGCGCTCTGAAAAAGTCATAATCTATACTTATCAAGATGGAATGGCTTCTTCGTGGTTCAAGCAAAATGAAAAGATGCTTAAGCGATTTAAAAACTTAAAGATAATTTTCTTGAGTTTTGATACTGATATAGAACTTTTATGCTCGCGTTCTATGAACTTACAATGTAATATAAGTGATAATGAATTGACAATCATTGATGATGAAAACTCGGTACTGGTTAAAGAGGATATTTGGAAAGCGAGTTAGATAAAGTCTAAAACGCTATAATACAAATATGAATTACAAAACAATTGCACAAGAAACATTAAACATAGAAGCACAGACACTTCTAAACGCGGCTACTCTCATAGATGATGTCTTTGAGAAGGCTGTTGATGTTATACTTAAATGCAAGGGTAAACTTATCATTACGGGTGTTGGAAAGAGTGGACTTATAGGGGCTAAAATGGCCGCTACATTTGCATCTACTGGAACACCTAGTTTTTTTCTTCATCCTACAGAGGCACTTCACGGTGACTTAGGAATGATTGACAAAAACGATGTAGTGATTGGGATTAGTTATAGTGGTGAGAGTGAAGAGCTTAGCTCGATACTTCCACACATTAAACGCTTTGGTGCTCCTCTTATTGGGATGACTAGAGATCCAAATTCTACTCTTGGTTCTCACAGTGATATGATAATAGAGATAAATGTGCTCCAAGAAGCTTGTCCAATAGACACAGCTCCTACAAGCTCAACAACTCTTACTTTAGCTCTTGGTGATGCACTTGCAGTTTGTTTAATGAAGGCCAGAAATTTCCAAAAAAGTGATTTTGCTTCTTTTCACCCTGGTGGTGCTTTGGGCAAGAAACTTTTTGTGAAAGTCTCAAACCTTATGCAGACACAAAATTTGCCTGTTATACAAAAGAACACAAAACTTAAAGATGCCATTTTGAGTATTAGTGAGGGGCGTTTAGGTACGGCTCTCATAATCAATGAAGATGAAAAACTTGTAGCACTTATGAGTGATGGCGATGTTCGTCGTGCACTTTTGAGTAAAGATTTTTCACTTGAAGATGAAGTTTTTAAGTATGCAACACATAATCCAATGAGTATTGATGATGCAAGTATGCTAGCAAGTGATGCACTTGTTTTGATAGAAGAAAAAAAGATACAACTGTTGGTTGTTACAGATAAAAATAAAAAGATACAGGGTGTTCTTCACATTCATACGCTCATAGAAAAAGGAATATCATAATATTATGATGAGATTAAACAAATATATCGCTCACCACTCGAGCTACTCAAGACGCGAAGCTGATAAGGCTATTCAAGATGGTTATGTAAGAGTAGATGGTGAGATTCAAGACAATCCGGCTACACAAGTTGATGAAAAAAATGTAGACGTATATGTCAGTGGAAAGCAAGTTACTCCTAGAGATAAATACACTGTAATCGTTTACAACAAACCAAAGGGTGAACTTGTTACAAAAACAGACCCTCGTGGCCGTAAAACTATTTATGATGGACTAGATACTAAATATAAGCACTTTATCCCTGTAGGGCGTTTAGATTATGCGACAGAGGGTGTTTTACTATTAACAGATGCTTCAAAAGTTGCTACTGCACTTATGGACTCAGGACTAGAGCGAATCTACAAGGTAAAAATCAAAGGTGAAGTAACAAAAGAGATGGAAGATGCGATGATGAACGGTCTAGAGCTTATGGATGCTACTGCTGGTGGTCATTCACACTCTAAGGTTACGTCTATGACTTTTGCACCATTTATAGGATATAAAATCCAAAAAAATGAGCATAACTACTCTATTTTAAAAATTGCTATTTCAGAGGGTAAAAACCGTGAAATCAGAAGATTTTTCGCACACTTTGGGGCAGAAGTAGCAGACTTGAAACGTCTTAGTTTTGCAGAAATAGAACTTAATAATCTACCAACCGGTAAGAGTAGATTTTTAACAAGAAGCGAGTACTCAGCTCTCTTTACATTTTTAAAGGCTGACGAGAAACTAGCTCGTGAGTCAGCAGGAAATAAAGGCAAAAAATAGTTGTCTGACTTCACACAACTTCTTAGACCTACCGCGTTTGACGAGCTTGTTGGTCAAGAACACTTAAGTGCTCTAAATGCTCCTCTTCGTGTTTTGTGTGAAAAAGGTGTTTTAGGCCATAGCTTTTTTTATGGCCCTGCCGGGTGTGGAAAAACTTCCATAGCTCGCATAATCGCTCAGGTTATGGACTTCCCCTTTTATGAACTTAATGCCACATCACTTAAAGTAGATCAACTTCGCAAAATATTTGAACAGTATAAAAATGCTTTACAAAAACCTCTTATCTTTATAGATGAAGTACATAGACTCTCAAAAAATCAACAAGAAGTTCTACTTCCAGTTATGGAAAATAACTCTGTTCTTATTATTGGTGCTTCGACTGAAAACCCATTTTTCTCTCTAACTTCAGCTATACGCTCGCGTTCTATGCTTTTTGAGATAAAACATATCTCAAACGCGGCTCTTTACAAGCTCGTAGACATTGCTATAAATAGAGCTAAGCTTAGTTGTGATGATGAGGCTAAAGAGTATCTTGTAGCTAGTAGTGGTGGTGATGCAAGAGCTATGCTAAAACTCCTAGAGTTTGCCTCAAATCTCGACTCTATTATTACTCTTGATAGTCTTAAAGCCCTTCGGCCAAATGCACTTCAAGCAGGAAGTAGTGAAGCTGGTGTCCACTATGAACTTTCATCTGCTCTTATTAAATCTATTCGTGGTTCCGATGCTGATGCTGCTATATACTACTTAGCTCGTCTGATTGATGGAGGAGAGAGTGCTGAATTTATTGCACGACGACTTGTTATCCTTGCTAGTGAAGATGTAGGAAATGCAAATCCACAAGCATTGACACTTTGCACATCTGCTATGACAAGTGTCAGTAAAATTGGATATCCAGAAGCTAGAATTATTTTAGCTCAAGCTGTAGTTTATCTCTGTGCTTCTCCAAAATCGAACTCTTCATACCTTGCTATAAATGAGGCACTAAAGTCTGTGAATAATGGCATTTTACTTGATATTCCTAACCATATAAAACAACAAGCAAAAGGCTATTTGTACCCCCACGATTACGGAGGGTATGTAAAACAAGAGTATCTTTTAAAGCCTCTAAAGTTTGTTGAGTTAAAAAAGATAGGATATGAGCTAAAAATGAAAGAATGGCTTGAAAAAATAAATCTGTGAATAATTTTCAAGAGATTAAAAACAGTTCAAAAAGCCTACACTAAAAACACGAGTTTTGTAAATGGCAAGATAGATATAAGATAGACGAGTATAGTGTTTAAAATATCGATAAGTTTCTCTTTTATAGTGACGGAATTGTTGAAAATACTACCATTGACAAGAGTAGAAGTTATGCTCGTAAAAATTCTTTGGGGATTTATTATAAATCGAAGGGTAACTCAGTTCTTTATCTTCATAAAATTTAACTCTTAAGTTTTAGCAAAAGTCAAAGACCTAGAAGGTCTTTAACTTACACAACTAAGTGATTACTTTGCTAATGCTGCTTTAGAAGCTTCAGCAACTGCAGTAAATGCAGCTGCATCATTCATCGCCATGTCAGCAAGAATTTTACGGTCAAGCTCGATGCCAGATTTGTGAACACCATTCATGAAAGTTGAATAGTTTAGTCCATTTAAACGAGCAGCAGCATTGATACGAACAATCCATAATTTACGGAAGTCACGTTTCTTTTGCTTACGATCTCTATGAGCATATACCCATGAACGTTCGATTTGCTCTTTAGCTTTTCTAAAGTGTTTACGACGACCACTATAGAAACCTTTAGCTAATTTTAATATCTTCTTGTGTCTTCTTCTACGAACAACACCTGTTTTTACTCTTGGCATATTTTTCCTTT
>CAZPRE010000090.1:0-7998 GCA_964588875.1 uncultured Sulfurimonas sp. | reverse complement strand
AATGATGGTAATAGTGTTGACATAGATGTTGAGACAACAGAGATGAGTAAAAACTCTATTATGTATAATGCACTTATTTCCTCAAGAAAGAAAAGTGCGAGCATCTTTAGAAGTGTGATTGAAGCATCACAAAAGGTAAATTAAGCCCACTGCTTAATTTACTGCCATATTTTTGAAAAATTAAACTCTAGTTTGCTACTACATTCATCCACGTCAAAGAGGATTTTTTCATCACTTGCATCACAAACCTTGATATATTTTCCCTCTTTTAACTCATAGACTTTTGCTATTTTCTCTTTGGTGTCTACTATTATGTAGTATTTAACACCCTCTTGCTCATAAAGTTTATACTTAAGTCCCTTATCTTTTTTAGCTGTACTTTTAGAAAGAATTTCAAAGATAATTTTTGGAGCTTTTGTTATGTAGGCTTCATTTTGGGGTTTATGACATATAACAGAGTTGTCTGGCTGCACGATGGTATCTTCTGCTATTTTCCAGTCAACAGGCATAAGAACTTGACATTTTTTACAATCAGCAAATATATTTTGTAATTCCCATGCTATTTTTGAACTAACAGACTGATGCTCTATCATTGGAGAGGGACTCATGCAGTAAGCTTGCCCGTAAATAAGTTCCCAGTCATTGCCTTCCCAGTTTTTATAATCATCATAAGTATAGTGAGGTAAGTCTTCTAGTTTTAATACACCCATAATAAGTAGCCTTTAAAAAATATTTTTTAAATTATATCATAAATCACTATTTAGTTATGGAACTAAAATTGCTTAAGACTATAAAATAAATTAGCAAGTTGCGCAAAGGAGATTAAATGAGTAATTTTTTAAGTAGTTTTGATATATCTGGCTATGGTCTCTCAGCACAACGCGTTCGTGTAAATGTAATCTCTAGCAATATTGCCAATGCACAAACAACAAGAACTGAAGAGGGTGGACCTTACCGTCGCAAAGAGGTTGTTTTTAAAGCTATAGACTTTAATCAGCAGTTTAACAAAGCTCTTGATGGCATGACAAACTCTGCTAAATATGAAGACCCTTTAAATGAAGGTGATTTTAGCAAGAAAGTTAATCCTGTTATAATGAGTGTAATAGTTGACAAGATATCGCGTGACGACTCACAACCAAAAATGAAGTTTGAACCACAACATCCAGATGCAGATGCAAATGGTTATGTCGCATACCCAAACATTAATCCTGTGATAGAAATGGCCGATTTAGTAGAAGCAACACGTGCCTATCAAGCAAATGTCGCAGCATTTCAAAGTTCAAAAGAGATGGCAAATAGTGCTATTACATTATTTCAATAAAAATAAATAAAGGAGGTAGAAGATTATGAGTGAATTTGGAAAGATTGATAATATATCTGGCTTATCAACTACCGACCTATTAAAAAACAAAACGAAAATAGCCCCTACTGGTAGTGAGGCATTTGCTAATCAACTAAAAACAGCAATGAGTGAAGTGAATGAACTTCAAAAGTCTGGAGAAAACACTCTTGCCGATATGGCAACAGGTCAAGTAAAAGATCTTCATCAAGCAGCCTTGGCTATTGGTAAAGCAGAAACAAGCATGAAACTAATGTTAGAGATTAGAAACAAAGCTCTTAATGCATATAAAGAACTTGGTCGTACACAACTTTAAAATTTAGATGATATAATTACTTAAAAAAGTAATTATGCAAAACAGAAATAAAAATAAAAGTAAAAAAATCTTTCTTCTCTACTCTCTTATCGGAGTAGGCTTCCTTATCTTTTTATCTGCCATACTTATAACGGTTTTAAAATCACGTCATCTGCCTGCTCTTTATTCAAAAGATAGCTCCAAGGCTGGTCGTGGAAGTATAATCTCCGCAGATGGGTTTCATTTAGCAACAACCAAGAAACTGTATAAAGCCATTGTTAATACTCGCTATATAGACCCAGACAAAGAAGAGCTATTTATTCAACTCTTTAGTATCTACTCAAATATGAGCCCCAAAGAGATAAAAAAACGGCTTAAAAGAAGAAGAGGAGTAGTTGTTCTTAGCTACAATATTCCTCAAATTCAAGCACAATACTTAAAAAAACTGGCTCGTGAATTAAGACGATTTAAGGTTTTTATGGAGATTAAGAATAAAAAAACTGGACTTCGTTCAGTTCATGGACTTAGTATCATTGAGAGTGGCGAAAGCCGCATTTATCCCTATGGTGATCTACTCACACCAATTGTAGGCTATCCTCATAAAGTTGAAGAAGACGGTTACACAAGAACCTTAGGAGTCAAAGGACTTGAAAAGAAATTTAACAATGAACTATCTTCTAGACAAGATGGTTTTAAACGCGGTCAAAGAGATGTCAACTCCTACATAATACTTAATAAAAACTCTTTTACTAGGTCTGAGAAAAATGGACTAGATATTAAACTAACTATTCCCGCCGCGTTTCAAATACAGATAGAAAAAATGCTTGATGATATGAAAATTGAACTAAAAGCCAAGCAAATAATGATAGCTATTATGGATTCGCAAACAGGTAAGGTTCTTGCTATGGCTAGTTCAAATCGTTATCTTCCTAAAAATATTAAACGCAGTGACTACTCATCTCTTCGTAGTGGAATGATTGAGTATAGTTTTGAACCGGGAAGTGTAATCAAAACCATAACCTTCTCTTTACTTTTAGACAAAAAACTTGTGAACCCTTATGATTTAGTAAATGGTCATAATGGTAGATTCAAAATTGGTCGTAAAGTCATTACCGATGAGCATAGATTTGATTGGCTCTCTGCAGAAAATGTAATTGTACACTCTTCGAATGTTGGTATTGCCCAACTAGCACAAAAACTCTCTGGACCTGAATTTAACCAAGGGCTTAAGAGTTTTGGTTTCTCAAAGAAATCAACCCCTGACTTAGTTTACGAGAAAGTTGGTTCCATTCCGAGTGCAAGAAGACTTGAAAATGAGATTTATAAAGCGACTTGTTCTTACGGTTATGGAATGAGGGCTAATCTTATGCAGCTTATGCGGGCATACAGTGTCTTCAATAATAACGGTAGAATGACAACACCTAAAATAGTCAACAATTTCATAGATGAACTTGGCTCTGAAATTCCCTTAGAAAATTATGAACAAGAGCAAATTATTCGTAGATCAACTGCAGCGAGAATGCAAAAAATCCTTATTAAAACTGTCAATAAGGGAACAGGTAAAAAAGCGAGAACGAAAGGTTTAATAGTTGGTGGTAAAACAGGAACTGCACATATTGTTGAAAAAGGACAGTATGTTAAAAAGTACAATACCGCGTTTATGGGTTTTGCAAATGACTCAAATAAAAACTATACAATCGGTGTTGTTGTTGTTCAACCTAAAAAAAGCCAATTTGCCGCACAAACTGCAGTACCTGTCTTTAAAAAAGCTGTTGATATTATGATAGAGGATGGCTATCTAACACCATCACAACCAAATATTATCAAGTAATCTAGTGTCGCCTGATTTTGCTTCGACTAAAACTACTGTATTTCCTAATTCGATGTTATCAATTTTTTGAAAATCATGGTTGAGTATTTCTACATAAGAGATTTCCAATGGATAAAGAGTATCTCTCATATTTGAAACTATATCCTCACAATTGCGAACTCCGCGAGTCACCATTCTAACGGCAAGATGCAAAGATGCCGAAATTTTAAGTGCTTCTTTTCTATCATGTTCATTTAGGTAAGCATTTCTACTACTAAGTGCTAAACCATCGCTTTCACGAATAGTATCCATAGCCACAATGTTAACACTCATAAAAAGCTGCTTTACCATTAGTGTGATAAGGTTTAACTGCTGTGCATCTTTCTTACCAAAATATGCATTTTTTGGATTTACTATATTTAAAAGCTTCATCACAACTGTTAAAACACCGTTAAAATGCCCAGGTCTTGACGAGCCTTCTAACACATATCCTCTTATTTTAGGTGCAAGAAGAGAGACTTCATCTTCAGCATAAATATCTTTTGAATTTGGAAAAAAAAGAATATCTACACCACTCATTTCACATATTTTTTTATCAGCCTCATCTTTTTTAGGGTAAGAGTCTAAATCTTCCCCTTTTAGAAATTGTGTCGGATTTAAAAAAATTGAGACAATTACTAATTCATTCTCCAATTTTGCTTGATTAATTAAGGATATATGACCCTGGTGTAGAGCACCCATAGTTGGAACAAACCCTATAGTTTTGTTTTTCTCAGCTAAGTACTCTTTTAATTCTAATGGATTCGAGATAATCTGCATTTTAAGCCTCTATATAATATAATCGTATTATAACAAATATAAGGTTTCTAATGGATAACTACGAATATACAGAACTACTAAAAAATACAACTATTAAAATGGAAAACATTACTAGTGTTGTGGAACCTAAAAAAATAGAAGCTAGACTTACTGAGATAGAAACATTAGAAAATATACAAGAATTTTGGAATGATGCATCAAACGCGGCCAAGGTTCAAAAAGAAAAAACACAACTTCAAAGAAAACTAGATAAATACATGCTTGCAAAAGATGCAATAACTGATGCGGCTGAACTATATGAAATGGCAAAAGAAGAAAATGATGAGGAGTCCATAGAAGCTCTCTATGGTGATTCTTCTTCTCTTGAGGCACTTATTCGTAATATGGAGATAGAAGTTCTCTTAAGTGGTGAGAGTGATGCTAACAATGCTATTCTTTCAATTCATCCCGGGGCTGGTGGAACTGAGTCTCAAGACTGGGCTGAAATGCTTCTAAGAATGTATAAAAAATGGGCTGAAAATCATAATTTCAGTGTTGAGATACTCGATTATCAAAAAGGTGATGAGGCTGGGATAAAAGATGTTTCAATCATTATTAAAGGTGAAAATGCTTATGGATACCTCAAGGTTGAAAATGGAATCCATCGTCTTGTACGTATCTCACCTTTTGATTCAAATGCCAAACGTCACACTTCATTCTCTTCTGTAATGGTTTCTCCAGAAGTTGATGATGATATTGATATTGTAATAGAAGACAAAGACCTTCGTGTTGATACATATCGTGCGAGTGGTTCTGGTGGACAACATGTCAACAAAACTGAATCTGCCATTCGTTTAACACATATTGAAACAGGAGTGGTTGTTCAGTGTCAAAACGATAGAAGCCAACATAAAAACAAGGCTACTGCGATGAAGATGTTAAAGTCACGTCTGTATGAGTTAGAACTTGAGGCTAAAAAGGCTAAAGAAGATGGAATCGCTAAGAGTGAAATCGGTTGGGGACATCAGATTCGCTCTTATGTTATGCAACCCTATCAACAAGTAAAAGATACAAGAAGTAATGAAGCCTATTCAAATATTTCTGGAATACTAGATGGAGATATAGATGCAATGATAGAGGGAGTTTTAATAGCGATAAATCGCTCTTAAGCTTCTTTCTCTTTTTTAGGCATAAAATTATAAGCTAAAAATCCAACTCCAAAAATCAATCAACCTAGTGTTCTTAGTATTACTATCTTATGTTTTAGAAAAAATTTCATTAATTACTCTTTTATTTGCTATATCTAAAAGAAATTATGTCAAAATCTCGGTATGAATCTACTTAAAGAATTTTCCCTTAACGATAAATGCTCATACATTAAAGAGCTTAATACTACAACTCACTATAAAATAATAGATAATTGCACGATTGATGAGTCACAAAACTTGATTGAAAGAGGCTTTAGAAGATTTGGAAAAATGTTTTTCAGACCAATATGTGAAGAGTGCAATGAGTGCCAAAGTATTAAAATTGATGTTGAAAATTTTGTATTTAGCAAATCACAAAAGAGAGTCATAAAAAAAGCCTCATTTATCAAGAGTTACATTCAGCAACCCTCTCTAACTGGGGAACATCTTGCACTCTTTAAAAAATACCATCTTCATATGCAGGATAAACGTTCGTGGGAGTATAGTGAAACGACTCCTGAGCACTACTATAACTCGTTTGTGACTGGTCATAATGAATTTGGTTACGAAGTTCTTTATTATGATGAGAACAAACTTATAGGGGTTGATTTAATAGATGTACTAGATGATGGTATATCTTCAATATATTTTTACTACGATCCAGACTATGAAAAGTATTCATTAGGTAAACTCTCACTCTATAATCAAATAAAATTTTCTCAAAGAAGTAAAAAAAAGTGGATTTATTTAGGTTACTATGTTGAGGAGTGTCCATCTCTTTCATACAAGAATCATTATAAACCTTATCTGACTCTCAAAGGCAGACCCAGCGAATTTGAAGAGTTCGAGTGGAACTAATAGATAGTAAATCTAATTTAATAACTCTTTTTTCTGATTTACTCTGATCTCTGTTTTTTTTCTATCTACCTCTTCTTGTAGGGACTTTTCTACAGCGGCATGCTTCTCTTTATCATTTTCACGAATGCGTTTTATTTTTTCAGCTTGGATTTGAGACTTAGACTTATATTTTTTCATATTTTCTAAGCGCTGTTTTCTTAAGGCTTCGTCTTCATCCAAATAACTTTGAATTACTCCTGAAGCATTAATATCTTCAGCATGAAACATATAGTAGTTGATGATTTCATCTTTGTACATCTGGGTATCTATTAGACCAGTATTTATTATCTCAGAAAAAAGTACACTATCTTCATTTTTCATTGATTTTTCAAATGAAGTTTTTGAGTTTCGAACATAGAAATCATTCTCTTTTGATAGAACTCTTAAGTTCTTGAGATATGCCATTTTATCAACACTTTTATCGCCTTTATCTAAAGCAAAACCAACTGACTTTGCTGCAGCAACATTTATTGTATATTTATGAATTTTAGAATCATAAAGTTTATAACTATCTATCTGTTGAAGTTTAGTAATATTCTCAACATTATCGTAAATAACATCACCTAATGCAGCATATGCCTTTGGATTTTGTGCTAATAATAGTGTTGCTAAAAGAGATAAAATAATTGTAATTTTCATAAAAGTTCCTATTAATATTTATTTTTGTAATTATATCAGATTATAATGATACAATCGATGATGATAAAAAAAATTCAACTAGAACTACTCTACTATTTCGCTATTGTAGTTATACTCGCCTTTCTTCAACATCCAGATTTACTAAGTTCACCTCTAACACGGTTTGATCAAATGTTAAATGCACAAAACTATTATCACCCATTTCTTTGGGCTTTGAGTTTGTATATACTTATTAGTATGTTTAGAGCTCTATTTAGAATTGTTGGTTATTTAAAAAAGAAAGTTGTTAAGAAGTAATCAGTAGTTATTGATTATTAAGAAAGAAAACACTCCAAGAGGAGTGTTTTAGAATATAGTCTATCCGTTACGTTTTTTCTGAATCTCTTCAGATACATTTCTTGGAACTTCAGCATAGTGATCAAATTCCATAGAGTATGTAGCACGTCCTTGAGTAGCTGAACGAAGGTCAGTTGAATAACCAAACATTTCAGATAATGGTACAAATGCATCAACAATTTTACTACCAGCTCTATCGCCCATAGCATTAATTTGTCCACGACGTCTGTTAAGGTCACCGATAACATCACCCATGTTCTCTTCAGGAGTTTCAACTTCAACTTTCATCATTGGCTCTAAGATAGAAGGTTTTGCTTTACGACAAGCTTCTTTGAATCCCATTGAAGCAGCAAGTTTAAATGCCATCTCATTTGAATCCACATCATGGTAAGAACCATCATAAAGAGTAACATCAACGTCTTCCATTGGGTAACCCGCAAGAACACCATTTGACATAGACTCTTCACAACCTTTCTTAACAGCAGGAATAAATTCTTTAGGAACAGACCCACCTTTAATAGCATTTGTAAATACAAATCCTGTATCTTTTTCACCTGGCTTAACTGTAAGGTAAACATGACCAAATTGACCACGACCACCAGATTGCTTAGCATACTTGTACTCTTGGTTAACTTTTTCTTTAATAGACTCTCTATAAGAAACTTGTGGAGCACCAACTTCAGCTTCAACAGCGAAC
>CAZPRE010000089.1:0-8022 GCA_964588875.1 uncultured Sulfurimonas sp. | reverse complement strand
AGTATCCAATAATGAAAAAATCTTTGAAATATCACACATTTTGTAACATCTCCATGTATTTCTCCTTGTAATAGCCCTTTTGCCTCATTGCTTTAATCCGATTGGAGATGGCATCGCTTTTCTTTCCCAACTCTCCTGCTATCTTTGATGTTGAAAATACACCTCTTTTCCAACATAACAAAACCTCCATCTGTAATTGTGTGAGTGATTTCTTGCCTTTTACATCATCAACAATGCCATTCTCAATCACTATCCTCTTTTGTTCATCCAACTTATCTGCATCATCTGTTTTAGTACCCTCAATCTTATTCAACTCTGCCTCAATCTCTTTGTTAAGTTTTGATGTAAAGTTTGTTTTTTTATATATAGAAAAAAGCCTTTAAAATAGAGGTTATCTTTAAGAAGTGAATAAAATATTTTTTGAGTATCTCCATCTAAACTTCTAAATTTATTTTCAAGCTTCATAAAAAGTTCTAAAGTAATTTTAGAATCTTCAACTGGATTATTTCTAAAATCATCTTCACTTTTATAATTTTTAGGCAGACTATGATGAGTTTTTTCATTAAATAGTAAAAGGGACAAGGGCAAAGTATCTATAATATGATATTTTTGTAGATGTTGATTTAACTTTGTAGTTTTTAACTTTTCTAAATCAAAATTTATAAAATTATGCCCAGCTAAAAAAATAGAATTAGTAGAAATGATAAACTCTTCACTCTCTAATATTTTAGTTGTTTTAAGCTCTCTTTGTTTATAAATAAAGCCCAGCTCATATATTTTATCAGTAGATATATCAACTTCTAAATCACAAAATATAATATCAACTTCTTGCTTATTCATCATATCTTTATATCATTTCCTTCATCTCACCCTCAGTCAAAGTTTTTACACCCAAACTCTCAGCCTTATCATACTTACTACCAGCGTCTTCACCATAAATTAAAAAGTCTGTTTTCTTACTTACACTTCCACTTACTTTTGCTCCGAGATTTTCTAATATCTCTTTTATAGCCCCGCGGCTCTCACTCATGGTTCCTGTAAGTACAACTATTTTTCCCTTAAAAGGATTCTCATGTGCTTCTGCTTTTTTTACAGGTTCTAATGGCTCTAGTAACTCTTGAAGTCTAGCTATAGTCTCCTCGTTTACTCTTACAAACTCTAAAACGGATTCTGCCATCTCTTCACCTATACCATCACACTCTATAATTTGCTCTTTAGTCGCATTTACAAAAGAAGAACCAAAATTATCAGCCAAGGTTTTCGATGCGACCTCTCCAACATGCTCAATACCTAAAGAGTTTACAAAACGCCAGTAGTCATGCCCTTTTGAATTTTGAATCGAGTCGAGTAAGTTTTGAGATCTTTTCTCTTTAAAACCTTCTAACTCTAAGAGTTTTTCTAAGCTTAGGTCAAACAAGTCTACTACACTCTTCACAAGTCCTGAAGTAAAAAGAGCTTCGACTATTTTTATTCCAAGTCCATCGATGTTAAGACAAGGTTTTGAAGCAAAATACATTATTGCGTTTACTACCCTCGCCTCACATTTTAGGTTTTGGCACTTAAGAAGTACACCCTCGTCTAAGAGTTCACTATGACATACGGGACACTCTATTGGTCTTATAACCGCTTCTTCATTACCATCGCGTTCATGTGTTAATACCTTAATGATTTTAGGAATAACATCTCCACTTCTAAGTATGATAACCTTATCATTTATTCGAATATCTTTTCTATCTATCTCATCAAAGTTATGAAGAGTTGCACGCTCAACAACAACACCGTCTATATCAGTAGGTTCTACTATGGCTACTGGTGTTACAGCACCTGTACGGCCAACTTGAAGTACTATCTCTTTAACTGTAGTTATCTTTTCAACCGCTGGAAATTTATAAGCAACTGCGAAACGCGGTACTTTTACAGTATAACCCATATCTATTTGTGAAGCTATCTCATCTACTTTTATAACCATTCCATCAAGCATCATTGAGTAATGTTCCCTATCTTTAACCATCTGCTTATAAATAGACTCTATCTCTTGTGCATCTTTACAAACTGCTCGCTCAGGTGGTTTTCTAAATCCTAGAGTATAAATATACTCCATCTTTTTATGAAGTAGTTTTTGCTCTAATTCATTTTCCCCAACACCGTAAGGTAAAAAGACTAAGTTTCTTGCAGCTGTTACGGATGAATCAAGCTGACGAAGACTTCCTGCAGCCGCATTTCGAGGATTTGCAAAGACTGCTTCATCATTTTGAAGGCGAGCCGCGTTTATCATCTGAAATTCATCTTTAAAAATAACAATTTCACCACGAATCTCTATTCGCTCTTTATACTCAATTACTAAAGGAATAGACTTAATTGTTTTAACATTCTCGGTAATAAGCTCACCAATAGTTCCATCACCACGAGTAATTCCCTGCACTAAAATACCGTTTTCATAAATTAGGTTAAGCGAAGCACCATCAAACTTTGGCTCACAATAAAATGTTATATTTGAGTCTAGTTTATAAGTTTTAGTAAGCCATTTCTCCAGTCCAGAGGAGTCAAAAATATCTTCTAGTGACCACATGCGAGAGAGATGACTAGCCTTAGTAAAACCATCACGAATAACATCGCCAACTCTCTGCGTTGGAGAGTCATCTAAAAGTTCTTTTGGGTTCTCTTCTTCATAAGACACAACCTCGTGATAAAGCTTATCATATACCTCATCAGTGGTTATTGGATCGTCTAAGACATAGTAATGTTTTGCATAAAGGTTTAGTTTAGCTACGGCGTTTATATACTCTTGTAAATTCATAATGTGATTTTATCTTAATGTTACTAAAATAAATATCTCCTCACTAACAATCAACTAACACTAAACTATTATACTAACGAATCTTATCTTAGGAGAAATTTATATGAAAACGATAATACTTATATCTATTTTACTTGCAAGCCTTAGTTTTGCAGAAGATAGTTTTGCTGAGCATGAAGCAAAAATGCAGCAGATGCAGTACCAAACACAAAGTGAAAATGGTAGCGGTTCAGGTGAGCAAAAAAAGTATCAATATAAAAAAGGTTCAGGTGAGAATTCAACTTCTAGTTCAGACTCACAAAATGGATCTGGAAATATGTACCAAGGCTCAGGTGGTGGTCAGGGTAAAGGTGGTGGTGGTATGAAAGGGATATAATAAACATATACTACAAGAAGTTTAATGTTAAATCTAAAATTTACTAGAATCTGCTAAAATAAGAAAAATTGATAGTCATGGATGGACGATATGAAACTAATTTTAGCAAACTCACACAATGCCAAAAAAGCTTATGACTTAGTGCTATCTTTACAGAGTAGATTTCTCAGCAAACTCAATCATCTCTCCCAAACTATAGGAGAAAGTAAAGAGTTTGAAGAAGTGACTTGGCTTAGAGATGAAGGTTGTCATGGTGGAGGGAGCCGTTTTGAGTTTCGCGATGAGAAACTTTTTAATACAGCAAGTGTTAATGTCTCTCAAGTTCATTATGATGAGCAGCCAGAAAAAAATCTCAAATCAGCTACTGCAATTTCTACTATCATTCATCCTCGTAATCCAAATGTTCCTTCTGTCCATATTCATATAAGTCTTACAGAGCTTCGCGATGGCTCTTCTTACTGGCGTTTAATGGCGGACTTAAACCCTAGTGTTTACAATGAAGGTGACAAAAATAGTTTTGACGCAATGCTTAAGCGACTCTCAAATGAGAACTATGAAGAGGGCTCAGCACAAGGAGATAAATACTTCAATATTCCAGCCTTACAAAGACATCGTGGCGTTTCACATTTCTACCTTGAAAACTACAAAACTGATACTCAAACACAGGATTTTGCATTTGCAAATAGTTTTGGAGAGGGTGTTATAGATGAATATATAGAGATTATTACATCTGCATTTAACGAACGTTGTTCTTGCTCTTCTAGAGAAATTCAAGCACAGTTAGAATACCATACTCTCTATCTATTCCAAGTTCTAACTCTTGACCGTGGAACAACATCTGGTTTACTCATTCACAATCAAAACGACATAGGAATCATGGGATCACTTCCAGCATATGTAGATAGAGATCTTCTTCTTTCATGGGCACAAAAAGTAGATTTTCCACAAGATAGACTTGTAACATCTATTGTAAACGCAATCAATATTGAGGGGAACATCAATGCACCAGCAAAGGTAAAATTAGCAGGAGTTGTAAGAGCTCACTACAAAAAGTATCCTGAAGCCCTAAAGTTGCAAGCAAGTGGCAACACACTACCAAGTACCATTAGCAATCATGAAGAGTAGCTTCTAACTACTTCTTTAGCACTTTAGATTTACTCTAAAGATCACTAGAAAGTCCTATACTTTAGTATCTAACCAAGCTCTCTTTTGATAAATATAGTGATAAATGATACCTTTTATCAATGTCTCGATATTCATTATTACAAAAATAGCGATAATCCCATATCCCATTTTATATGCAATATACGAGGGAAGAACCCTTAAAAACCAGAGTGAGCCTACATTTATTTTCAGTGTTGTTTTTGTAGCTCCAGCTCCTCTTAATGCGGCTGAATATACGAAGTTTATAGCTAAAGGAATCTGAGCTAAACCAACAAGTATAAGATAAGAAGATGCAACAGCAATAGTTGCCTCATCTTTTGTAAAAAAACTCACTAAAAACTCAGGAAAAAGAATTAGAAATAGCCCAACACTTCCCATAAATACATAGGCTATTCTTCCACTTATTATGCCCATATCATAAGCTTTTTGTTTATTTAATGCCCCTAAATTTTGTCCTACTAGAGCCATACCAGCAATGGCAAATCCAAAACCAGGCATAAATGCGATACCCTCGATTCGAAGTCCTACTTGATAGCCTGCAAGTTCAGCTGTTCCATAAGCTGTGATGATAGAGACAAAGACTAAGAAACTCATACTCGATATACCGCGTTCAAGCATAGCACCCCAACCAACACTCCAAACTCTTTTCAAATCTTTTACACGAACGAGCGGAATAATATTGAGTTTTGCAAGTGGGTTTTTAAGTAAAACAAAGTATGCAAACACATTAAAAGTATAAGCAATTACAGTTGCATAAGCGGCACCCTCTATACCCATGGCTTCAAACCCGAAGTGACCAAAAATAAGTACATAATTTAGTGCCGCATTTAGAGCAGCAGAAAAAAGTTTAATATATAGTGAGCTCTTGGTATCTCCCGCAGCGGAGAGTGCATTATAAAGTAGTGAATCTATAAAAATAACTATAAAACCAAGTGCTAAGATTTTGAAATACATTGAACCTTGTATAATTACCTCAGCCTCTGCACCCATAGCCGAGTACATAAACTCACTTGAAAAATAGACACCAAAACTTACAAAAACAGCTAAGATAGCGGCAAAGATTATAAGTGCATACAGAAGTGCAGAAGCTCGTCTTTTTCTTCCACTTCCAATAAAACGCGCGATAAGAGCATTTCCACCAACAACATAGAGAGTCATTAAAACATTTATAACCATCATAAACTGCATGCTCATGCCAACTGCGGCAAGTGCATAGACACTTACCATTCCAACCATAATCATATCTATGAGAATTTGTAAAATATCTACGAGGTGTTTGAGTGCAGCTGGAAGTGCTAGAGAAAATACTTTTTTAGTGTCTGGTGAGATTAGTCGAAAAATTTTGCAACCACCTGAATTTCATCCATAAGTTCATCTTTTGAGGCAAATATAAGAGTAGTTCTATCTTTAACATCTTCGTTAAGAGGCGTAAAATCAAAAACTAAAACGTAATGAACGATTTTAATCTTGCCACTCTCTACCACCTCTGTGTTCATCTCCATCCACTCCAAGCTCATCTCTGCAATTTCACCCTGCATATCTACTACAACTGCTGGATAAAGTCTTGTTATTTTAGAGAGATCTAGCGAGCCCTCTTTTGACTTATATATCAATTCTCTTCCTTATTTAAACTCTTATTCATCTTGCCTTTTTTCATCTTCATCATTGCTAAAAATCCAAAAGTTACACCTAAAATAATGGAGACCACTCCCCAAAAATCATCTCTCTCCCAAGCCATAACAACCCAACAAGCATCTGCAAAGAGATAAACCATTACTGCTTCATAAATCTTACCACGAAAAGTTAGGTATGCTCCAATATTTAAAAATATCCCACCAATTAATGCAAAACTAATCATTAAATCTCATTTATATTTTGACTCTTTACAAGCCATTTAAAATAGATAGCTCCAAGCATAAAAGCCCCTCCTATCAAAACTGTAATACTCTCTAAAGAATAATCATTTATTGACAAATAGCCTATCATAAAAGAGGTAAACGCGGCCGAAGATAAAAATATCATATCATTGTAGGCAACGATACGACCATAATACTTCTCTTCTATGTTCTTTTGTAGAAGTGTATAAGTGTACGACCAAAGAGTTGTCGTAAATAGCCCTACAATTACACTTGCAAAGATGGAAAGGTAAAAGTTTTGCATTAGCGCAGCCCAGAGCCAAACAGCTAAACCTTGTGCTAAAAATATATAGACCATTCCTCTATTGTTCGTCCACTTTCCCAAAATGATTGGGCCTATAACTAAACCAACAGCACGAGAAGCATGAAGAAGTCCAAGAGCTAATGATATAGCTATGATAGAAGAGTAGTATTTGTCAACCATAAGAGCCACAAGAGCATCAAACGCGGTCAATCCCACAAAAGCATGGATGAGCATCAAGTGAATCGCTTGTGGCGTTCTCTTGAGGTATCTAAATGTATCTCCCATCATCTCAAGAAAATTCTCACCTGTTTTAATCACTTCTATTTTTATCTCTAAGTTATACAGAAGTACAAATCCGATTACAAACATAAAGGCATCTAGTATAAATGCGGTCTTTATTCCAAATATATATACTACAAAACCACTTAATGCCATTCCTAAAGTGTAAGAAAACGACCAAATTATGGAGTGAAGTTCATTAGCTTTTTGCAGCTTATCTCCATCAAGAATTTTAGGGAGTAGTGACATTTCCGTTGTAAAGTAAAATGAAGCCGCAGCCATTTTAATTAGTATAAGAGTATAAAGAATCCACAAATCAGACACCGCGTTTACAAGAAGTAAAAAGAGTGTCGCAAATATCTCGATGGCTATGAGAGTAAGCATCAAAACCTTCGGCTTAACACTATCAATGATGGAACCCGAAAAAGGAGCTTGAATCACTCCAGCCAAAAAATGAAGCATAGCAACAAACGCGACTACCTCCGCTGAGACTTTCATATCTAGTAGCAGTGTATAGATAGCTACATTAGAAAACCAAGCACCAAAATAAGCGATAAGTTGAATAGTAGAGAGTCGTTTTAATATAGGGGTACTTTGGAGGAGGTTTATGTATTCATTCATTGGTGAAAGGGTAGCATAAAATTGGCAAGGATAAGAAGAGTCGTAATCACAAATATTGGGGTCGGGTGATGATTTTATGATTTTCCACTTTTTCAGCTAAAATCACACCCAGAAATTACTCTTGAGTATGAAAATTTTCACTTTACCATTTCACTTAAATATATAGTGAAACGAATTCCAGTTTAATGATAATTTATATTTACTAAGAAGTAAAGCAAACTTTGAAATCTTAGAAGGTTTCTTAAGTGAACTTCTAAAAGAAAATATTACTATTTTAGAAGTTTTAGAATCTGAATCAAATCAAGATTTAAAAAATGATAAATTTAATCGCCTTGATATAAAAGTTAAAAATCAAAAGCCATTTCAGAACATATGAAAGAATCAGACTCTTATGCAAAAGTAACTAAAATTATCTCAATATTAATTTTATATTTTGACTTTGGGGATGGAGCTGACTATATATACAAAGGTACTACAAACTTTATAGGACTTCATAATCATACCCAGTTAAAACTAAATGAAAAACAAAAAGAACTCTACACAATGGATAGAGTAGAAAGTATTTATCCCGAACATTATCTAATTAAAATAAGAAACTTTAATGACAATTCAAAAGAAACATTAG
>CAZPRE010000088.1:0-8133 GCA_964588875.1 uncultured Sulfurimonas sp. | reverse complement strand
AAAGCTACAATTATCGCTGAATATCCAGAGTGGATCTCGTATGACTTCCCCGATAAAATAGCTAAAAAAATGAAGCCTTATAAAGGGCAGATTCAAAAGTATTTTCTTATGAAGCTTAAAAAGAGTGCTATCATAAAGCTAGATACAAAGCATCCTGAATTCATTAATCATAAATTTGTAAGTGTAGAAGACGTTTTAAATCATACAGCTCATTTTAAAAAGCCAGTATATGAGACTGTAATAAATTATTTTAAAAATGAAGGGTTATTGTAGATGTTAATAGTTCAAAAATTTGGTGGAACTAGTGTTGGTGACTTAGAACGAATTCAAAATGTGGCAAATCGTGTAAGTGAAAGTAAAAAAGCTGGAAATGACATCATTGTCGTAGTATCGGCAATGAGTGGAGAGACAAATAAACTTGTTGGATATGCACATCACTTTTCGTCCAATCCAGCACCTGCTGAGATGGATATGTTACTAAGTTCAGGTGAGCGAGTCACTGCTTCACTTTTAAGTATAGCACTTCAAGAGATGGGACATGATGCGACTGCTATGACAGGAAAAAAAGCAGGAATCGTTACAGACATGCAACATACTAAGGCTCGTATTTCAGAGATTAACCCTATAAATATGCAAAATGCTATTAAAGAGGGAAAAATCATTATTGTAGCTGGTTTTCAAGGTGTAAATAAGTTTGGAGATATCACAACTCTTGGTCGTGGAGGAAGTGATCTTTCTGCTGTTGCAATTGCAGGAGCACTCCATGCTGACTTATGTGAGATTTATACTGATGTAAGTGGTATATATACAACTGATCCTCGCATCGAGCCAAAGGCGAAAAAACTTGACAAAATCTCTTATGATGAGATGTTAGAGTTGGCTTCACTCGGAGCTAAGGTTCTACAAAACCGTTCAGTTGAGATGGCAAAAAAATTAAATGTAAACTTAGTTACAAGAACAAGTTTCTCAAATGAAGAGGGAACATTAATAACAAAGGAAGAAAATATAATGGAAGCAGCATTAGTAAGCGGAATAGCATTAGATAGAAATCAGACACGTATCTCACTTATGGGTGTAGCGGATAGACCAGGAATAGCTTCTGATATATTTACTAAACTTGCAACTGCTGAAGTAAATGTAGATATGATTATTCAAAATAAAGCTCATGATGGAGCTACTAATATTGACTTTACTGTCCCTGTAGGTGATCTTCGTGCTGCAAAATTAATTGTAGATAGCTTTGTGAAAAATGGCGAGATAACTGCTGACTCATATAATGAAGATATTTGTAAAGTTTCTGTAGTTGGTGTTGGTATGAGATCTCATACTGGTGTTGCGGCAAAGGCATTCTCAGCTATGGCAAGTAACAGTATTAACATCAATATGATCGCAACTTCAGAGATAAAAATTTCTATGGTCATAGATGAAAAGTATGCAGAATTAGCAGTTCGTGGGCTTCACGATGCTTACGGTTTAGATAAGTAAGTTAATGCCATACTCTGATTTACCCGATTTCGCACAATGGAGTTTAGATACCATTAGAGATGAGGGTGGAAGTCTTAGCTGGTTAGAAGAGCAGCGTTTTGACTGGACAACTACTACTGCTCATGCATTAGAACAAATCTTAGCTGGTAAAACAATTATTCTTATTACAGATGATAAACGAAAATGGCTAGAAAAATATATTTTAGGAGCGATTAACAGTGCAGATACACTGGATCGTCCACTTCTTCCTATTGTAAGTATTGATAGTATATATAGTCATTACGGTAGTATTACTGGTGGTGAGATGATAGATTTTGTAGATGATATGATCTCTCTCTCTTACAAAGATAATTATTTTTTTTGGTACATAGGCAAGGGTGATGACAAACGCTCTGATATCGCAAAAAGAAGAGATAGTAGCTACTTTTGGATTTTTGATGAAGATTTTCATAATGCTTTTACTTTAAAATCTTATGATCAGATGCTTGATATAAAACTTTTACAACTCTACAGACTTTTTAACCAGTCCTTAAACGCGGCTATGTTTGGAGAGGTAGATGCAAGTTCATGATTCTAATAAATCTCATATTTTAATTTCAACCGAGATTGAGAGTGAATATGAGAGACTCAAAGAAGAACTAAAACCACATAGAGTGGTTGCTTTTCTTGAAGATGAGTTTAAAATAGAACATGCTAAGGCAGTAATTGCTGAAGCATACATTAGTGAGTCCAGTACAAAATATATAGTAATGGGTGCCCAAAATTTTAATACAGTCTCTCAAAATTCTCTTTTAAAAGTTTTAGAAGAACCTCCTAGAAACATAGAATTTATAATTATCTCTCCATCTAAATCAAACCTTTTACCAACGGTTCGTTCGCGTTTGCCGATTTTAAAAGGTGAAACTCTTAGTTCTAGTGTAGAGGTTAATCTGAATTTAGCTCGTATAGATTATACACAAGTCTTTGCATTTTTAAAAGAAAATGCACGTATCAAAAAACATGAGGCAAAACTTTTAGTTGAAGCTCTTTATAAAAGAGCGACTATCACTGATATGCTAGTCCTCTCAACCTCGCAACTTGATAATTTCGATAAGGCTTATAGACTTTTAGAGCTAAACTCAAGACCTCAAAGTGTTTTGGCAATGCTTATTATGAGTTTTGTTAGAGAGAGATAAGATGAGAGTTACTAAATTATCTAATAATGTTGATGCAAAAAAACTTTTAACAAAGCTTGGTGTTGATGGTGGTGGAGTTAATATTTTAGCTTCTAAGATGAGCCAGCATATTATATATATATCAGATTTACATGTTGGAGCTGCAAATATATTAAAGCAAGATGCTCTTTCAATAGGGGCAGACTTAGCAGTCCCTCGTGGAACAGTAATAGCTATTACAAAAACTGTAGATTGTATTTTAATTGCAACACAAAAACAGCTTCAAGCACTCTCTCGTAAAGAGTTAGCCCAACCCTTTGGTCTTAAAGAATTAGCACACAAGTTAAAAGAGTATGTAGATATTAAAAAACCTAAAGCTGTCGACATTATGGGAGTTATCAATGCTAATGAAGATAGCTTTTATCAGGGTAGCAGATTCAGCTCTTTAAACGCGATGCAAAGAATAAGTAAGATGATAGAAGATGGTGCGGATATTATTGATATTGGTGGTGTTTCGTCTGCTCCAAATGCAGCTATGGTGAGTGTAGCTGAAGAGTTGCAAAGAGTTGAAGCTATTTATGAGCTGATTAAGAAAGAAGAGCTTTATAAAAGAGTGCGATTTTCTTGTGACACTTATGAACCAGAGGTTATCAAATTGGCCTTAGATAGTGGCTTTAGTATTGTTAACGATATTACAGGTTTAGATAATGATGAGGTTTGTAAACTTTGTGCCGCATATGATGCCACAGCTATCATAATGCATATGCAAGGTACTCCTCAAACTATGCAAGATAATCCTGAGTATAAAGATATTATCACTGATGTGTATGAATTTTTAAATGAAAGGGTACTTAAAGCGGACTCTTTTGGAGTAAAAGATATAGTTTTAGATGTTGGAATAGGATTTGGAAAAACTTTAGAAGATAATTTGAAATTAATTAAACATTTAGAGAATTTTTTAACTTTTAGGAAGTCTCTGCTTATTGGTGCTTCAAGAAAGTCGATGATAGATAAAATATCACCTGCATGTGTGGAAGATAGATTGGCAGGAACTCTTGCTCTTCACATGGAAGCTATTAAGAATGGAGCTTCAATGATTAGAGCTCATGATGTTAAAGAACATGTTCAAGCTCTTAGGGTCTTAAAGTCTTTAGAAAGTATTTAGCTCTCTAAACCATAATTCCTTTTATCATAAAGAAAAGTATTGCTGATAATGTAGCAGCAGCTGGAACTGTTATTAGCCATGCCGCAATGATTTTTTTAACAGCATCGCGTTTAACAAATTCAACTTTTTTAGTCTTTTTCATATGCTTTTTAGTAGACTTAATAAGATCTTTCTCATTTTCAATAACTTTATAAAGCTCTACGATTCTCTGATAGTCTTGCTCAGAGTTATCTTTTTTTGATTCAAGTGTTTTTAGCTCTTTGCTGTAAGCATTAAGAGTCTCTTTCTCATCAGCAATAGTCTCTTTATCCTCTTCAATAGTAGCATGCGATTCACTTAAATGTAAATACTCACGTAAAAAACCAACACCAAAAACACCACCAATGGCGATGTGAGTTGAAGATACAGGAAGACCTAATTGAGAAGCAATAATAACAGTTATAGATGCAGCCATAGCGATAGAGAATGCTCTAATTTGATTAAGCTCAGTAATCTCGCTACCAACAGTTTTAATAAGCTTAGGACCATACAATGCAAGTCCTAGAGCAATACCTAATGCACCAACACCCATAACCCATAGAGGAATAGAAGCTTTAGAAGAGATACCACCATTTACAACTGCATCATTGATAGCAGCTAAGGGACCGATTGCATTTGCAACATCGTTTGCTCCGTGAGCAAATGAGAGAAGTGCAGCAGCAAATATAAGTGGAATAGTAAAGAGAGTATTTACCGAAGCTTTAGTATTTTCAAGTTTTTTAGAATCAGATGATAATCTTATTTTTACAAATGTATAAACACTAAGAGCCACGATAAAACCTAAAATAAGAGCAGTTGAGAGTGTTGGTTTATTACTCATCTCAATAGATACAAATGGAATAAAGTTTAATATATCAACAACTTGAGGCCAGATTTTTTTCAGCCCTTTGAGTGTTAAGTAAGTAACAAAAGCCCATGACATAATAGCAACAAAAAATGGAACCCATTTCTTGGCGGCTTTTACTTTGTCTTCTTTAAAGACAATGGACTTTTTAATTGAATAAAGAAAAGCTGCTGCAATGATACCACCAATAACTGGCGAGATAACCCATGAAGCTGCAATTTTAGCCATAGTAGTCCAAGAAACGATACTAAAGCCAGCTGCGGCAATACCAGCACCCATTACACCACCAACAATAGAGTGCGTAGTAGAAACGGGAGCTCGCATCATAGTTGCGAAGTTAAGCCATAGAGCAGCTGCAAGGAGGGCTGCCATCATTGCCCAGATAAAAGGATCAGGATTTCCACCAAATGCAGAAATATCGATAATACCTTTTTTGATTGTTTTAACAACTTCGCCACCAGCAATAATAGCACCGGCACCCTCAAAAACAGCAGCAATAATGATAGCTGTTGTAAGAGTCATCGCCTTAGAACCAACTGCTGGACCAACATTGTTGGCTACATCATTAGCTCCGATATTCATAGCCATATAAGCACCAATAAGGGCGGCTACGGCTAAGAACATATTATTAGGAATACCACCGTTACTTAAAAAACTAAAAGTTAAAACTGCTATCATAAAGAAGAGGGCAAACCCAAGTCTCGTTAAGTCTGTTCCACTCTCTTTTAATGCTTCTTTTTCAAGCTTTTTCATTGTTTGAATTTCCATGTTTACTCCGCAGTTAAATAATTGTTAAATTATACTTTTTCTTTGGTTACAAAATGGTTACATAAATAAAAAGTTATTTTTTAATATATGCTTTGATGATTTCTTGGCGTTGGAGTGGTCTATCTCCACTACTTCTACCTTGTGTTGTTACATCGTTCAGCTTCATAATCGTAGCCATTGATGATGGTGAAATCTCTCCAAAAATCGTGTGGTATCCATTTAGCCACGGCGTTGGAGCTGTTGTGATGAAAAACTGACTTCCATTTGTACCAGGACCACGGTTCGCCATTGCTAAGATACCGGCTTTGTTAAAAGTTTTCCCTTTATACTCATCTTTAAAGTTCTTTTTCCAGATACTCTCACCACCACGACCGGTCTCTGTAGGATCTCCACCTTGAATCATAAAGTCACGAATAATTCTGTGAAATGCGATACCATTGTAATAACCATCCTCTACATGAGTAGTAAAGTTTTCAACTGCAAGAGGAGCTATATCAGCAAAAAGTTCAAGTTCAATATTACCTTGTGTTGTTTCTAAAATAACATGTGGATTTGTATTACTCGCAAATAAATTGATTGCTAGGAGTAGTAATAAAGTTGATATTATTGTACGCATTAGTTTTCCTCAAAAGTTAAACATACTGAATTTATACAGTATCTTAGCCCAGTTGGATTTGGTCCATCTGGAAATACATGGCCTAAGTGAGCATCACACTCAGCACATCTTACCTCTACTCTTACCATGCCAATAGAAGCATCTTTGATTTCAGTAACAGCATCTTCAATTGATTCATAATAGCTTGGCCAGCCTGTTCCTGAGTCAAATTTTGTCTCTGATTCAAAAAGTGGAGCATCGCAGCATACACATTTGTAAGTTCCATCATCTGTGTTTGTATACAGTTTCCCAGAAAATGGTGCTTCTGTTCCATGTTGACGACATACATAAAACTCTTCAGGTGTTAGTTGTTCTTTCCACTCTTGTTCACTTTTGATTACTTTCATAATTCGTCCTTAATGATTCAACTTGTTCACAACTTTCTTCATATAGTACATAAACGCTACTCTCTGCTAGTCCAAAAGCATACTCTAACTCTTTTAGAGGTGCAAAGCAGACATCCATTAGGATTATAAACTTTGAATTAATACCATTTATTTCAGCATATGTTGATAGTAGTAAATTGTCGATATCTTGATTTATTAGATTTTTAGAACTATCTAATAAAACTGCTTTATCTTTGATAAAAGATTCTAAGTCTTCATTTAATTTTTCTTTACTTAAGCTATTGGAGACTACTAAAATATCTTTGGCATCATTAGATTCAAGTAATTTAGAAACTAGTTGGAGGGCTTTTGCATGTTCAATGGTTTGGATGAAATGGATTTCCCTTCCTTTGCTTCTAAAACTTTTTTCAAAAGTATAGTTTTTTTCCTCTGAGTCACTACTAACTAAGAGTAGTTTTTCTTTTTCTTGAATATGCTTAAGATAAGAGATAAAATCTGCAGGATAGAGTTGGGAATCATCACACAAGATAAGATTAGCTGCACTGAATTTTTTCTGCATTAATATATTGTCAATATATATTGAGTTACCTAAAGTCTCTTTACCAAGTTTAATAAGATGTTTATTGAGTAGTCCAACAGGAGTTAGAATCTCTATAGATGTGATATCAATTTCGACTATAGCATGCTCAATAATATTGAGAAGTCTTTTTTTTAGTATGTCACATGCGAGAGTAGTAGGTTTGATAATAATAATTTTTATCTCATGATCTTTGAGCTTCTCTAAAATAGATTTAAGTAAAACAGCACTTGTCTTACCACTACCTGCTGAGCAGGAAAGAATAGTGTGAGTATCTAATTCAGTGTTAATAAAACTCATTTGTTCTGTTGTACAGAGTTGGAGTTTTGAGTTATTATCTATGATGGAATACTGAACAATAAGGTTGCCCATTATATCTGCTGCAGTTGGTAGTGATGTAATTAGAGATGCATGTTCAAGTTTTTGCAAAATTTCAGCATGTGAAGAATCACTAAACATAACCTTCTTTTTTGGCAATAACTCTTGAAATGAAATATCTAAATGCTCATACTCTGCAGCATTTAGATTTTCCATTAGTAGGTAGTTGAAAATTGGAACACCATCACTATGTGTGAGTTCATTAAATCTTTGTTTGATAATATTTTGAGATTTCTCAAAAGCCAGTGTATCAGTAGAAGATGTTTGATTTTTTGCTTTTTGAGCTTTTACATTTTTTAGATCATCATAGGACCAATCTTTATATTCAAATAGATAGATACCACGCGAACCATCTAGAATAAGAAGAGGAATAAAATAATTTGAAGCATGGTGATAAATAGTTAAATTTTCATATACTAAAAAATCATTAGCACTTGTAATTGATTTTAATTTTTTAACAAGTAAAGATTCTGGAAGTGTAAGTGTTTTTTTCTTTTTTTCAAAAAAAGATGTAAGAAAAGATAAATCCATATCATAAGATAAATACGACTCACATAAAGTGAGAAGTATTTAATGATTATTTACCAGCTGCAACACGGTCTTTAAGACCTTTACCAGCTTTAAATTTAGGAACCATTTTATCTTGAGTTGTATAAGTTTTATCAGTACCAGGTACTTTACCACTTTTACCTTTTTGAAGTGCAGCAGCAAAACTACCAAA
>CAZPRE010000087.1:0-8203 GCA_964588875.1 uncultured Sulfurimonas sp. | reverse complement strand
AACAAATATCAGTATTTTTCTTAACATCTGCAGCTTTTGGATACTTTTTGAAGAAAGCCATTCTATCATTGAGTGGTTTCCATCCAGCTTTAACAGCGTCCATAGTAAGAACAGCCATTTTTCTACCTTTAAAATGTTGAAGGTAATCAACCATTTTATCAGCATCATCTTTAGTCATTTTTTCTGCAAATGGAGGCATTGCTGTACCAGCTTTACCACCAATAATTATTTCAGATAATGAATATGCATTCTTTTTCTCGATAACAGCAGGGCGTAAATCAGAACCAACACCACCTTCGTGATTTGGACCGTGACAACCTTGACACTCTCTTTCGAATACTTTTTCTACATCCATGTTAGATGTACCAGCAAATAAGCCTGATGATACTACTGCTAATGCAGCAACTGAGATCACTAATTTATTTAATTTCATTTTTTCCCCTTTTTGTGCCCAAGTTAAACTCAAGCACGCTATAGATTCAAAGATAAAATAATCCCCAATAAAGGAGATTATCAACAATTAACTTCTAACTTCTAACTTTCGTTCTCTAAACGTTTTTTCTCTTGTTTATAAATCCAAAACATTGGAAGTATAATAATAGTGTGAAGAAAAATCGTTAATGTTAGTGGACCTTGGTTTAACCAAGCAAAAAAGCTTGGTATAACGTCTGTCATTGGTTCAAACATAATGTCTCCTTATCTTTCGTGTACTGGATTTTTACCAGTAGTTAGGAAGTCTTTAGCAAGCATGACGAAACCTAAGAAAGTAACAACACCCATGATAAATCTCCAGTCCATTCCTTGTGCAAACCACAGACCTGCTTGACCGTCAAAGTAACCTGCCCAAGTAGCACCCATTTGTGCACGAGAAACAAGAACTTGAACATATCCAGCAATAGTAAGTGCAATAGTCATACCCATAACACCACCAGAAATCATCCATACAGCCCAAAGAGAAGCTTTAGTATTTTTCATAACTTTAATACCATTTGTTCTCTGAACAGCTAAATACATCATACCGATAAGAATCGTCGCATAAGCACCAAAGAACGATAAGTGTCCGTGAGCCGATGTAAATTGTGTACCGTGTGTATAAAGGTTTACTTGTGGTAATGTGTGGAAGAATCCCCAGATACCAGCACCTAAGAAGTTACCAAATGCATTAAGAACAAACCATGTAAACGCAGGTTTATTACTAATAACTGATTTAGTATCGCCTCTTGCATCAGCAGCACCTTGAGTTTTACCCCAGTCATAAAGAACGTGTACAAACATCGCAACAAGTGGTAATGGCTCTAGTGCACTAAATAATGCTCCAATTTCCCACCAGTACTCAGGTGTACCAATCCAGAAATAGTGATGTCCTAAACCAAGGATACCTGAACCAAATAGCATAGCTACCTCAATCCATAACCACATTTCAACAACTTCACGGTGAGCACCAATCATCTTAATAAGACCATAAGCTGCAAGAGCACCAACATAAACTTCCCAAGTAGCTTCAACCCATAAGTGAATTACCCACCACCACCAGAACTGATCAACAGAGATATTATCTGTGAAGAACATACCAGCTAAGTAAAGACCAGCAAAGGCAATCATGTCAGCCATAAGAACTGTAACGATACCAGTTTGTTTACCTTTGATTCCTGTTAAGAAAAGATTAGCAACAAAACCAAGAGCTACAACAACGATACCAATATCAGCCCAACGTGGTGCTTCAATATACTCGCGACCTTCATGAATAAACCAGATTGACATTTCATCTGCTGGTCCAACTTGAACAAATAGGTATACAAGTACTACTACAACGATAGCTGCAACAAATACCCAGTAAAGTAATTTACCAATTTTAATACCTACAGTCTCAATACCTGTTTCATCTGGTAGTAACCAGTAAACAGAACCAAACATTGCAAATACCATCCATACAACTAGTGCATTAATGTGTAACATTCTAGCAACAGAAAAGTCAAGAATCTCAAAAAGAAATCCTGGCATTATATATTGTAGAGCTGACACTAAACCGAAAAGTAATTGAGCACCAAAAAGAATAAAAGCAAAGGCAAAATACCATGTTGCTAATTGTCTTGATTCAGATCCAATACCTGTTAAATGATTATTTGCCATGAACGGCTCCTTGCATTTTTCCAAAGTTTCTAGGGAAACCATTTGTATCTATTGAAGACATGTGTTTTAGAAAAGCAACTAAACCTTTAGCTTCCGCATCTGTAATACCAAGATCTGGCATCATACGTTCATGTGTAGGATACTGAGAAGGATGCATTAAGAATTCAGCCATTGCTTCTTCTTTTGTATCTTTTCCAGTCATTGCCATCATAGTACCATCTTCCCAAGCTGGATCAATCCATGCCTTAGTTAAATCTGGTGCATAATATGCTCCATTTCCAAGAAGTGTATGACAGTTCATACAGTTTTTAGTTTGAGAACCAAGTTTACCTAGGTGAAGTAAAGCACCAGCTTCATCTTCTGACCAGTCATCTCTACCGAAAAACTTTTCTTTTTCTCCAATCACTGGTACTTCATGTCCACGTTTAGCGTCCATTTCGTATGTAATTTTATAATTTATAACAGTAGGTCCTGGAACCCTTTTTGTTACACCATTTTGTAAATCTGCATCAGTACCCATAGAAATTTGAGCTGTCGTATCAAACGTTAACCAAATTAATAATACTGAAGCAAATCCTGTAACCCATGCTGCTGAGCGTGCCCAGAAGCGGTTGTCACTCCATACGGATTTATTAGCCACTATACCCTCCTAAAATTGTTGTTGATATATAAAAAATTAATGTTCATTTTCTTCATGAACTTGATTTTGCATATAGTAAACTGCATGAGGGAGTAATAAATACCCAATCATTGCCACTACTAAAGCCTTCGCCGTAAACTCACCTACATGCATTAAGCTACCCATTACATATAGACAGTAAGCAGTTAACAACCAAAATATGTAAGCCAGAGGCATAGTCCATTTTTTAAGTAGTTTAACTTTTACAGCTGTGTATATACCAACATAAAAACCTCCAAAAACTAAAACGAGAGCAGAGGATACAAAAATAGGTAAAAAATCATCTAAGGCTATTTCTGGTCTAATTAACGACGGATCTACCATTTCAAACTCCTGTGCATTGCTTTAAGATTTTAGAATCGCCATAATCTTATAACGTTTTAACTTGGAGCTTGTTGATATAAATCAATTATAAGAATTAATAGTAAAACTTTAGATAGATTTTATTATTGTGTAACCATTTGATAGATATTTAAAAGCTAAACAATTGTTTTAGATGTGATACAATCATTCTATGAAACTATCACACCTAAAACAGATAAACGAGTATATACTCAATTTTAAAAAAATATCTGCAATATATAGAGTGTCAGATACAATAATTAAAATAGCTTTTGATAAAAATGATGAAATCTACTTTAATATGCAGCGTTCAAACTCTAGTATGTTTAAGTGTAAAACATATCCGCGTTCAAAGGTTTATAATGCTCCCTTTGATGTACTTCTTTCTAAACGATTTAATCGCTCAAATATCTTAAGTGTTGAGCTTTTAAATGGAGATAAAATTCTTCGTTTTAAAACTTCCGTTGCTTCTGCTTATAAAGAAGAGATAACATATCTTCAAATTGAGTTTACTGGTAAATATACAAACATAATTATTTTAGATGAAGAGAACTTAGTCTTAGAAGCTCTTCGTCATGTTGATCTCTTCTCATCATTTCGTGAGGTAAGAGTAGGGCAAAAACTTCTTGATGTTCCTCTCGCTCCTTTTGTTGCAAAAGAGTATCCTTTAGAGGATGTAGAGGCCTTTTTACATGAATACTACGATAAAGAGCAGTCTCAAAAACTAAATGCACTTAAAAAACAGAAGGTTTCATATCTAGAGAAAAAGCTTAGAAAGCTAGAAAAACTCTTTAACTCTTTAGATGATGAAGATAGATTAAAAGAAGAAGCAGGGGTTGCTCAGCATCATGGAAATTTAATACTTTCAAATATGCATACTATTAAACCCTATACTACTAATATAGAACTTACTGATTATGATGGAGAGATTGTAACTGTAGAGTTGGCAAAAGCTTACTCTACTGTTGCTCAAATGTCAAATGCACTTTTTACTAAAAGCAAAAAAGCTAAACAAAGAGCCAAACATCTTCATATAGAAAAAGATTCCCTTAGTACAAAGATTGAGCATATCAAGCTTTTTATAAATACAGTAAGCCAAGCAGAAGATATTTCTAAAGTTATGTTACTTTTTCCTAAAAGAGTGCAGAGTAAAAAAGTTAAGATAAACGATTCTATAGAAATATTTCTAATTGAAGGTTATAAAGTACAATTAGGTAAGAATGAAAAAGGTAATATCGAACTCCTTCAAAGTGCCAAGGCAAAGGATGTCTGGTTACATCTAAAAGATCAACCATCCACTCATGTTATCATTACAACTGACAAGCAAAACCTCCCTATGAATGTGATTCAAAGTGCTGCAAGATTATGTGTAGATTTCACAACGACTGCAAAAGATAAGTTTTTGGTCGATTATACTCCAAGACGTGAAGTTACTATGCATCAAGGTGCAAATGTACTTTATAACAAATACAAGACTATAGAAGTTAATACAAGGAGTTAATTATGGCAATTGGACCAATTGGAAGTGCAATATTTACAAATCAGATGACAGCTAGTGTTTCATCTATTCAGAATGCTCATAACAGCCGTGTTGACTTTCAAAATATGGTAGCTCAAGCAGCAGTTCAAGAGAAAGATGAAAAAGTTTTAGAAGTAAGACCAGCTGAAGAAAATCACGAAGTTGATCCAGACCGTGAACATCAACGTGATGAGGTAGACAGAGAGACAGCTCGAAGTGAAAAACCTGAAGAAGAAGAGGGCGAAGAAGAGGAGCCAAGTATATATAAACTAGATATTAAAGTCTAATTAGATATAATCTTTAAATTATAGATTTACAGGATTTTTTATGAGTATGTTTGGTGAGCACAGTGAGAGAATCACGACAGGTTTAGCACTTGTAGTAGCGGTTTTAGTAATAGGTTTTATAGATAATTTCTTTTTAATGTGGTTAGTATTTGGTGGTGTTTATATCATCGCATTTAAAGAAGCAATGAAGCTTTTTGATGTGCATGATGATACTCTTGTATTTTATGCGATAGGTATCTGGCTTTTAGCTGGTCTCTACCCTTATGGTGATGACTTATTTGTTCTCGCTGGTGTTGCTTATGCAAGTGCTATAGCATATAACCGTGACTTAAAGTGGAAAGCCTTTTTTCCATTTATTTATCCAACTGCCGGTATTTTATTTATGTTTACTCTCTACCAAGAATACGGTGTTTTATCTCTTCTATGGCTTGTGATGGTTGTAGCGATGACAGATGTTGGGGCTTATGCAGTAGGTAAGAGTGTTGGAAAAACTCCTTTTTGTGAAACTTCTCCAAACAAGACCATGGAAGGTGTAGCTGGTGGTATAGTAGTTGCAACGATTAGTGGTATGTTTACGGGTCTTTTTGTCGTTGATTTAGGGACCGCGTTTATTATCTCTTTTGCTGTTTCTGCTACTTCGATTTTTGGAGATCTTTTTGAATCTTCACTCAAGCGTGCAGCTGATGTAAAAGATAGTGGCGATATCCTTCCAGGTCATGGAGGAATGCTAGATAGAATAGACGGTTACCTCTTTGCTGCTGTTATAATGCTTGTACTTCTTCGCGGATTAGTTTAGCCTTTATGGTACTTCTTGGATCAACTGGTTCCATAGGTGTTAATACTCTCATAGTAGCTAAAAGATTCGGCATTGAAGTTGAGGTTTTGGTTGCTGGAAAAAATATAAAACTTTTAAATGAACAGATAAAAGAGCACTCCCCAAAACTTGTAGTTATAGCTAACAAAGAAGATATACCAAGAGTAAATCATGACCGCGTTTACTCAGGAGAAAAGGCAATACTAAATGTCATTGCAGACTCTTCTAGTGAGTTGGTTGTAAATGCTCTTGTAGGCTTTCTTGGTCTTCGCCCAACTCTTAAAGCATTAGAGTGTAACAAGAAAGTAGCTCTAGCAAATAAAGAATCTTTAGTTGCTTGTGGTGCTTTTATAGATGTATCAAAGATTCAACCTATTGATAGTGAACATTTTGGCCTTTGGTACCTGATGCAAGACAGACCTGTGAGTAAGATGATCATTACGGCAAGTGGTGGAGCCTTTCGTGACTGGGATATTAACAAATTTAAAAACGCAACATTAGCTGATACGCAAAAACATCCAAACTGGTCTATGGGACAAAAGATAACTATTGATTCTGCAACTATGGTCAACAAAATGTTTGAACTTTTAGAAGCGAGATGGTTATTTGGTGAAGGTGAATATGATGCTATTATTGAGACTAAGTCTCTTATACACGCGCTTATAGATTTTAAAGATGGTTCAACTACTGCGCATTTTGCACATGCCTCTATGCAACTCCCCATTGCTTATGCACTCGATGAAAAGATGAATGAAAATATCTTAGGGCATGTAGATTTGCTTAAAGTCGGCTCTTTAGAGTTTCGTGAAATAACAACAGATAGATACCCTATATGGGAAATCAAAAAAGAGCTTCTTAAAAAGCCAGCCTTAGGTGTTGTCGTAAACGCGGCCAATGAAGCTGCTATAGAGATGTTTATAAACAAAGAGATAGGTTTTATGGACATTAGCAAAACTATTATTACCGCATTTAATAAGTTTGGGGACATACCTAAGAGTATTGATGATGTATTTTCAATAGATAAAGAAGTGAGAAGTTTTATTTTAGGCAATACAGAGTTATCATCTAACTACATATTACGAGAGGTTAATGAATGATACTAAGCATAGAGAGTTCGTGTGATGATAGTGCTATTGCTATAACTGAGATAGAGACGAACAAACTGCTTTTTCATAAAAAAATAAGCCAAGAATTAGAGCATAGTGTTTATGGTGGCGTTGTTCCAGAACTTGCCGCTCGTCTTCATGCCGAAGCTCTTCCTAAAATACTTGCAGAGTGCGAACCATACTTCAAAGATTTAAAAGCCGTAGCGGTTACTTCTACTCCTGGTCTTGCTGTAACACTTGTTGAGGGTGTAACTATGGCTAAGGCTATTGCAGTTGCATTAAACATACCTCTTATTGGTGTAAATCATTTAGTCGGACATATATATTCTCTTTTTATAGAGAAAGAGACAGTTTTCCCTATGACGGTTCTTTTAGTGTCTGGCGGACATACTCAGGTGATGGAAGTTAAAAGCCTCAAAGAGATAGAGACTGTAGCTAAAAGTATGGATGATAGTTTTGGTGAGAGTTTTGATAAGGTAGCTAAGATGATAGGACTTGGTTATCCAGGTGGTCCTCTTATTGAAAAGTTAGCGATGGATGGCGATAGGTTAGCGCATAATTTTACAGTACCTCTACATCAATCTCCTCTTATCGCGTTTAGCTACTCTGGTTTGAAAAATGCAGTAAGACTTGCAGTACTAGAAGAAGAGAAAAAAGAGAAGCCAGACTTTGGAGATATTGCAGCCTCCTTTGAGCATATTGCTACAAAGCATCTGACTATGAAGTTAAAGAAGTATTTTAAAACTATTTGTCCGACTACTTTTGCTATAGTCGGTGGTGCTTCTGCCAATCTTTACCTGCGTTCACAGATAGAAGTGTTACTAAAGCCGCACAATGCACGATTACTTTTGAGTGAATTGAAATATTGTTCAGACAATGCCGCTATGATAGGGCGTGTAGCAGTTGATATGTACAATAAGAATATGTTTACAGACATAAATGAACTCGATATTGCTCCAAAAAGTAACATTTAAACTTAAATATAACTTATTCTAAATGTGCATTAATCTAATTAAGACAATTATTATCCGATTTAAATATACTTCTGCCAACAAAACGTGAAAGCGTTAAAAATTAAAACACAAGGAGCCACAATGGCAACTACAAAATTTAAAGGTACAGACGTAGAATTATTAGGAAATGAAGTAAATGTTGGAGACAAAGCACCAGCAATCGTTGTTGTTAACTCAGACGGTTTAGGTGATGTTACAGTTGGTGGAGCTCAAGGTCACAAGCAACTTATTATTGTTGTTCCTTCTTTAGATACTGGTGTATGTGCTACTGAAACACGTAACTTCAATGCAAAAGCATCTTCTTTAGATGGTG
>CAZPRE010000086.1:0-8248 GCA_964588875.1 uncultured Sulfurimonas sp. | reverse complement strand
ATCCTTTGCAACCAATAAATGCCCTAGCAGTCATTTATTGGCTACAGTTAAACATAATACATCTACAAAAACTTATCTAAAATTTCACAATCTCATATAAAAATACACCCCTGTGAATGAATCTCCACTTTTGCAGGTATTATTATCCTAAAAAATCATTAAATAGCAGGGTCAAAGCTTTACTTTTAACTAATAATAGCTATAGTATTTCTAAACATAAAGAGAGTAAATTATGGCTCGAAAAAAAAGAATAGAAAAAGTAGGCTTCTATCATATTGTTAACCGTGGTGTAGCTAGAGCAAATGTTTATCTGTGTGATGAAGACTATCGAAAGTTTTTAGAGATTATCGAAGAGGCTGGATTTGAGTATGGTTTTGAGATTTACTCTTTTAAAAACTACTGAAAATATACAAACTGTATAATTCAAAGCTTGAAGGAAAAGATAAAAATGTTTTTGAAAAAAATCTCATACCTCATGGGATTAGATTTACAAAAAATGTATGGGAAGAAAAGCTAAAATCTGACAAGAAATTTATAAAAATTGTAATTATTCTTACTAAATAAAGCTAAAAATTCCAACTATTGACATTCCATACTATTTGTAATATACTTTTAATATGAATTTTAAATGGAACTTAGAAAAAAACTCTCTTCTTAAAAAAGAGAGAGGTGTATGTTTTGAAGATGTTGTAGCACAGATTTATGAAGATAATATTTTAGATATTATTAATCATCCAAATGCAGAGAAATATCCACATCAAAAGATTTATATTATAGTTTTGCAAAACTATGTACATATGATACCTTTTGTTAAAGATGGAGATGAAATCTTTTTAAAGACCATAGTTCCAAGTAGAAAAATACACAAATTATATAGAGGAGAACATTATGAAAATGGATGAGTATGAATTGGATCTTTTAGATGCTGTTGAGTCAACTAGCGAATTTCAAAGAGTTGAAAACTTTGAAGATGAGCTATTAGAGGCAAGGTTAGCATCTAAAAACTTTTTAAATAAAACAAAAAATGTAAATATTCGTATACCAGAGTTTGATATGCTTATGCTAAAAAGAAAAAGTGCAGAGTTAAATATACCCTATCAAACTATACTATCCTCCCTTATTCATCAGTATGTTACTCAAAAAGTAAAAGTGTCTTTTTAAAAAAAGAGGTAAAATGAATAATACAAAAAAATTTCAACTAGAAAAAATCAAAGGTGATTTCGCAGAACTTATCTGTAAGCACCATTTTGAGCTAATGGGATGTGATGTAAACAAAGTTGGAATAGAAGACTTAGTAATTTCTATCTAATCTTTCTAATAAACACAACTTTTAAATAGTCACTCTCTTTGCATTTATCACTTACTCTAAAGTCTTTAGGAAGTGTATAACTCTCCTCGACTTTGTATTTAATCTTTAACTCTTTAAATGCTTGTTTTATAAAGTCACGAAAACGCATCATACTGAAGTTTGCAGAGTTTGTTGAAGCTACGATGATTCCATTGTTGTTGGTAATAAGAATAATCTCTTTTAAGAGTTTTACATAGTCCTTATTTGCAGAGAAAGTTCGTTTTTTACTTCGTGCAAAACTTGGAGGATCAACAACTACCATATCAAAGAGAAGTTTTTTACGAACGGCATACTTGAAGTAGTCAAAAACATCATCAACTACAATGTTTTGTTTACTTAAATCAACCGCGTTTAGAGTGAAGTGCTCCTCTGTCTTAGCAAGTGAGCGTTTGGCTAAGTCAACACTTGTTGTCTCTTTTGCTCCACCTAGGGCCGCATAAACTGAAAAAGCTCCAGTGTAAGAGAATGTGTTGAGAAAAGTTTTTCCTTTGGCATATTTGTCTCGTATAGCCTTTCTAACCTCGCGTTGATCTAAAAATATACCAACCATAGCTCCATCATCTAAATAGATGGCAAAATCAACACTATTCTCTTTTATGACAAATGGTTCTGGTGCTTTTTGGCCAAAAAGGAAATCGTCTTTCTCATCAAGGTATTTACCCTTAGCATCAAAACGTTTTTTCTGATAAATACCCTTGTAATCAACACAGAGTTTAAGAGCTTCTACTATATCTTCACGAAATTCATAGATACCAAGAGAGTACCATGTCAGCAGATAATACCCATCAAAATAGTCAATACTAAGACCACCAAGTCCATCACCCTCACCATTTAGAACTCTAAACGCGGTAGTTTCTGCATCTTCAAAAAAATCTTTTCTGTAAATAAGAGCAGACTTTATTTTTTTACTAAAAAAGTCAACATCAATTTTTTCATCTTCAAGTGAAGTTAAAACCCAACCTTGACCCTTATTCTGGATGCCGTAGTAGCCTTTAGCAATAAACTTTTTATTAGCAGAGTAAAGATTAAGGATTAAACCTTCTTCTGTGACTTTTGACCAATCGACAATGGACTCTTTTGAGATAAGCGGATACCCGTCTCTATATTTATCAAGGAAATCTGGTTTTATTGATAAGTCTACTTCTTTTTTCATTAGATTTTTGCTCTAACTCTTTGAAAAGAATTTATAATAAAAATCTTTAACTAGACGTAGCTTTGTTCGACTAAGAGCTAGGTTTCCACTCTCAACTACTCCACTTGTAAGTGTTGTTCCAGCAGCTATCATCACATTATCTTTGATTGTAACAGGAGCGACAAGTTGGCTATCACTTCCAACAAATACATTTTTGCCTATGATAGTTTTATATTTTTTAATACCATCATAATTACAAGTAATAACACCAGCACCAATATTTGTACCCTCATCAATCTGAGCATCGCCAATATAACTTAGATGTCCAGCTTTTACACCTTTAAGAGATGATTTTTTCACCTCTACAAAGTTTCCTATATGAGTGTCTTCTATATATGAAGCAGGGCGAAGATGCGCTAATGGACCAACATCTGAGTTTTTCACTATAGAGTCTTCTATAACACTTCCAGACTTGATGTGGGAGTTGCTAACATGTGTGTTCCCAGTTAAACGACATCCATTTTCTATGATACACTCTCCCTTAAACTCAACTGATTCTTCAATGTAAATAGTAGAAGGAAGGTTCATAATAACACCAGTAGCCATCCATTTAGTTTTAATTCTATCTTGCATGATAACTTCACTATCAGCGAGGTCTTTTTTAGAGTTAACACCTTTAAAATGCTCTTCATCAACTAAGAGTGGGGTAATGTTAAGTCCATCTTTCCTAGCCATTGCAATTACATCAGTAAGGTAGTACTCTGCTTGAGCATTATCATTACTTAAACGCGGTATATAAGTCTCAATAACTTTTTTACTAAAAGCATAGATACCCGCGTTTACCGTAGTAACTTTTAACTCCTGTTCGTTTGAATCTTTTTGTTCAACAATGTATTGAACTTGGTCGTTTTCAATTATAACACGACCATAACCATCTGGATTTTCTAAATCAAAAATAGACATGATAACATCGGCGTCAGTATCTAAAAATCCTTGGAGAGCTTTTGATGTGATAAGTGGCATATCTCCATTTAGAACTAAGACTTTGTCATTTTTTGGTGCTATGTTTTTCATAGCTCCACCAGTTCCGGGAAAGTTTTGGGAGTCTTGAACTACAAAAGTAAGGTTCTCAAAAAGTGCTTCCATCTGCTCTTGAACGGCCTCTTTTTGGTGAGCAATAACAACGGAGACATCATTAGAAATTTCTAATGAAGCTTTGATGATATGAAAGAGCATCGGCTTACCACTAACACTATGAAGAACCTTAGCCTTTGGAGATTTCATACGGCTACCTTTTCCTGCCGCTAAAATTATTATACTTGTTTTATTTTTATTCATTATTTAATATCTCCAGTTTTTGTTATTATAAATTCATCTGCTATTTTGCCGTCTATTGTTAAAAACTTTGATGATAAAGTTTTTGGTGTAATGTCTATAATTAGAGAGCCCATCACTTGTAAACTAAATGGTAGGGCGGGGTGATTTAACTCCGCCTTGTCTAGTTTAGAAGAAGAGCCACATACTTGATAGATAGTACCGCTGTTTTGTACTGCATTTAAAGGTTTTGTATAAGAGTTGTCTGAGTCTTGAACTATATGTTTTTGCTTATCAAATGTATCACTTTTACCAGTATGTCCAGCAATGAGACGTGAGCGCTCATAATCGTGTGAGTGACCACCTAGAACTAAATCAACACTATACTTATCAAAGAGAGGTACGAAGTTCTCTCTCATATCTTTCATTCTTCCACGACTATCGTAGTCACTGTCGGAATGGTGTCCACCATCTGTGTATGGAGGTGTATGAAACGCGACTATAACCCATGGTTTAGTGTTAGCTTGTAAATCTTTTTCTAACCACTGAGCCATCTCTGCATCTGAGGCTCTGTCAACTGTTTCACTATCAAGCATCACAAGGTGTAGGTTTGCATTATCTATAGAGTAAAAACTCTCACTGCCACTTGGCACTCCACCACTCTCAGCATTTATAGGGAAGTCAAATATGTCGTAAAAAGCCCAACGCCGTGCATCATGATTTCCTATGACTGCCCAAGGAGCAAACTTTTTAATCATCTCTTTGTATGGTTTAAACATTGCCTCATTGTACTGATTTTGAGTTCCACTTGTATAAGCGTTGTCACCAAGTAAAACCCACATATTTAGAGAGTCTAAATTGTTAGCTATATAATCTTGCATAGACTTATAGACTTCTTGCTGTTTTTTACCTTTTTTACCGCTATCGCCAATAACCCAAAGTCGTTGAGCACTAGCGTTTGAACAGAGTGTTGTAAAAGTTCTGTTTGTATTACTAATCTCTAAAGAGTTGGATGAAACGCTATAGAAGTACTTTGTACACTCTTGGAGTTTAGGAATTGTAATGGAGTGTTTATCTACAAAAGCTGGTTCCATAAGTACATTATTTAAATTTTCTTTACTACGTCCATAGGCAACTTTTCCTATCTCTTCTTCTGGTGTTTGCCATTTGATAGTCATAGAGTTTTTAGTTTGCATAACCATATAGGGTTGGCGATCAACAAAAACATAAGAGCCATAAGTTATGTCAATTAATCGTCCCACACCATAGAGTAAGGAGACCGCTACAACAAAGAGAAGAATTTTTTTTATATTATTTTTCAAAGTCTGCCCTTCATTTTTGAATATAAAAAGAGTGTTGATATTGTTCCAACAATAGCACCTGCGAAGAGATCACTTATGAAATGGTCATTTGCGAGTATTCTACTACTAGCGACTACAACGGCAATGACTAACCATAGGTAGATATATTTTGGAAAGAGTATGCTTAAATATGTAATAACTGCAAATACAGTTGTTGTGTGTCCCGATGGAAAAGAGGAGTAAGTGGTTGGGGATTCTGCAAGAGTTGTAAAGTGATATTTCATTTTCTCTAAGAAACTAATATCCCAGTTCTGAAATGCTAAAAATCCAAACTCATCGTGTCCTGGTCTTAAGCCCCAAGGTCTTATACGCGAAAACAACCATTTAAGAAGAAGTGAGATAATCCCAGAGAAAAGATTGATATAGAGTAAAAAGAGAAATCTCTGCTCGTAAAGTTTGTTTTTTTTGTAGTACTTAAAAAAAAGAAATCCTAACAGTCCAGTGCCAATATACCAATGTGATTCACCAATTATACTTACATAGTCACCAATAAGTTCATAAGTGGGGATGTTTGCTAAAAAATACTCTGCAACCTTTTTATCTAAAAAAAAGTATGAAAATATAATAAATAAAACTAAAATAGCAATAGATGAAAAGTATGTTTTTTTAGAGAAAATCATTTGAGACCTTGGTAGTTTTTACATTGTATTAATTCAATGGAGTTCACAATATTATCATTTAAAATTATGTCAAACTCTTCAAGTTTTGAGATGCTATCGCATCGCATTAACTTTTGTATATCTTTTCTAAAATCATAAGTAGAGATAACTATGATATCTCTGTTTTTAATCTCTGCATTTTGCCAAATATCAAACTGATCTTCTCGTGAGTCTAGAAGATAAACGGATGAGTTATAATCTCTGTTATAGTACATTGCACGAGATGCTAGAGTCCAGTTTGTAACGGCTAAAGCTTCTTTTTGAGGATTGTTTATATGCTGATTCGCTCTGTTCATAATTTTCTCCCATCCATAAATATCACGATGAAGTGATTGATGGTCTGGTTGTGGTAAAAACTTAAAGCCAAGTTCCCCGTAAGAGAGAGCACTTAGTAGAAGTCCAAAACCTATTGCAAAATAGAGATATTTTTTCCAAGAATATAAAATATAAAAAGCACCAAGAGGAATAAAAAGTAGATAAAAAAGAGCCGACCAGTGAGGTAGAGCCGTTTTATATAAAGATGCATAAGTGAAAAAAAGTATGAGTGTAAGACCAAATAGACCTGTTAAGAGTAGGGTCGGATTTTGACTACGAAGAGTTCTATACAAGCCATAAAAAGCAAGTGGAACAAGAAAAGGGTTATATGCACCTATCTGTGCTCCTAAAGAGCTTAGGAAACCATTCCAGTTAATGGTACTTCTACCTACGACATGATTGCTCTGATATGCTAAACTTGACCAATCATTTTGAATATTCCAAATGATAACGGGAGCAATAATAACTAGAGCTATAGCCACTGCAGGAAGTATTTTGATAGTGAAGAGTAAATCGTATCTTTTTTTAATTATAAAGTATAAAACAATTGGAATAAGAAAAAGAACTGCAGTGTATTTTGCTAAACCAGCGAGTCCAAGTAATATTCCTAATAGAAGCCATCTCTTTAAAGAGTTCTTCTTTTCAATTTTAATAACCGTAAAAATAATTGGTAGTATTAGTAAAAAAAGAAGAGTATCAGGCATAAGCATAATAAATAGTGCATTAAAAAGAAAAGATGCATGAAGTGCTAAAACTCCAATAAAAGCTTCATTGGAATTTTTATTGATATCATAAATGAGTTTGTATATAAATATGGATGTGAAAAAGCCTATAAATATTGCTGCAACTCTTGCTCCAAATTCTCCATCACCAAAAATAGAGATGAAAATATATTGAATCCATCCAACAAGAGGTGGGTGGTCAAAGTAACTTAAATCTAAGTTTAGAGCATAAAGAACATAGTGTGCTTCATCGACTCCAAGTCCAACAAAAGGAGCTAGAAGTAAACGCAGCACTGCTACGAATAGTATAAAATATAAAAAGGGAGAGTGTTCTTTACTTAGTAAGTTCATCAAGCTTGAATTTTAGAGTGTTAAATACCCAATCAGGAGTAATAATTTGAATACACTGGTTGTCTGAACATGGTGTTTTTCTATGGTTTGATGCGCTTACACATGGACTACATGACATACCTGCATAGATAGGTGTAGTAGGGCCGAGTGAACCATAAAGAGCTGGTGTTTCAGGGCCAAATATAACGAAAGTATGCATATTTGTAATAGAAGCAAAGTGAGCAGGACCAGAGTCATTTGTAAGCATAAACGCGGATACACTATAAAGATGTGGAAGTTGTAAAAATTTAACTGCACCAGCAAAGTTAATACAGCGTTTATCATCTACATAATCTGCTAACATCTGAGCACCATCTTTTTCAGCAGGTGAGCCTGTTAGAAGGATAATCACATTTTCATTATATGCTAAAACTTTTTTAATAACATCACCATAGTTCTCTTTATCCCAACGGCGTTGTGGAAGAAGGTCTGAAGCATTTGAATTTACTAAAATAACAGGATTTTTCTCTTTATCAAAATCTTCATACATATTTGAGATAATATCAGTAATGGCATGTTTTTGTTCATAAGTTACTTCGGCTTTAGCTATCTCAGTCTCAGAATCTTCAATAATACGTTTGAGATATGGAAGTTCTTGCTTATCAGTTAAAAGAGAATCAACTAGAGCAATAAAGTTTTTAGCAATATGCTGATGAGGGTTATATGAAACTTTACGAGTTAAAAAGTCACCTCTATAAAGCCCTTCATTGTGAAATGAGTGAAAACCTACACGATTAACTGCACCACAAGTAGCTGTTAAAAGTGCTGTGAAACGTGAAAATAGTTCAAGGTCAATTACTGAGTCTATTTCATTTTTACGACACCAGCTTAAAAACTTTAGTGCACTTACTGCAAGATTAGGAATTGAACTCTCATCAATTAAATATACATTTTCTTTTTTAACAGTGCCTAAAAGTTCAAGAGAGACAGCATTCTTAGAAAAGATTACAAAGAAAAGTTCACCCTCAATATTTGCTTGAAGCTTTCTCATTGCAGGGTCAACAATA
>CAZPRE010000085.1:0-8257 GCA_964588875.1 uncultured Sulfurimonas sp. | reverse complement strand
CCATCCTCTTGTCACATAAAAAGTTCGTGATTATACCCTATTTTTAGTTATTTGGCTATTAATTTATAAATGAATTTAAAATATGAAAGAAGAAATGTTCAATAGTCATATAATTATTGAACATTCTCTTCTATTGAATTTACTACATTTTGAATAATCCAATCGGGAGTTGAAGCACCTGCACTGATGCCACATAAGTTTTTGTCTTTGAACCATGAGTAGTCCAAATCATTTTCATCTTCTATATGATGAGAGTTCGCACAAAAATCATGTGAAATACTAGAGAGTTGTTTTGTATTTGATGAATTCTTTCCACCAATGATAATCATAATATCTGCTCTTTTAGAGAGTTTTCGGACCGCTTCTTGATTCTCAAAAGTTGCATTACATATAGTATTAAAAACTCTTACCTCTTTATGACGAGGAATAAGATAGTTAGCAATTTCCATGTAATCTTCAACTTTTCTAGTTGTCTGAGCTATTAAAGCGATTTTTTCACGAAACTTAAGTTCTAGTAAATCAAATACATTTGTAACAACTTTAGCACCATGTGTTGCATAAGACTTAACACCTTTAATTTCTGGATGAGCTTCATCTCCAAATATTATAACATCATACCCTGCTTCACTCATCTCTTGAGCTATCTCTTGAGGTTTTGTAACATAAGGACAGGTTGCATCTATAACATCTACACCAGATTTATGTAACTGGGCTAATTCATCCTTAACAATACCATGTGTTCTAACAATTGCTTTTTCACCAGACTTAAAAGTTGTAAAATCTTCAACAAGTCCAACTTGAAAGTCAGCATCAAGTCTCGCTATCTCTTTTGAGTTATGAATTAAAGGTCCATAAGTAGCCGCGTTTACATTGTCTTCTGCGATTTTAATCGCACGTTTAACACCAAAACAAAAACCATAACTCTCAGCAAGTTCTATCTGCATCTATTTAAACTCTACTTTCGTAATCTTTTGCAATAATTCAAAAAAGTTTGGAAAAGAAGTATTGATACAATCTAAATCAGTTACTTCCATTCCAGATCTAAGACCTGCAATTATAAAACTCATAGCAATTCTATGATCGCCATCACTATCAACAGTAGATTTTTTAAGTTCTCCACCTACTATTTTGTATCCATCTTTATATTCATGTACTTCTATATTAGAAGAACGAAGACCCTCAACTACAGTTGAGATTCTATCTGATTCTTTTACACGAAGTTCCTCAGCATTTTTAACAAGTGATTCACCCTCTGCACATGCCATAGCAATAGAGAGTACTGGTAGTTCGTCTATTAACCATGAGATATTATCTTCTACGACTATACCTTTAAGTGGAGCATACTTAACACTGATATTTCCAATTGGTTCGTACTTATTATCTGTTATTTCATATTTAATATCTGCACCCATTCTCTCTAGTGCTTTAAATGCTTCAATACGAGTAGAGTTAAGTGTAACACCTTGTAAGACTATATTTGAATCTGGGGTGATAGCTGCAGCAACGCCAAAGAAAAAAGCAGATGATGGATCAGCTGGAACACGTATAACTAAAGGAGAAAGAAGCTCTTTCATGGGAGTAATGGTTGTTTTTAATCCATCAACACTAATATCAGCACCCATACCTTTTAACATACGCTCTGTATGGTCACGTGAAAGTTCTGGTTCTGTGTAAGTACATACTCCATCAGCACGAAGAGCCGCTAAAATCATGCAAGATTTTACTTGTGCAGATGCTATCTTGCTATCATACTCAAATGCCTCAAGAGAAGCTCCTCGAATACTTAAAGGAGCAAAATCTCCATCTGCTCTTCCATCAAGTTTAGCACCAATATTGAGAAGAGGAGTTGTAACTCTTTTCATTGGACGAGAACGAAGATATTTATCTCCAGTGAGTACAAAATGTCCGTTTGCAGAACTAAGTAATCCACAAAAGAGTCTCATACCTGTTCCAGAGTTTCCGCAATCAAGCACTTCAAAGCTCTCTTTGATACCTTCTGAGGATATTTTAATAGTAGTACCATCATCTATAACAGTAGCACCAAGGTTTTTTACTATCTCTAAAGAGTTCATAGTATCTTCAGCTCTTAAGAAATTTGTTATCTCACTTGTTCCCCCTGCTAGCATAGAGAACATTGCACTACGGTGCGAGATTGATTTATCTGGAGCGATTTGCGAGATACTAAGCGAGAATTCTTTACATGGTTTAACTATTACTGTATTCATCTAAGACCTATTCCAAGTTCTGATTTTAAAGAGTCTAAGATAGCATCAATAGATGAAGTGATATCTTCTTCTTCAAGTGTTTTTTTCTCTGATTGAAGCACAAAGCGTAAAGATAAGCTTACATCATTACCTAAGGATTCATCACTGTATCTATCTACTGGATAAAATCTTATAAGTTCTTGTGTAGCATTAGCTTGGATAACTGCTTTAACACTCTCATAACTCATCTCTTTAGGCATAATCACACTTAAGTCTCTAAACGATGCTTGATACTTAGAAGCCTTTTTAGCTGTTTTAAGAGTATGTGGAATTTTATTAAAATCAAGTTCACATAGATATGTATCACTTAGATCATACTCTTTTTCCACACTTGGATGCACTCTAAACATCTCACCAACAACTTCACCAGATATAAGGACTTGTGCAGTTTGATAAATGTGAGAGAGTGAATGAGAAGTCTCATAAGTTTTAAGTTCAAACTCACCAATAATATCTGATATCTTTTGTGAAAAGTGAGCAAAATCTATCTTAGCTGGTTTACCACCATTACTAAGAGCTTCTGTCTCACTGTCTCCGGAGAAGAGTACAGCCATTTTTAACGACTCCTCACGGGTAGGAGAAAATACAGAGCCAATTTCAAAAAGTCTTACAGATGAATAGCCATTTTTTGTATTTGCAGAAGCTGCTTTTAAGAGTCCTGTTAAGAGTGTTGGTCTTAAGGTATCTAATGTTTGCACAATAGGATTAAGAAGTTCTAATTTCTCTAATGTTGTCTCAAATCCATATGAGTTAAGAATTTTTTTATCATCAAATACAAAGTGAATGGACTCAAAAAAGCTATTTGCAGATGCACGATGTCTAAATATAGTTCTTTTTTTATACTCAAAGTAATCATCTTCAAGTTGATTTTTTTCTGTTAAAATAAAAGGTTTTGATGGAATATTATCAATTCCAACTAAGCGTACTATTTCCTCAACTATGTCCTGTTTATTTATAATATCATGACGAAATTGTGGAACTGATATAACAAAATTATCAGTTGAAGATTTTGAAATATTAAATCCCAAGTTTGTTAATATTTTACTTATAACAAACTTGTCAATCTTAGCTCCAATAATAGCATCAATCTCACTCTTTGTAATACTAACAATCTTCTCTTTGTATAGGTTTGATAAACCTATACTTCCAGAGTAGATAGAGGCAGATGAGTTTGACTCGATCATATCTAAACAAAACGATAGACCTAATTCTAGCTCTGGTTCACTACCTCTAGATGTTTTATAAAACATTGGACCTGATTCTATTTTATTTACAGACATTTTCTTCGAGATTAAATCAGGTGGTATATAACTAGCTTCAAGAAGCATAGTACCCTCATCATAAGTCACTTTAGATATATCTTCTTGAATAATACCCACAGTAGAAGCTTTTTCATCGCCTACTATAGTTGCATATCCATTTTCGTCCGCTTTAAGTTCCACTCTTGCCATTACTTCATTTTCTTTACAGAAAAATCCAAAGTTATAAGCACGAAGAATAACACCAGTACTGTGAGTAGCATATAGCATTAGTGCCTCCGTATCAGTGTTGCGTTTCTCATCGATTTGAGCAAGTCTTAATCTTACAATCATAGGTATATTAAGATCTTTAAGGTCTATAGCTCTATAATGAAGGCTAACATCATAATCTTTAACATGTGAAAGATTTAGGATTCTACCAATACCGCGTTTATCATCATATTCTTTTCTTTTATGCTCTTTAATTGGTCTATCAAATGCGGCACTTAAATCACGAGCAATACCACGAATACTAAGGCAATCCCCTCTATTAGCAGTTAATTCTATTTCGATTGTATCATCAGAAAAAACTTCATTTGTACTAAGCTCTGTACCTAATTTAAAAGAACCAACACTCTCATCTATCTCTAAAATACCATCTTGACAATCTTCAAGACCTATCTCAGTTGGAGAACATATCATACCCTCAGATTCAACACCACGAAGCTTAACAGGTTTAATAACTAAACCGCCTGGCATTACAGCACCAATTGTTGCTACAGCCACATTTAAGCCTACTCTCACATTTGATGCACCACAAACAATTTGGCGAATACTACTTCCAATATCTACCTTACAAACATTAAGTTTATCTGCATCTGGATGTTTTTCACACTCTAAAACTTTTCCAAAAACTATTTTTTTAGGCATATGATAACTTTTGATACTATCAACTTCTAAACCAATAGCATTGAATGTTTTTGCTAAAGTGTCAGTAGTTATGCCATCTAAATCAATCCACTCGTTTAACCATGTTCTTGTAACTATCATTGAAACTGCTCCAGCAACTTAATATCACCTTCAAATAAAGAGCGAAGATCTCCTATTTGATGTATAAGCATAGCAAAGCGCTCAACGCCTAAACCAAATGCATACCCACTTACATTTTCATATTTCACAGCTTTAAATACATTTTCATCTACAATTCCACAACCTAGAACTTCTAGCCAACCTGTATGTGAACATATACGGCAGCCTTTTGCTGAACAGAATACACAAGATATATCTACCTCTGCTGATGGTTCAGTGAAAGGGAAAAATGATGGACGAAATCTAACTTCTATATCACCAAACATAAATCTTAAAAAATCTTCTAAAATATATTTTAAATTTGCAAAAGAGACTTTACCCTTTTTATCAACTAAAAGACCCTCAATTTGATGAAACATTGGAGTATGAGTGATGTCATAGTCGCGACGAAAAACTGCACCAGGAGCTATCATACGAATTGGTGGTTTAGTATTCATCATAGTTCGAATTTGAACCGGAGAAGTATGTGTACGAAGTAACATTTCATCTTTAAAATAGAATGTATCTTGCATATCACGTGCAGGATGATACTTAGGAAGATTTAAGGCTTCAAAATTATTGAAATCATCTTCTATCATCTGTCCTGTTTTTACAGCAAAGTTCATAGAGCTAAAATATTCTACGATTCTATCCATAGTTTCCATAACAGGATGAAGAGCTCCAGATTGACTTTTAGAGCTAAAAAGTGAAACATCTATAGCTTCTGCCTTCATCGCTTCTTGTAATTCTAGTGTTTGAAGGGTTATTTTTCTTGCTGTAAACTCATTCATAAGTGTAGATTTATGTGTGTTTAACTCTTTAGCAATCTTCCCTTTCTCTTCATTTGGTGCTGTTTTCATCTTAGCAAACTCTGCTGCTAAAACACCTTTTTTACCAAATACAGATATGCGAATTTCTTCTAATGATTCAACACTCTCGGCTTTTTTTATTTTATCATACCACTCTTTCAAATAGAGTCTCCATAATTGTAAAAATTTTAATCTGGATTATATTGGAATATAGCTAATAATTAGCTTCATTTGTTAAACTATATGCTACAATTCATACATATACATAGATAAATTATTGTAGCTCTCTCGACGCAAGCGCAATAAAGGAACTTTGTTCTTTTATTGAGTATTAAGTGAAAGTTACCTTCATTTTAAATATTAAAACTAAGGAAAAATAATATGTGTTTATTCTGTAAAATTATTAATAAAGAGATACCTTCAAATGTTATTTTAGAAGATGAAAACTTCTTAGCATTCCACGATATCAACCCAAAAGCACCAGTGCATATACTAGCAATTCCAAAGGTTCATGTTGATAGCTTCAATGAAGTAAATCCACAAATTATGGCTGGAATGACTGAGTTTATACAAAAAATTGCTAAAGATCTCAAAATAGAAAAAAGTGGATATAGAGTTATTACAAATATTGGGGATAATGGAGGACAAGAGGTTAAACACCTACACTTTCATGTTTTAGGTGGTGCCAAACTTAAATGGGGTCACTTTAGTGACTCAGACCCTAAGGGCCATTTTTAATCTTCAAACAAGCTCCAAGTACGGTTGCCATTTCAATCATAATCAATTTAAAAAAAGTTGATTTAATGGCAGTTTGTCATATTTTTATGCACTTTAACTTGGACAGGCCTCAATTTCACCCATGTCAATAGCAGTTCCACCACCAGAAATCATCTCTTCATTCTCTTTAATAAGTGTTCCGTTATGAGTAATAGAATAAGTAATTCTTGTAGTATCACGAATTGTGTTGATGGTTGAACAATAAGTCTCTACTGAAGCCATTACCCAACGACCAGCAGTTACATCATCACCATCTGAGTTAAAACTATAAGTTAAATGAAGAGTGTCAAATTTACATGGATGTGCATCTGCACGAATAACCTCTCCATCTACAACTAAATTAGTTACACTCTTGCCTTGATTCTTTGGAATTAAAATAACATCAGTTGCACTACAAGTTATAAGACCAGCTAAAAAATACTCAACTGGTGAGATTACAGGACAATCAATAATAAAACTACTTTTAGCAGTTGTCGCCTCAAATTTCATGCCTTCTTGGTGTGTTATACTTACTTTCACTGTTTAGTCCTTTAGGTAGTTTTTAAAATATTGTAGTTGTTCAAGAGTTCTCGCAGTTGCCGTTCCACCCTCAGATGTTCTTGCATTCATAGAGTGACGTAGACCTAAGTACTCTATTACATCTTCATCTATTCTTGCATCTATCTCTTTAAGATATTTAAAATCCATTTTAGATAAATCAGTATTTAACTCTTCACCCTTAGCAACAGCACGACCTGTAATGAAATGAGCTTCACGGAATGGAATGTCACACTTCTGCACTAAATAATCAGCTAAATCTGTAGCACTTAAATGCCCAATAGCACAAGCTTTTTCCATATTTTGAGGTTTGACTTCCATAGTTTTTAGAGCTTCTTTTAAAATCTCTAATGAAATTTCAGCAGTCTCAATAGCATCAAAAGCGCCCTCTTTATCTTCTTGAGTATCTTTGTTATACGCTAATGGAAGACCCTTCATAACTGTTAAAAGACCCATTAAAGATCCATAAACGCGACCAGTTTTACCACGAAGAAGTTCCGGAACATCCGGATTCTTCTTTTGTGGCATAATTGAACTACCAGTTGAGTACTCATCACTAAGTTCTACAAAACCAAACTCATAAGATGACCACATAACAAGTTCTTCACTTAAACGCGAAATATGCATCATCATTGTGGAGATATTAAAGAGGATTTCAAGTGCGAAATCTCTATCACTTACTGTATCTAAACAGTTAACACTTACACTATCAAAACCAAGCATTTGTGCGGTCATACCACGGTCAACTTTATGAGGAGTTCCAGCAAGTGCTGCACATCCTAAAGGAGATACATTGTTACGCTCAGCTGAACTCTCAAATCTCTCAATGTCGCGTTTAAACATAGATAGATAAGCACCTAAATGAAACGCGAAGTTAATCGGTTGAGCATGTTGAAGATGTGTCATACCAGGAATAAGAGTCTCAGTATGTTTGTCTGCAACTACAATAATCTCTTTCATTAAGAGTTTCATTGCATCTACAATTTCATGATTTTTACGGATAACATAGCGACGAAAATCAACTGCAACTTGATCATTTCTACTACGTGCCGTATGAAGTTTTTTACCAGAGTCACCGATTATTGCTGTTAAACGCTTCTCGATTCCCATATGTAAATCTTCATCAGATATTTTCCACTCGAATTCGCCTGATTCAATCTCTTTCATTACTTGGTTTAAACCCTCAGTAATTTCGATTAACTCTTCAGATGTAAGAATTCCTTGTTTTGTAAGCATAGCCGCATGAGCTAAAGAGCCTTCAATATCTTCACGATAAAGTTTTCTGTCATACATTATTGAAGCGTTAAATTGATCTAAAAGAGTTGAAGCACTCGCTGAAAAGCGACCTGACCACATTTTGTCCATTATAGTTTCCTAATATTTTAGTTATAAATTATATTTATTAAAAGTTTCGTATTTTAGCTAAATTAGGTGAGATTACAAAGTGCAAGAGAGATGAATAAGCAGACAGAAACTACTCACTTTACAAAAAGATATTTTAATCTTAGTTACAAGCAGGCACATTCCCACTATCTTTAGCATATTCAACTAAAAATTGTTTTAA
>CAZPRE010000084.1:0-8278 GCA_964588875.1 uncultured Sulfurimonas sp. | reverse complement strand
GATGGCGATTTAGAAGAGGGCATCTCTTATGAAGCTTGTTCTATCGCTGGACATAACAAACTTGATAACTTAGTAGTTATTTACGATTCAAATCGTATCACTATTGAGGGTTCTATAGATTTAAGTATTTCTGAAAATATTGCTATGCGTTTTGAATCTCAAGGATGGGATGTTATAGAGATTGATGGACATAACTTTGATGAGATAGATGCTGCATTAACAACTGCAAAAGCTAACACAAAACCAACTATTATCATTGCTAACACTATCATCGCTAAGGGTGCTGGAGAGTTAGAAGGTTCACACCATGCTCATGGTGCTCCTTTAGGTGATAAAATTATCGCTGAAGCTAAAGCTGCTGCTGGGTTTGATCCAGAGAAAAGTTTTCATGTAGATGAAGATGTGATGGCTAGATTTAGATGTGCTATAGAAGAGGGTGATTTACTTGAACGAGAGTGGATTCACTCTCAAAAGACTCTTCCACTTATGGAGCAAAATGAAGCTTTAGCTGCGTTACAAAATCCTGATTTTTCTCGTATAGATTATCCAGTGTTTGAAAAAGTGGAAGCTACTCGTTCAACTAACGGTAAGATTATGAACGCTATAGCTCGTGGCTTGCCAAACTTTTTAGGTGGTTCAGCGGATTTATCTCCATCTAACAAAACTAACCTAAATGATATGGGTGTTTTTCCAAAAGGTAGAAATATCTACTTCGGTATTCGTGAGCATGCAATGGCATCTATCGTAAATGCGATGGCACTTTATGGCCCACTACTTCCTTTCTCTGCTACATTCTTTGTGTTTTCAGATTACCTAAAACCAGCGGCTCGTATCGCTGCATTAACAGGTATTCAAAACTTTTACATCTGGACTCATGATAGTATCGGTGTAGGTGAAGATGGTCCAACTCACCAACCAATTGAACACCTTTCACAATTCCGTGCATTACCTAACTTTTATGTATGGCGTCCAGCTGATGGGGCTGAAAATATTGAAGCTTGGAAAACAGCTTTAACTATGGATAAGTCTCCATCCGCGTTTGTATGTTCTCGTCAAAACCTTTCAGTTCTTCCTCGTGCTGTGAAGGGTGATGCTTCTCGTGGTGGTTACTTAGTTGCTGAGTCTGAGTATGCAGTTATGACTATCATGGCATCTGGTTCTGAAGTAGAACTTGCTCTTAAAGTAAGAGATACATTAGCTGAGATGAGTGTTCCTGTAAATATTGTTTCAGTTCCATGTTATGACCTTTTCATCGAGCAAGATGCAGCTTATATGGCTTCTATCATTATCGAAGGTACAAAAACAGTAGCTATTGAAGCTGCTCGTGGTTTAGAGTGGTATAAACTTGCAGATACTGTAGTAGCAATGGACACATTTGGTGCTTCAGCTCCAGCGGGTCAATTATTTGAGAAATTTGGTTTCTCAGTTGAGTCTATTATGGAAAAAATTAAATAGTATGATAGGGTAAACATGAAAGTGTTATTGATTAGCATATCGATAGCTTTGGTTACTACTAGAAAGTAGAAGAGTAGTTTTTACTTTAATCTTTCTTCTCTTTGGGTGTAGTTTTTTTAGAACTATTTGTATCTAAAAAGCTTGAAAAACCCATAGAGCCCCCAAAACTACTTTTTTTCTCATAAGAGTAGTTGTTTTTTCCTCCATGCATATCTATCTTAGCCTTTTCATACTCTGCTAAAAGCATAGATGTAAACGCGATGATTATTAGTAAAACTTTCATTTTCTCTCTCCATAAGCTGCTTTAGTTTGGATACGACTATCGACATAACCTCGACCTAGTGTAAAATGATAAAGTGTCTGAAACTGATTATCTTTGAGACCTAAAAGATTATGAACAGTATCGTCTAAGAAACATCCTATTCCTGTACCACTAAGACCCATAGAAGTTGCGTCAAGATAGAGTTGTTGTCCTATCATCCCACATTCCCAATAGAGCTCTTTATATCTATGTGCTCCATGCTCAATCAATTGTTCTGAAAAATTACACAACATTCCAAGAGAAAATGCTCCATCACTCGCTATATCCTGTGAACAACTTATAGCCTTAGAAGCTATTTGTAAATCTCTCTCTTCTAAAAGAAACAGACTTTTAAACTCCATCTCTTCCCATTTAAACTCCGAGTGCATCTGTTCTTGGAGAATGTTCTTATCTCTCTCGTTTCTTATGAGTATATAGAGCCCTGATTTATACCCTTGAACTCTATGAACAAAAAGTACTAAGTGTGCTGAATTCTCTTTGCCATCTAGTGAAGAGTAAGCTCCCCCGAGAAGTGTGTGAAACTGATCTGCAGTGATAAGTGAACTCTCTGTATCCATGACATGAATACTTCTTCGTTTAAGAACTATCTCTTTAGACTCAAGTGTGGGTTCTATATTTTGTATACCGCGTTTAGCTTTTTCTTGAGTGATTTGCATCTCAGATGTAGCTTCTTCTATAGCGGGGATAATATCCCAAACTTGCATACTTGGACTGAGTTTGTTTGCAACACCCTCATAATTGAGCGGAGCATCTTGAATTAAGTTGTTTAAATCTAAAGAAGAGTCTATATACTCAGGCGATACGACTAAAAGCATATCGCCACACTCATCTTCAAAAAATCGACTTGATTGTTTAATGCCAAGAAGAGTGTTAATATCAGTATCACTTACACTATCGAGTCGAGTAAGTTTCCAACCTAACATTTTTGCCGAAATATTTAGCGATTGCCAAGCATGACCAGCATCTAAGTTTACATATCTAAATGCACGTTCTCCATACTTCCAAACCTCTCTCCATGATATACTTGAAAAACCTACTATAAAGCTTCCTTTTGGAAGTGAGTCCCAAAAAGATGTATCAAACGCGGCTAAAGACTCAAGAGAATGATCTTTTGGAGTATAGTGATAAACGGTAGTTTTTTCATTTTGTGCTTCTAAAGTAGGAGGTAAAACTAAATAAGTTTCGGTTGGGTGAAGATTTCCACTAGAAGCATTACAACGAACCGCCCAAGAACTATCGCCTGAGACTTTCCAAGCTGCAAGACCCATAGAAAATTGTAAGAGTTGAGAGAGTGACTCTTTAAGTAGTGGTGCAGATGGTAGATCTGAATCAAGTAAATGATAAGGAGGAGTGTTGTTATCTAAGGCTAAGGGCAGGAGAAGTGAGTCCGCTCCTTTATACTCTCTAAAAGGATTTGGCTGCGTTGCCCAGTCCATATATCCGAGTGAACGAGCATATCTTTGTTGTGAGTGTTTTGTCTGTTCGTGGTACTTAAATACTGTTTGCAAATTTTTATTCATGAGGAGAGTTTATAGAATTATGCTTAATTAAATCTCTAAAAAAAAGTTTAGCAAAATTTTGTAGCTCTGTTTAATATCTCTTTCGTTAAAAACTAAACATGAAATTTTCAAACTTAAAACTAACGGCTCCATACTTAGAACATGAACCTATTTTTTATGATAGAGTTGAACCAACACCACTACATAGACCTTTTTTAATTTCTGCTTCACAAGATGCTGCTAAACTTTTAGGAGTTAATCAAGATTTGCTTGATGATGAGAAACTCATTGCTATTGTAAATGCAAATGAGAAGTTGGAAGGAAGTGAAGCTTTTGCCATGTGTTATGCTGGACATCAATTTGGTCACTTTGTACCGCGTTTAGGTGATGGACGAGCTATAAATCTAGGTAAGGTAAATGGGCAAAATTTACAGCTAAAAGGTTCTGGTCTTACTCTTTATTCTCGTCAGGGGGATGGTCGTGCAGTTCTTCGTTCAAGTATTCGCGAGTACTTAATGAGTGAGGCTATGCATGGTCTTGGTATTTCGACTTCACGTGCTTTAGCTCTTATAGGAAGCGATACCGATGTATCTCGAGAGAGATGGGAAAAGGGTGCTATCGTACTAAGACTTTCACCTACTTGGGTGCGTTTTGGAACATTTGAGTACTTTAATGCTAAAGGCGAGCATGAGAAACTCCAAGAACTTGCTGATTATGTCATGGATGAATCATTTCCTCATTTAAAAAATCAAGAGGGAATGTACCTTAAAATGTATGCTGAAATAGTAGCTAATACAGCAACAACTATTGCTTCGTGGCAGAGTGTAGGTTTCAACCACGGTGTTATGAATACTGACAATATGTCAATAGACGGAAGAACCATAGACTATGGACCCTTCGCATTTTTAGATGATTATGACAAAGATTATGCATGTAATCATACAGATAGAGATGGACGATACAGTTTTAAAAACCAACCAGGCATAGCTCACTGGAATTTAGGACAACTAGCAAAGGCACTTTCCCCCATAGTAAACTATGACTCAGCATTACAAACACTAGATGAGGTATTTGGTAGTACTTATGAGAAAGTATACTCAGAGATAATGTATGTAAAAATGGGACTTGAAACTGAGTCAGAAGATGACAGAGAACTTTTCCAGTGGATGCTTGGATCATTAGCTAGTGCAACCATAGACTACACAGCATTTTTTAGAAAACTCTCAAGATACAATGGAGATAAGTCAGATATTTTAAATCTCTGTATTTATAGAACTTCACTTGAAGAGTGGCTAGACTCTTACAATAAACGTTTAGAAAAAGAGACACAAGAGACTTCTTCGCGCCATAAAAAGATGTTAGCTGCAAATCCAAAATATATACTCAAAAACCATATACTTCAAGAGGCGATAGAAAAAGCTGAGGATCATAACTTTACAATGGTAAACGATTTATTAAAAGTTGCACTTTCTCCTTTTGATGAACATGCAGAACTAGAGCACCTTTGTAAACTAGCACCAATAGAAGCAAAAAATATAAAATTAAGTTGTTCATCATGAGACTAGATAAAGAGTGTAAAAGCATTGAAAAACTAAAAGGTGAAGAAGCAAAACTTGTAGAAGTTGAGTTGATGGTTACACCAAAAGAGTTACAGGTCTTTGCAAAATATTGTATAGATAATGATATAAAATTTAATGATTGGATTCGTGAGTTGGCTTATGAGAAGTTAGATGATTCTTAGATTGTTTTGTATGTTTGGTGGAAAATAGGTGGAAAAAAAGTTTATGAAAAAAGAAATGATAGAAGCTGTTAATGTAGTTATTATCAACAAAGATAAAAAAGCATTAATAGCAAAAAGAAAACCTGATAAACCTATGCCAAATAAGTGGGAGTTCCCCGGTGGTAAACTTGAAAAAAATGAAACACTTCAAGAGTGTGGAGTAAGAGAAATCAAAGAGGAATTAGATTTAGATATAGAGATAGACTCGTATCTTGGAGTTGAAAAACTAACTCATGATACAAAGAGATATAATTTACATTTTTACACTGCACATAAAATAGATGAAACTCAAGAACTAAAACTTTATGAACACACTGAATCAGCATGGATTGGTATGAAAGACTTAAATAACTACGACTTACCTGCAAAAGAGTTAGGGACTATACAAACCTTGAAAATACTATTTTAGGGTAGTGCTAACTCTAATTATTAAGAGATAAATTCCTTAAGAATGACTTATATATCAATTATAGTTATACTTATAGTAAATTTATGTAAATTTAGCTTAAAATATAATCATATTTTAATACGAAATGGAATAAAATATGCATATAATAAATAAAGGATTTAACAATGGCAGTAAAAGTAGCAATCAACGGAACAGGTCGTATAGGTATAATCGTAGCGAAAATAGTTACAAGCAGAGATGATATAGAATTAGTAGCGATTAATACAACGGCAAAAGCTGAGATGTTGGAGTATCTTTTCAAGTATGATAGTGTTCATGCTGGTGTAGATGCAAAAGTTATCGATGATAAAACAATAGTAATAAATGGAAAAACAGTTGCAATGAGTTCTACTCGTAATCTAGATGAGTTAGAGTTTGGAAAAGCTGGTGCAGAAGTTGTAATTGAGTGTACTGGTGTATTCTTATCAACTGAAGCAGCAACTGGATACTTAAAAGATGGCGTTAAAAAAGTTGTTATGAGTGCTCCTGCAAAAGATGATACACCTACATATGTTTTAAATATTAACACAGATGAGTATAAAGGTGAAGCAATTATTTCAAATGCTAGTTGTACTACAAACTGTTTAGCTCCAATTTGTAAAGTTTTAGATGATGAGTTTGGTATTGAAAATGGTTTAATGACAACTATTCACTCATATACTAATGATCAAAATATTCTTGATGTAAAACATCCTAAAGATATGCGTCGTGCAAGAGCTGCTGCGGTAAATATGATTCCTACAACAACTGGTGCAGCTAAAGCAATAGCTCTAGTTATGCCACAACTTAAAGGTAAACTAAATGGTTATGCTATGCGTGTTCCAACTCCTGATGTTTCAGTAGTTGATTTAACAGCTAACCTTAAAAAAGATGTAACTATTGAAGAGATTAATGCCGCGATGGATAAAGCTTCAAAAACAAACTTTGCTGGTCTTTTAGAAGTTGATTATGATAAAAGAGTTTCAAGTGATTTTATCGGTTCAACATATAGTTCAACTTACATCCCTGATATGACAAGTGTTGTAGATGGTAAAACTGTTAAAGTTTTAGCATGGTACGATAACGAGTGGGGATATAGTGCAAGATTAGTTGATATGTGTGTTTTCGTAGGAAACAACTAGTATTTCCTTTTCTCAGTAATTTTTCAGAAGATAACTCTTCTGAAAATACTATTTGAAAATGTGTCACTCCTCTAAATAAATCTTCTTCTATACCTAACTTCTTCCACAGTATTTAAACTTCACTTTTTGCAGATGAGACAGTAAAATCGGTGTTTTAGCTAAACACAGTGATGTCATTGCCATGACACCATGGTCTAGCACTGCTAAATATCTCACCCATTGCACGAGAGATTGTTACTGAAGATATGATGTATAAAGAAGCAGATGATTTACTCTATAGGGCAAAAGATAGTGGACGAAATAGAATTTTGTCAAATTAATAGTTGGTGAATATGGATGAATTTACATGCTTCTATGCTTGATTTTGCTACAATCAATAATATACTTTTATGTGGCTGTTTAGTCTATATAAATGACGATAAAATATAATAAATAAACATTATGGAAAAACAATGAACAAAAAAATTTATAACCCTAAATCAACAGAGACTATAAACTCAATAGTAAATGGAAATCCAACTGGAATCGCTAACTTTGTTAGTCCAAGTAGAACAATATATAAAACAATATTTGAGGGCCAAATAGCTAGGTTTTGGAACCCTGCAACTGTTAATATTACAGAAGACAAAAAAGCAGTGAAAGAACTAAGTCCATCTGAGTACAGAATGTACGAGCTAGTATTTGGTAAGTTAATCTTTAATGACTCAATAGTTACAAATAGAATTATGGATAATATTAACCCTATTATTACAGACCCTATTGCGAATGCTTGTATAGCCTTTCAAGCTGCAGAGGAAGCATTGCACTCCTATAGTTATGCTTTTATAGGTGATGATATTCTAGGTAGTGAAATAATATATGAGCTATTTAAAACAGACCCAGAATTAATAAAACTAGCCGATAAAATCAATGGTAGATATGCCGCGTTTGACTCAGATCGTGAGGTTACAGATATAGATAAAGCTATGGTGGCTATTGCTAACTTATGTTTAGAGGGTGTTAGTTTTCCAGCAGGTTTCTTACCTATATGGGCACTAGGAAATTCTATGAAAGGTTCAGCATCTATGATTACTGAGATTAGTAGAAATGAATTAGGCTCTCACTTACCTTTATATGTCAATATCTATAATCATATAATAGAAGACTGTAAACTTAACCGAACTGAACTCGACAAGATGGCTAAAGCACTTATAATAGAATCAGGCGAAGAAGAGAAAGGTTTTCTAAAATATTCGTGTGAGAATGTATTAGGGTTTACTCATGATAGTATAGATAATTTTATGGACTGGATAGTATCTAATAGACTAAGAGAACTAAATATTGAGCATGATATAAATGCTAATGCTAGTGACGGGTTAGTAAAAATATTTAAGAGTTATTCAGAGCTTAATGATACAAGATCAAACTTCTTTGAAAGTACGGTTAAAAATTACAGTAAGCAAGAACTAGATATGTCATTTTAAAGAGCAGATTATAGACTAATCTGTTTACTTCCAACATCAAATTTGTAAATAAAGTATAAAATAAATAGAAAATTTAAGATATTAATGTTATTGTAGTTCACCTTAGGACTAGGATATTGATGAATATAACGGAAGAAATTGCGCAAGATGTGACAAGAGTTGCGTATGAGTGGCAAAAGAAAATCCAAAG
>CAZPRE010000083.1:0-8292 GCA_964588875.1 uncultured Sulfurimonas sp. | reverse complement strand
ATTAAAATACTACTTGTGATTTTATTCATGCTTTTCCTTGATATAACTATTTATTTATTCCCATTATAGTTCAAATAACCTTAAATAATATTTTTAAAGGAACAAAAATATGTACCCTTAAAAATAGTGATTAAGAGTATATTCATCAAATTATATGGGAATTTACCATATTCTTAATATATTTCAAGTTTTCAAACTATTATTCTTAAAGAAAAAGTGTCCTTTTAAAAATATAATTGCTCTTATTGGAGCATATATGAGCATTATTTTTCATATATCCATTAAAAGAACATAGATGAGCTTAAAATTGTGAAGTTTATGTGTGAGAAAATTAGATGTAAATACTGTAGTATATTTTGTATCTCTTTAATACCTAATGATAAACTATCATCATTAGGTATTAAATATTTTTCCTAGAAGCTTTCTATGCCTCTAATGCCTGTTTCATATCAGCTATCAAGTCATTTATAGACTCTAGTCCACATGAAATTCTTATTAGTCCTGATGGAACGCCACAAGCTTGTAGTTCCTCTTCGTTTAACTGCTGATGAGTTGTTGAAGCAGGGTGTGTGATGATTGATTTAGAATCACCTATGTTTACAACTAAAGAGTAAAGCTCAGTCGCATTTACTATTTTAGTTGCTTCTTCTAATGATGAAACTTCAAAACTAAGAAGTCCTGAACAAGCTCCGTTATCAAAGTATTTTTGAGCGTTAGCGTAGTTTGAGTTACTCTTTAATCCAGGGTAGTTTACCTTAGATACTTTTGGATGAGACTCTAAATACTCCGCTAAAGCAAGTGCGTTTGCAGAGTGTTCTCTCATACGAAGAGATAAATGTTCCATTCCTTGAATAAATAACCAAGAGTTAAACGGTGATGAAACCGCGCCAATATCACGAAGCAGTGAAAGTCTAGTTCTAAGAGTATATGGAGGTAGAGGAACGTCAACATAAACTAAACCGTGGTAAGATTGGTCAGGCTCATTAAAGTGAGCATAACGAGCATTTCCCTTAAGTTTATCAACAAGACCTTTTCTCTCAACCATAATCCCGCCAATAGCAAGACCTTGACCCGTAGTATATTTTGAAGCACTATGAACTGTAATGTCTGCGCCAAATTCAAAAGGACGACATAAAACAGGAGTAGCAACTGTATTGTCAACTACTGTTAAAATTCCGTGTTTGTTTGCAATAGCTGTAATAGCTTCAATATCCGCAACGTCAATACTAGGATTTGTTAATGATTCAAAAAAGATAACCTTTGTTTTGTCATCAATTAAAGCTTCTAACTCGCTAGGGTTATGAACATCAAAAAATCTTGATTCAATACCGAAACGTTTAAGTGTATGAGCATTAAGTGTTAAGCTTCCACCGTAAAGTTGCTTTGCACTGATGATGTTGTCTCCAGCTTCAGCCGCGTTTGCAATAGCGTAAAAAATTGCACTCATTCCACTAGCTGTTGCAATAGCTGCTTCACCACCTTCTAACTCAGCAAAACGCTTCTCGAATACGTCAGTAGTAGGGTTATTCAAACGAGTGTAAATATTTCCAAGTTCTTTTAATGCAAAGAGATTTGCTGCATGTTCAACATCACGAAATTCATAAGCAGTAGTCATATAAATTGGAACTGCCATAGTCCCTTGTGAGTCTTTTTCATAGCCTGCATGAAGGGCTTTTGTCTGTAAATCCATTGAGTATCCTTAGTAATAGTTTATAATATTTTGTTATTCTACCGCAAATGCTGTAAATAATTCTAGTATAATGCCGTTTTTAAGAAATAAAGAGGATTTGATTTGAAAAAAATTATCTGTATATTGTTGTTACTGCTGACACTAGGTCTCTTCTCTGCTTGTTCAAAAATTAGTGATGAAGAGTTAACGCAAGCTAGAGAAGCTGTAAAAAATGGTGCGATTATTGTAGATGTGAGAACAGCTAAAGAGTTTAATCAAAAGCATATAAAAGGTGCTATAAATGTACCAATTGAAGCTATTATGAAAGGCAATATTAAACTTCCAAAAAATAAAGAGATAGTTGTTTATTGTAGAACAGGAAGTCGTAGCAGTATAAGTGCTAGAGTTTTAAAAGAGCAGGGTTGGACTGTTCATGATGTTGCTACACAAGGCGAATGGGAAAGAGAAATAAAAGAGAAGTAAGGTTTACCTTACTTCTCGTAAAGAGACTTACTTCTTGCATTAAGCAGAGTAGTCTTCCCAGATAAAAATTCATCTACTGCAATAGCACACTCTCGTCCTTCATAAATTGCCCAAACTACAAGTGATTGACCTCGACGCATATCACCTGCACTAAAGATCCCTTTAACTGAAGTTTCATAGTTAGTTGTTGCTACATTACTTCTTGGGTCAGTATCAAGATTTAGCTCTTCAATCATTCCAGTCTGTTCAGGTCCAAGGAATCCCATAGCTAAAAAGATAACATCGGCTTTGAGTACAAACGCAGTTCCTTTTATTTCTTTGAAGCCTCTACCTTCCCACTCAATTCTTGCACAGTTAATACCTGTAACATTATTGTCCTCATCTTTGATAAAAGACTTTGAGAGAATATTATAGTCAAGGTCACATCCCTCTTCTTGAGAAGATGAGAGTTTAAATACTCTTGGGTATGTAGGCCATGGCATATCATCAGTTCTCTCTAGTGGAGCTTGTGGCATAAGTTCTATTTGTGTAATAGAATCGGCATGTTGACGCACAGAGTTTCCTACACAGTCACTACCTGTATCACCACCACCAATAACAACTACATGTTTACCTGTTGCAAGGATTTCGTTCTCTTTTTTTATCTCTTCACCCTCTATACGAGAGTTACACTGAGATAAAAACTCCATAGCGAAGTGAATGTTATTTGCGTCACGGTTATCTATAGGTAGGTCACGAGGTAGAGATGCTCCACCACATAGTACTACTGCATCATATTTCTCTTCAAGTGATTTTAGAGAAATATCTACACCGATGTGAGCCTCAGTAATAAACTCTACACCTTCCTCCGCCATAATATCTACACGGCGTTGTACTACATCTTTTTTATCAAGTTTAAAGTTTGGAATACCGTAACGAACAAGTCCGCCTATTCGTTTGTCTCTCTCATATACAGTTACAGCATGTCCAGCTTTACTGAGTTGGTTTGCAGCACTAAGTCCTGCAGGACCAGAACCAACAATAGCTACTTTTTTACCACTGCAAACTGTTGGTATTTGAGCCCTCATCCAGCCCTCTTCATAAGCTTTTTCGATTATAGAATACTCAATACCCTTGATACTTACAGGATCATCATTAATCCCAAGTACACAAGCACTCTCACAAGTTGCAGGACAAATACGACCAGTAAACTCTGGAAAGTTGTTTGTACTCATAAGTGAGTGAAATGCACTCTCCCACTCATTTTTATAGACTAAGTCATTAAAGTGAGGGATAATGTTACCAACAGGGCAACCATAGTTACTATGACAAAATGGTACACCACAGTCCATACATCTTGCAGCTTGTGTCTCTAACTCATCTTTTGATGGAGGAGTTGTAAACTCACTGTTATGTTTAATACGCTCAGAGACTGGAGCGAGAGAGAAATTTTGGCGTTTATACTCTAAAAATCCCGTTACTTTTCCCATCTTACACCTCCTCCTTTTTTTCTGCGCTCTCTTTAAGAACTCTTTTATAATCTACCGGCATAACTTTTATGAAACTTTTCTTTGAAGAGTCCCAGTTATTTAGTAGCTCTACCGCTTCTTTAGAAGATGTGTATTTTATATAATCTTCTATCATAGTTTTGAGTTCATTCTCATCTTCAAGTGTCTCAACTCTGTCTAAATCAACACTTCCTCTGTTTACACGCTTGGAAAGTGAGTTGTCTTTATCGTAAATATAAGCGATACCACCACTCATACCAGCGGCAAAGTTTTTACCAATTTCACCAAGGATAACAACGCGACCACCTGTCATGTACTCACAACCGTGATCGCCAATAGCACCAACAACAACTTTAGCACCTGAGTTACGAACGCCAAAACGCTCGCCTGATAAACCATAGATGTAAGACTCACCACTAGTTGCACCATAAAAAGATACATTTCCTAAAATTACATTCTCATTTGCTTCATATGTAGCATTGTGAGGAGGGTAGAGAATAAGTTTTCCACCACAAAGACCTTTTCCGAAGTAATCATTTGCATCACCCTCTACTTCAAAAGTAATACCGCTAGTTACAAATGCACCAAAACTCTGTCCACCACTTCCTTTAGCTTTAAAGTGAATCGTGTCATCTGTTAAACCTGCTTCGCCATACTTACGAGTAACTTCTGCTGAGAGCATTGTTCCAACTGTACGGTTAACGTTACGTAGTTTAATCTCTTCTTTTACTTTAGTCGCGTTTAGTAGAGCGGGTTGTGATAGCTCTATAAGTTTGTTATCAAGCGCAATATCTAGTCCATGATCTTGAGAAGTTGTGTTAAACGCGGTGTCATCACTTCTAAGGTGAACTCTATGTAGAAGACGTTCAAGTTGAAGATGTTTTGCCTTCCAATGAGTTATTCCCTCACGAGCTTTAAGTTTGTCTGTACGACCAACCATTTCATTGATAGTTTTAAATCCAAGTTCTGCCATCACTTCACGTAACTCCTGCGCCATAAACTTCACATAGTTAACTATATGTTCAGGCTTACCAGTGTACTTAGCACGTAAGCTTTTATCTTGAGTTGCAATTCCAACAGGACAAGTGTTGAGGTGACATTTTCTCATCATAATACAGCCCTCAACTACAAGTGCAGCTGTTGCAATTCCCCACTCTTCAGCACCAAGTAAAGTTGCTATTGCTAGGTCACGACCAGTTCTAAGTTGTCCATCTGTTTGTACAACTATACGAGAACGCAGACCATTTTTCACAAGTGTCTGATGTGTTTCAGCAAGACCAAGCTCCCAAGGAAGACCAGCATGTTTGATAGATGTCTGTGCTGATGCTCCAGTTCCACCATCAAAACCTGAGATAAGTACAACATCAGAGTGAGCTTTTGCAACACCTGCGGCAATAGTACCAACTCCTACTTCAGAAACTAGTTTAGTATTTATTCGAGCTTTAACATTCGCATTTTTAAGATCGTGAATCAGCTGTTTTAAATCTTCGATAGAGTAAATATCGTGATGTGGTGGTGGAGAAATAAGTCCAACACCCGGAGTTGAGTGACGAGTACGACCAATAATTTCATCTACTTTGTGTCCTGGAAGTTGTCCACCTTCACCCGGCTTAGCACCTTGTGCTAGTTTTATCTGAATCTCTTCGGCATTTAGTAAATACGAAGCAGTTACTCCAAAACGTCCAGATGCAACTTGCTTGATTTTAGAGTTTTTGTTTGTCCCAAATCTTGCTGAATCTTCTCCACCCTCACCGGTATTACTTTTTGCTCCTATGGAGTTCATAGCGATAGCAAGAGTAGTGTGTGCTTCTTCGGAGATAGAACCATAACTCATAGCACCAGTTGCAAAACGAGTGATAATAGACTCAACTGATTCTACCTCACTAATGTCAATAGAATTTTTGTTCTTAAAGTCTAGAAGTGAACGCAGTGTAATAAACTTTTCTTGAGGTTCATTAATAAGTTTAGCATACTGTTTGTATGTCTCATAAGAGTTTGTTTTTGTAGAGTTTTGAAGTAGAAATATAGTTTCAGGAGTAAAAAGATGATTCTCTCCGCGTTGACGATATGCAAAGTGCCCACCAACAGGTAAATCATTTGCTTCTACTATCTTACGAGGATAAGCAATAGAGTGACAAAGGAGAGTCTCTTCTTCGATAGTATCTATATCGATACCCTCAAGGCGAGTGGGTGTTCCTTTAAAGTAGTTATTAACTAAGTTTTGAGAAAGTCCAACAGCCTCAAAAATCTGAGCACCAGTATATGAACGGATAGTTGAAATACCCATTTTTGACATTACTTTAAAGATACCCTTGCCAATAGCAGTGATGTAGTTTTGTACTGCTTGTTCATGTGTAATGTTTTCATCTATAAGTTTACGTGAACGCATATCTTCTATAGACTCAAATGCTAAGTAAGGGTTGATGGCATTTGCACCATAACCGATAAGTGTAGCAAAGTGATGAATTGTTCTTGCTTCACCAGTTTCAATAACTAAACCACACTTTGTTCTAATGCCTTGAGCAATTAGATGATGATGAACACCACTAGTAGCGAGTAGAGTAGGGATAGCAGCTAATTTTGAAGAGATACCTCTTGTTGAGAGAATAATTACCTCATAGCCTTCTTTAACAGCATTATTAGCTTGTACTATAACAGAGTCAAGAGCATCTTGCATAGAACCAGTATTTGTAGCATCAAAAAGTATACTAATCTTTTTAGCACGGAAGTTAAACTCATCTACACCGTTAAGTTTTTCAAACTGCTCATTTGTTAAAATTGGAGATTTTAGTTTAATAAATCTTCTATCTTCATCTACTTCTTGGAAGAGGTTTCCTTGTGGTCCGATGTATGAAACAAGAGACATAACAGACTCTTCACGAATTGGATCAATAGGTGGGTTTGTAACCTGAGCAAAAAGTTGGTGGAAGTAGTTGTAAAGGTTTATAGAAGCATTTGATAAAACAGAGAGTGATGCATCATTACCCATAGAACCAGTAGCTTCATATGCTGTATTTGCCATTGGTGCAAGAATTACTTTTAAATCTTCTTGTGTGTAGCCAAAACATTTTTGACGCTCGAGTACTGTTTCATGGTTTGGTTGTTTTACTTCATTATTTAATTTTAAGTCATCAAGGTTTATTTTCTGTTTTTCAATCCATTCGCCATAGTTATGAATACCAGAGATATTTGCTTTAATCTCATCATCACTAATTATACGACCTCGTTCTAAGTCTGCTAAGAACATTTTACCAGGTTGGAGTCTTCCTTTGAGAACTATGTCTTGAGCTGGAAATTCTAAGGCACCTTGTTCAGATGCCATTACAAGAATGTTGTCTTTTGTAAGAAAGTAACGTGAGGGGCGAAGACCATTTCTATCAAGTGTTGCACCAACATATTTACCATCTGTAAACGCCACCGATGCAGGACCATCCCATGGCTCCATAAATGTTGCATGGTACTCATAAAAAGCACGACGTTGTTCATCCATCTCTTCATCTTTCCAAGCCTCTGGAATCATCATCATCATAACATGAGGAAGAGGGCGACCACCAAGAGTTAAGAGTTCTATTACATTGTCTAAAACAGAAGAGTCTGAACCTTTTGTTTCATTGATGAGGTAAGGGTAGATTTTATCTAACTCATCATCTGTAAATAGTTTTGATTTAAGCATAGATTGTCTTGCTCTCATCCAGTTAATATTTCCACGAAGAGTATTTATTTCACCATTGTGAGCGATGTATCTAAATGGTTGTGCAAGAGGCCATGATGGGAAAGTATTTGTAGAGAAACGACTATGAACAAGGGCAATAGCTGACTCGTAATCGCTCTCACTTAAATCAGGAAAATACAGAGGGAGTTGTTCTGTAATAAGCTGACCTTTATAAGAGATAGTCTTATACGACATAGAAGGCATGTAAAAATAACCTGTACCGTTTATATCTGAAGCTGAAACTTGGGATTGAACATATTTTCTAATAACAAAAAGTTTACGTTCAAATGCTTCTGCATCTGCCAACTCAGAAGAGCGTTTAACAATTACTTGATGTACATATGGTTCAACATTTTTAACAGTATCTCCAAGTGTTTCATTTTGTGTTGGTACTTTTCTCCAAGCAATAAACTCTTGTCCAAGCTCTTGGATTGAGTTTTCAATAATACTCTTACACTCTGAATAAGCTTCAGGGTCTCTTGGTAAAAAAACAACACCAACACCATAGTGAGAAAACTCTGGTAAAAGAATGCCATCTTCTTTTAAAACTCTTCTTAGAAATTTATCTGGCATTTGAGTGAGTATACCTGCACCATCACCTGAGTTTTTCTCAGCACCAACTGCACCACGGTGCTCAAGATTTATAAGAAGTTCAATACCTTTACTTACTATATTATGAGAAGCTTCACCTTTTAGATGAGCAACAAAGCCTACTCCACAGGCATCGTGTTCAAACTCTGGATCATATAGACCCTCTCTTTTCGGTAAATATTCAGCTTTCATTTATTCCCTTTGTTTGTAAATGTATATATTGGTAAATTATTATTGACGAAATAATATCTAAAGAATAATTAAATATTAATTCATATTGTGAAAATAATTGTAAAAAAATGAATTATTTGGGAAGGGGAGCTTAAAAAGTTTTACTTTTTTGCAGCCAT
>CAZPRE010000082.1:0-8387 GCA_964588875.1 uncultured Sulfurimonas sp. | reverse complement strand
ACTACTTTATGATGGGTGATAATCGTGACCACTCAAACGATAGCCGTTTTTGGGGAGCTGTTCCTTATGAAAACATTGAAGGAACTCCGTGGTTTATCTACTTCTCTGTTGATGAGAACTGGGAAATCAGATGGAATCGTATTGGAAAAACTCCAAGTGATTTAGAAGAGCCTATTAACTTAGATCCTGCAAGAGCAGAGAGACTAAGAACAGATAAAGATGACCATGGAATCTATTGATTTACTCAAAATAGCAACGGCAGTTTTAGCTTTAGCCGTAGCTATTATAGGACATGAAATCATGCATGGTTGGGTTGCTTATATGTATGGTGACAATACCGCTAAAAATGCGGGAAGATTAACTATAAATCCTCTTTCTCATATTGACTTAGTTGGTACTATTATTGTTCCAGCTACTATGTACTTTTTACCTATGCTTTTAGGTGGAGAGAGTGGATTTTTGTTTGGTTGGGCAAAGCCTGTACCAATCAATATGGCAACAGTTATTAAACGCGGTGGCTACAATGCGGCGATACAGGTAGACTTAGCGGGAATTGTGTATAACTTTACCTTAGCCGCGTTTGCCTCTATAGCACTTGTTACTATGGATCGACCAACAAATGCAGATGCTTTAGAGTATATCTTTTTATATCTCTTTGTATATCAACTGCTTGTAATCAATGTAGTTTTAGGAGTATTTAACTTACTTCCTATTCCTCAGTTTGATGGAGCACATTTTATAATGCATTTAGCACTCAAACATAAGATAAACGCGGTCGCTGAATTTTTCTATAAAAATGAAAGATATGGAATTATTGTGGTGCTTATAGTTTTAATGACACCAATTAAAGATTATGTACTTATTTTACCAGTTAGTACAATTTTACAACTACTTACAAGCTAAAGGACAAGAATGAAATTTTATGTAGCAACGGACCATGCGGGAATTGATTTAAAAGATTATACAGTTGAATTACTCAAAAGCAAAAGTCACGAGGTTATTGACTTAGGACCTTTTTCTAAAGAGCGTGTTGACTATCCCGATTTTGCCCATAAGGTTGCAGAGTCTGTTTTAGCTGATCCAGTTTCACAAGGTATACTTATCTGTGGTTCAGGTATAGGTATGAGCATGGCAGCAAATCGTCATGCTGGTATTAGAGCTGCACTTTGTCATGATGCATATACCGCAACAGTAGCACGTGGACACAATGATGCAAATATTCTCTGCTTTGGTGAGAGAATTATAGGCAAAGGTGTAGCTGAGTCTATAATTGATGCTTGGATTACAGGCTCATTTGATGGTGGTCGTCACTGTGGTAGAGTTGAGAAAATAGAAGGATAGTATTATGTTCTGGGAATGGTCACTTTTAACAATACTTTCAATAGTTTCAATTTGGTTATTTGTAAAGATGTACTACTTTAAAAGTATTACAAATAAAGAGCAACGCAGTAATGATTTAATGAAGCTAACACTTCAAGAAGCAGAAATCTTGATACGTAAATATCAGATTCAGCTTCAACGTGCTCTTGGGAATGTGGATATTTTAAGTGAAGAGTTGACAAAACTCAGAAATGAACTAAAAGTTCTTAAATCTCGTAACTCAAAACACAGACAAGAGACTGACCGTCTCAATGGTAAAATTAAAGCTCTAGAGAGTCGTATAGACGCTCTTTTATAAGGAAAAAAACATGACATTAAGCCCAAGTGATAGAAAGATTATTGAAGACTCAATAAGAAGCATACCAAACTTTCCAAAAGAGGGAATGGTTTTTAAAGACATCACTACTATTCTTAATAATAAAGAAGCTTATGGTGTTTTAATGAAGCACCTTCATGAACGCTACAAAAGTTATAATCTTGATTATATAGCTGGAATTGATGCTCGTGGTTTTATATTTGGTGCTGCACTTGCACAGATGCTTGGTCTTGGTTTTGTTCCAATTCGCAAAAAAGGAAAACTTCCTTATACAACCATTAGTGAAAAGTATGCCTTGGAGTATGGTGTTGATGAGATAGAAGTTCACATAGATGCTTTTGGTGATAAAAAAGGTGCAAGAGTCCTTATAATTGATGATTTAATAGCAACCGGTGGAACTGCTAACGCAGCTGCTACTCTAGTAAAACAAACTGGTGCAGAGTGTGTTGAGTGCTGTTTTGTAATAGGATTAACATTTTTAGACGGTATCAAAAAACTAGAAGAGAAAACTGAGGTTTACTCGCTTATAGAGGTTAATTAATGTATATACCGAGTAAGTCAAAATACGATCCAGACGAAAATGGGCACTTTGGAATTTTTGGTGGTCGTTATGTTCCTGAGACACTTATGCCAGCCCTTGAAAAATTAAAAAACGAGTATGAAAAAATTCGTTTTGATGAGACTTTCTGGAAGGAAGTACACTACTACCTAAAAGATTATGTAGGTCGTCCCTCTCCTCTTTACTTTGCTGAAAATCTTTCAAAAGAGTTAGATTGTAAAATCTATCTTAAACGCGAAGACCTTAACCATACGGGTGCTCATAAGGTTAACAATGTAATCGCCCAAGGTTTAATGGCTAAACGCCTAGGCTATAAAAAAGTCATAGCAGAAACTGGAGCAGGACAACATGGTGTTGCAACAGCTACAATCTGTGCACTTCTTGGGCTAGAATGTGAAGTTTTTATGGGTGCAAAAGATGCTAAGAGGCAAGAATTAAATGTTTTTAGAATGAAACTTTTAGGTGCAAAAGTAAATGCGGTAGAGTCTGGAAGTAAAACACTTAAAGATGCTATGAACGATGCTATTCGCCACTGGGTAACAAATGCTAGAGACACTTTTTACATCATTGGAACAGTTGCGGGTCCTCACCCTTACCCTATGATGGTGCGAGATTTTCAAGCTATCATAGGCTGGGAAGCACGCCAACAGATACTTGAAAAAGAGAACAGACTGCCAGATCATATCATCGCATGTATTGGTGGTGGTTCAAATGCCATTGGGATGTTTCAGCACTTTTTAGAAGATGCTGAGGTTGAGTGTATCGGTATTGAAGCTGGTGGACTTGGAATTGAGACAGATAAACATGGATGTTCTTTGAAAAAAGGTCGTCCTGGAGTTCTTCATGGTCAAATGTCTTATACTCTTCAAGATGAAGATGGACAGATTTTAGAGGCTCACTCAATTTCAGCTGGACTAGACTATCCAGGAATTGGCCCAGAACACTCTTTTCATAATGACAATAAAACTGTTACTTATGATCATGTAACTGATGAGGAAGCTTTAGACGCCTTCGTTTGGCTCTCTCGCAAAGAGGGAATCATTCCCGCGTTTGAATCTTCTCATGCAGTTGCACATCTTAAAAATATGAAAAATATTAAAGACAAACTTATCATTGTCAACCTTTCAGGTCGTGGTGATAAAGATATGATTCAAGCCAAAGATATACTTCACTTTGATTAAAGAAGATAAGATAAATAACTTTACATTAGCCGAAGAGATATGGCATGCTATCACGCATGGCGTTGGACTTTTTCTAAGTATTATAGGTTTAACTGTTTTAGTAGCTTATGCTGCTATAAATGGTTCACCTATGGCTGTTATAAGTTCTGCTATTTATGGAACAACTCTTATCATTATGTACGGCTCTTCTACAATCTATCATGCTCTAACACATCAAAAACTTAAAGAACTTTTTCAAACATTTGATCATGCCGCCATTTACTTTTTAATTGCAGGTACATATACCCCTATGACACTCGTTATGCTTGGAGATTCAGCATATGGTTACCCTATTGCTTTAGCAGAGTGGTTAGTGGCTTTGTTTGGAATATATATGAAGTTTGCCTATCCTGGCCGCTTTGAGAAGTTATCTCTCATCCTGTATCTAGTTATGGGTTGGTTAATTGTAATTGCTATAGTACCCCTAAGAGAATCTATTGCTGATGGTGGTTTATACCTCCTTATAGCTGGTGGACTCGCTTATACTCTTGGTGTTTATTTTTATGTTCAAGACCATAAACCATACTACCATGCTGTTTGGCATCTTTTTGTTTTAGCAGGCTCACTTTTTCACTACTTTATGACCCTTCTCTACATCATATAAATAAACTCTCCTTTATACTCTTTTAGCTATCATCTGAGTAAATAATTTAAACTAATGGAAGTAAAATGAATATAGAACTTTTAAATAATAAAATGAGTGATTCTAAGACAACGGTCAGAGTAGAGTTTATCACAGCAGATGAACTAAAGTCTCACAAGAAAGTAAAACTTTTAAAGACTGCTGGATTTAATGCATCTGCTGACTCTATATGCTTTTTACATGAGAGTAAAAATCTAATCTGTGGTGTTGAGACTCAAAGCGTAGATGAGATTAGAAGTTCTTGTAGTGTTGCTATTAAAGCCTTAAAAGCTGCAAACTATAAGTCTGCTGCATTTAGTGTGCAAAAAAATAATATTCAAGCTATTGTAGAAGGTATTGTTCTTGGTGGTTATGACTTTGAAAATTATAAATCTAAACCAAAAAAGACAAAATTCAAAAATGCACTTCTTCTTTGTGAAGATATCAAAGAGATGCAAGATGCTTTTGAAGAAGCTATTATTATAGCTGAGGCAACTTGTTATACTCGTGACCTTGTCAATACAACTCCTGAAGACCTAAACCCTCCAGTATTTGCAGATATCGCTAAAACGTTAGCTCGTGAGAATAATCTAAAATGTACAATTTTAGGAGAAAAAGAACTCAAAGATGAGAAGATGAATTCTATGCTTGCAGTTGGTCGTGCATCTCGTCATGACTCTAAACTAATTCACCTTGTTTATAAACCTAAAAATCCTAAAAAAGTAATTACTCTTATTGGAAAAGGTCTAACTTACGATAGTGGTGGATTAAGTTTAAAACCCGCTGCTTCAATGGTAACAATGAAGATGGATAAGGCTGGTGGTTGTGCTGTTCTTGGAATGATTAAAGCTGCTAGTGAAATGAAACTAGATATTGAAATTCATGCCTTTGTTGGTGCAGTTGAGAACATGATTGGTGGTGATGCTTACAAACCTGATGATGTGTTAGTTACAAGAAGCGGAACAACTGTTGAAGTAAGAAACACAGATGCAGAGGGGCGTTTAGTTCTTTGTGATGTTTTAGACTATGCTCAAGAGAAGGTAAACGCGGACTATATATTTGACTTTGCTACACTAACAGGTGCATGTATGGTAGCACTTGGTCAATACACTACTGGTGTTATGGGACACTCTACAAAGCTCAAACACTCTTTTATGATGAGTGCTGCTAGTGCATCTGGTGAGCTTATCGGCCACTTACCATTTAACAAACATCTAGCAAAACTTCTTAAAAGCGGTATAGCTGACATATCAAATGTAGCTTCTAAACCTTATGGTGGAGCTATAACAGCTGGAATGTTCTTAGATGCATTCGTTAAAGAAGAGAACAAAGAGAAGTGGTTACACTTTGACATTGCTGGTTCTGCCTACACAGAAACTCCATGGGATTGTAATGTATATGGTGGAACTGGCTCTGGTGTACGTTTTATGAGTAGCTTTTTAAAGAGTATCAAATAAATATGAAATATATAATAGTATTATTACTATCAGCAAGTATTGCAAATGCGATTATGACAATCGTACCAGTTGAACTTGGAAATAAACCAGGGTTTAGTGGAAAAATAAGTGCATCGCTCGAAACAAAGCGAGGAAACACCGAAAAAGATGAGTACAATGCTGGTGTTTTATTACAGTATGACAATAATAAAAGTTATGTAATATGGAGTGATTTTTCAGGGAGCTATGGAGAGGCATCTGGTGAGAGAAATACAAATAAATCCTATGCCCACCTAAGATACATACACACTCTGTATGAAAAAATTTTTGACTGGGAGCTATATGTACAATCAGAAAGTAATGAGTTTACTAAAATTGAAAATAGAGTACTTAGCGGAGGTGGTCTAAGATATAAGTTCTTGCATAATGACTACGGTAGGCTATATGTAGGCATTGGCACATTTTATGAATCTATACATTACACAACAGATACAGACCCCTATGAGGTAAATCTAAGAATAAATAGTTACTTTGCTTATACAAAAAATTTCGCTAATAAGTCTAGCATTGGTTATGTACTTTATTACCAACCAAACACAGAAGAATTTTCTGATTATATTCTATCTCATGCTATTGAGTTAAATGTTAATATATACAAAGAACTCTATTTAAGTTTTGTATTTTACCATGACGTAGATGAAAAACCTGCACTAGGTGTAGAGAAAGTAGATATCACACAAAAAACAAGTTTTATTTTTTCATTTTAGTACAAAAACAAGGACTCTGATACACTATAGTTACCGATAAATTTAAAGGTAGACTCTACGGCTTAACCTCTTATGGAGATGGCAACAGACTTGTGTAAAACTAGGTGGTGAAGATTGTCAGCAATATGTTGATCAAAAAGAGATTATAATGTCCAAGTTACCATTTTAAAAACAGAGATAAATAGGAAAAAATAACAATCTGTTAAGTTATAAGGTTTATTAAGTATAATTGCATTAATTTAAGAAAAATTTTTAATATATATCGGAGAATAAATGGGTTTAGCAATCGGTCTTGTAGGACTTCCAAACGTAGGCAAATCAACAACTTTTAATGCCCTCACAAAAGCACAAAATGCAGAAGCGGCAAACTATCCATTTTGCACAATCGAACCAAACAAAGCGGTCGTTCCAGTTCCAGACAAACGCTTAACTGAGTTAGCTAAAATTGTTAATCCTCAAAGAATTCAATACTCAACATTAGATTTTGTTGATATTGCTGGTCTTGTTAAGGGTGCATCTAAAGGCGAAGGTCTTGGAAATAAATTTCTTTCAAACATTCGTGAAACAGAAGTTATACTTCATATTGTCAGATGTTTTGATGATGAGAACATTGTTCATACTGAAGGTTCAATTGATCCTCTTCGTGATGTTGAAATTATTGAGACTGAACTAATCTTGGCTGATGTGGAAGTTCTTTCAAATAGAATTGACAGACTTAAAAAACAAGCAAAAGCAGATAAAGGTGCTAAAGCTGCACTAGAGATGGCAGAAGAGCTTATAGAATTTTTAGCTGATGGAAACATGGCTAGAAACTTCCCCGAAGTTGATAGTGACATATTTGCTCAACTTAATCAAGAAGTCAGATTTTTAACTTCTAAAGAGATTATGTATGGTGCAAATGTTGATGAAGATGGTCTTGATGATGAAGAACAAGATACTGGTGATAACGAGTATGTAACTATTCTTAGAGAACATGCTACAAATAATAACTGTGAACTCATTAAAATTTGTGCAAAAGTAGAAGAAGAACTTGTAGGGCTAGAGCCTGAGGAAGCTGAGGATTTTTTAAACGAACTCGGTATTGCAGAATCTGGACTAGATCAAATTATCCATAAGGGTTTTGATAAACTTGGGCTAATGTCTTACTTTACAGCAGGCGTTAAAGAGGTTCGTGCTTGGACTATCAAGAAGAATTCAACTGCCCCTCGTGCAGCGGCAGCTATCCATAACGACTTTGAAAAAGGTTTTATTCGTGCAGAAGTTATTGCCTATAAAGATTACATAGAACTAGGTGGAGAAGCGAAAGCTAAAGAAGCTGGTAAGATGCGCCTTGAAGGTAAAGAGTATATTGTCCAGGATGGCGATGTTATGCACTTTAGATTTAACGTTTAATCTATAACAGTCGATATAACATCAACTAACATAATAAAGGGGTAATTATGGAGTTAAAATATGTTGGTCCAAAACCAATTATTTCACATACTGGTATAGAGTTTGATAACAACAAAGATGATAAGTACTCTTATTTAAATATCGTTGTTCAACTCATTAAAGCCATAAGCCATGACTATTTTGAAGATAAAACTTATACTTATGATGCAGATACAACAAGGTTTAATAGTGATGAACTTCTAAAAGAACTTTCTAAAATATGTCCTGATATATCTTCTTTAATGGAAAAAGAGAACCATGATGTAGAAAAAGAAATAGCACATAATATAGAACGTGCAAATGATAGTGAGACACTAACAAACGAAGATAAAGAAGTTTTTAAAAATAATATTAATATTATGCATGACTATATAATACAGCGTTCAGTCAACAAAAGTGTCTACTATTGTGCTATCAATGTACTAACAGAACTTTTAAAGAAAGATCATATTGATCATATAGTGGCACCGATGTTTCAAAACTTTGCACATGTACTACACTCTGTTCAAGGTATTCTAAAAGAGCAAAAATTTCCGATAGACTCTAAACTTGATATCTACCAAAAAGATGGTAAACTTGTAGTAAAACTACAAGTTATTAACGCTTAGTCTATCCTCATTAATAAGTGAATTACTAACTACTTCTGCTTTGCTATA
>CAZPRE010000081.1:0-8429 GCA_964588875.1 uncultured Sulfurimonas sp. | reverse complement strand
TTATCTAAGTAATCCAAATATGCAATCAAATATTTTCTACTTAGTAGATGTTTCTCTTTAAAGTTTTTTATATCTATATAGCCATCTTTTTTGATGATATCATTCATATCATTTATAAGTCCACTTAGACTGCTAGCGTGCATAAAAAGATTGTGTTGCATTCTCATAACCAGCTTTTTAGAAGAGAGTGATTTTAAAATATTATCACCCATTTTTCTATCTATATCTAAGTCATCATATATGTTATAAGGAGCAGTTGGAGATATTCCCTCCTCTTCTAGACGCTTTAGCATTACCTGTTCTAGAGAGCTTATAAAGTCCTCTTTTATGTCTGCATTTTTGTAAAGATTTCCATCTTTTACTAAAAACTCTTCAGCTACAAGTTCTTTTAAAACAAGTTCTATAAAACCTTCACTTGCCCACTTTAGTCTAAGTTTTATAGAGGAATTTGAGAGAAGTGCAAACTGGTTTTTAGTATATATACTTTTTATATTCTCATAAATTATCTCTTTAGTGGAGATAGGGTAAATAATAAGCTCTTTCTCATCTACAAAACAGTTTTCAAGCTCTTTAGCATTTTGAAGTGCTTCTTGATGAGAGAGTGCGAAACGCTGTGCAGATGAGATTAAACCTAGACCTTTTTTATGTGCATTTAGTAGTATAGAGTAAGCTTTTGGTATATCCTTGCTTTGTAGTGCTTCTAGTAAACAGAGTTTTTGAGACTTCTTCATTGGGTCACTCACAGGATTTAATACAACACCACCCGCTACTGTAAAATTTCCATCTCTTATGATTAGCTTTTCATTATATATGCTAAAAATATTTTCACTAGCCTTGATAGATGCAAAACCTTCGCTCAAAGACTCCTCAGAGTTATATAGTAATACCTTTGCATCTATCTTTCTAGAACCTATATAAACTGAATAGTTTCTGTTGTGATGAAGCAACTTATCTTTGAGTGCAGTAAATGAGATATCTACAGAGTCAAAACCTCTGAGATATCCTTTTTTGCTTATCACAGAGCCGCGTTTAATACTCTTAGCATCTACATTACTTAGATTTATCGCAGTACGGTTTGATATATTGGCAATCACTGCATCTAAACCGTGAACTTGGAGGTTTTTTACTCTTGCCTCTTGAAGTATGTCACAGATAAAGACTTTATCATTCACAGCTATAGGTTTTCCAAGTACAGTTCCGGTAACAATAGTACCAGCACCCTTAGCACTAAAGACTCTATCTACATAGTATCTAAAGAAGTTTTCTTCTATTTTTGTACTTGCGTCTAAAGTAAAGAGTTTTTCTTTTAAGTTCTCTATCGAACTCTCATCAAAAATAGAAACTCCCATACTAAACTTCAAATCAAAGTCATATTTAGATATAAATTCTTCTACTTCATAAAGCTTTTTTTCCAACTCTTCTTTTTCTATCAAGTCTTTTTTCGTAACAACTAAGACTGCATTTTTAACACCAAGTAAATTCAAAATCTCAAGATGCTCTACTGTCTGTGGTTTAATACCCTCTAACGCACTTACAACTATAAGTACACAGTCAAAAGAAAAAGCTCCCGCTATCATGTTTTTAACAAGCTTTTCATGTCCTGGAACATCTATAAATGCAATGTTTTTATTATCTTGTGCGATGTTAGAAAAACTAAGGTCTATGGTAATACCGCGTTCTTTTTCTTCTTTTGTTGTATCACCTTCAAAACCATTAAGTGCTTTAATGAGAGCTGTTTTACCGTGGTCAATATGTCCGCATATTCCTATGATAAAGTTAGACATTTGCTATCTCTTTTACCGCGTTTATTATTTGTACTATTTCATTTTTTTGTATAGCTCTAAAGTCAAGTAAGAACTTGTCCTTTTCTATACGACCAATTATTTTATTTTCTCGAAATAATTTTTCCATTTTGTTTTGTTTATAGTTTTTTATTTTGATAGTTAGTGCGATACTTGGAATTGTTCTATTTGGTGTTGTACCACCGCCTATCACGGTTCTAGTTTCTATAATCTCGGTCTCGCATATATCAGATATGGCATTTTGTAAAGAGAGTGCATTATCTTTGAGTTCGTCCACTTGTGTAAATAGCATCTTTAAAGTAGGAACTTCATCCAACTTGCCCAGTAAAACAGAGGTAATACTCTCTTCTAGTAGTGCAAGAGTAAGCTTATCGACCCTTAACATTCTAAGAAGTTGATTCTTTTTGAGTTTATCTATGTACTCTTTTTTACCTACAATTATTCCGGCTTGTACACTTCCTAATAGTTTATCACCTGAGAAGCTTAGAAGTGATGGGTTATGCCGCATATATTTTAGAACTGATGGTTCATGCTGATCTAAACCATAAGGTAAATCGACAAGATGTCCACTTCCCATATCGTAGTAGTCTATGAGGTTTTTCTCTTTTGCAAGTTTTACTATATCTGCAAACTCTACCTCACTAGAAAATCCTTCTATTGAATAGTTTGATTTATGTACTTTCATAAGCATTGATGTCTTTTTTGTTATGGCGTCTTTATAGTCATGTAGATGTGTTTTATTTGTAGCTCCAACCTCAACGAGTTTGGCACCACTCTGTTTCATAACCTCTGGAACTCGAAAACTTCCACCTATCTCTACGAGTTCACCACGACTTACAATTACTTCTTTTTTCTTTGCAAAGGTATTTAGAATTAAAAAGACTGCACTTGCATTATTGTTAACTATAAGTACATCTTCACAGCCAAGAACTCTACATATGACATCTGAAATATGAGAGTATCTCTCCCCTCTTTTTCCTTTAGCTAAATCGTATTCTAGGTTGTTGTAACCGGTGACTATATCTTTAACTCTATCAAATGCTTTTTCATCTATGAGACTTCGCCCCAGATTAGTATGAACTATCACACCAGTTCCATTTATAAGTTTTTGAAGTGATGGTTTTGTAAGTTTCTTATATTTTTGTAAGACTGTTTGAACTAACTCTTCTTCTGCAAAGGATTCTATAGAATTATTTAAAATATTTTCTCTTAAATTTTGAAGAACTTCTTGAGTAATGCTAACTATAAGTGAAGAAGATAAATCATCGAATTTTTCATTTTCAATGAACTTATCAACTTTAGGAATAGATTTCAGTAAAAACATTTTTACCCTTTTTAGATTGTTTTTATCTTTTATAGTGTAAACTTCTCTCGTACAAGACTTGGGGGGCATGTGACCCTGGTGGGCACCACAGGTTTCAACCCTGATTGGAGGTTTTGCTGACAAAGCCTCGGGAGGTTCGATTCCTTCGCCTTCTCACCAAACTTAGTATACTATCAACTCTCTATCCCCTCTAGCAATTACAGAACCGATCACACATGCATAACCAAAAGTCAAATCTTCTACTCTTTTTACATATTCCTTAGCATCATCTTCATTCATAGATATTAAAAGACCACCTGATGTTTGAGCATCACATAACATAAGTGCATACTTTGTTGCGTCTCCTACATAAGTAACCTTGTCTGCTAAATACTTCAAGTTTCTCTTACTTCCACCGGGAACTACATCTCTTGCTGCTAACTCAAATGCATCTGCCATAACAGGAACAGACTTAGCCTCTATACTAAGAGATACATTTTTATTTGTAGACTCTAAAGCATGACCAAGTAGACCAAAGCCCGTAACATCGGTACAAGCACTCACATCATACTCTGCGAGTAGTTTTGATGGTAAGTAGTTTAGAGCTTCCATAACTTTTACAGTCTCTAAAACAGTCGATTCTTTAAGTAAATCTCTCTTAATAGCTGTCGTTAATATTCCCATACCTATCGGTTTAGTCAGTACTAAAACATGTCCTATTTTAGGAGTATTGTTTCTTAGTACCTTACTTGGATGTATCATACCTGTAACACTAAGTCCATAGTACATTTCTGGTGATTCTATGGTGTGACCACCAGCCAAAACTCCACCACACTCTTTTATCTTTTCATTACCGCCACGTAGTATTTCATTTAAAACTTCATAGCCATGATTAGTCTTGTCAAAACCCACAATATTAAGAGCAGTTTTAACTTCTGCTCCCATTGCAAATATATCTGAAAGAGAGTTTGCTGCTGCGATTTTTCCATATATAAATGGATCATCAACAACAGGTGTTATAAAGTCAACAGTTTGAACTAATGCTTCATTATCATTTATCTTATAAACTGAAGCATCTTCACTGTTTTCAAATCCTACAAGCATGTTTTCGTCATCTGGTATAAGTGAGCAAATTGTTTGTTTTAGATCTCCCGGACCCATTTTTGCTGCTCAACCAGCTGCTTGAACGAATTTAGTTAATTTAGATTCGTTATTCATATTTAGCCTTATAAAGTATTTTATGGAGTAAGTGTAAGAAGTGTAGTAAAAGAGTTCATTACATTTATGTACACCCAATCCATAGGTTAATGTTTTTTGTATTTTACTAGTATAAAGTTAAAACTAGATTAATAGAGTAAAAAATATTTTACTTTTTAAGTTATATTTAATAAATACTCCTATATAGTTATGATAATAAAGAGTATTTGCCTATGACAATTTTATTCGGACAGTGATGACGGAAATCAGTTCGAGACATTGTAAATTTCTAGTCAAATACTTTTTACCTATATAAGATCTAATGCTTTTTCATTAAAATTATAAGTTTTATGTGCAGTTTTTACTAAAATCTTTTTCTCTGAAAGCTCTTTAAAAAGCTTTATAAGAGTTGGTTTAGAGATAGAAACCTTTTGCATAATCTCACTGTACGAAGCAATTAGTTCATTTTTTTCATTTAGATTATCCAGTATACACCTAATGACTTCAACTTGTTTTGAGTCAGTTATGGCAGATATAGTCCTAATGATATTTGAGTTTTTTTGTATTTCTCTCTCTTGTATAAGTGGTAAAAGTATGTCATGAAGAGTGTTTAGTAACTCTTTTAGATTTATAGGTTTAACTATGTAGTTTTCTACTTTTAGTTTTATGGCATCAAGCAAATATTTTGTATCGGTATGAGCCGTTGTTAAAATTGCTGGTATCTCAATTTTTTTATCTTGCTTTAATACTCTTAGAAAATCTATTCCATTTTCATTTTCAAGAAGAATATCTGAGATAATTACATCAACCCTCTTTTGCTTTATAATCTGCATTGCTTCTTGCGAAGTTTTTACAGCATATACATTTTTTAAAAAGTCACTTAACATGTCTCTTGTCTGGTTAAGTAGAGAGTCATCATCTTCTAAATATAGTACATTAAATTCATTAAGTATATTTAAATTTCTAGTCATTGTTTTTTTCGCCTTCATTAACAGGAATTGTAATTGTAAAGAGAGTACAGTTCTCAAAATCTTTATCTTCTATTCTATAATAAATATTCTTACATTCAATTGTACCTAGCATATGTTTTTCTATAATTTGTTGAGACATGTAAAGTCCAATACCTGTACCGGCACTTTTATACTTGGTTGTATAGTATGGTTCAAACACGTGAGGTAGTATCACTTCGTCTATCCCGCCGCCATTATCTATTATATTTATTCTTATCTTATTTTTCGATTTTTTAACTACTATCTCTATAAGTTTTTTATGGTCTTTTGGAATAAGTGCATCCTTAGAATTAGAAATAATATTTAAAAACACATGGGAAAGTTCATTATAAAAGCCATTCATCTTTACATCATGTAATATTTTCAGATGAAAAACTATTTCTTCTTTATCTAAAATATATTTTGAGAGTTCTAAGGAATGTTCAATACAATCTTTTAAAAAAAACTCTTGCTTATTTTTATTTGGCTTGAAAAAATTCTGAAAATCTTCAAGAGTGTTTGACATGTTATTACCTAACAACATAGCATCATTTACTTTTTCTTCAACAATCTGGGGAGTCAATTTTCCTAACTCCATCTTAGTCTGTATTCCTTGAACTATCATCATAAGTGAAGCCAGTGGTTGTCTCCACTGATGTGCTATGTTGGCAATCATCTCACCTAGAGAAGCAAGTCTTGATTGCTGAAACATTATTAAGTCTTTTTTTCGTGAATTGTCCACTTCTGTTCTTATTCTTTTCTCTAGTGACTCATTTAATGCTAAAAGCTCTTTTGTTTTTTCATTTACAGCATCTTCTAAACCAAAGTGAAGTCTTTTAAAATGTATAATTATTACAATTGAAAGAATGATAGAAAACAGGAATACCCATATAATAGAAATATTTAAAATCATAGATAGAGTATTAAATACTTTTTGTGTATCTCTTCTCTCATTTATCGCCATGTTTAAATCATAATTAGTTAGGTTAGTAATATATATGGAGATAGTATTTATCTCAAAATCAACACTATTTATAAGTGTTATTGCCTTCTCATAGTTTTCTTTTGATAACTCTGAGAGTATCTCGCTAACAAGATAGTCTATTTTTATATGTTTGTCATTTATATGAGAGATGATACTATTTTGCAAGATAGTATTTTTTTCTTGATCACCTATAATAAAAAAGTCTTTTATTATTTTAGTTACCCAAGATGTTTGATACTCTTCTGAAAAAGTAATTTCTAAATACTTCACCCAGTTCTTTTCAATAAGTTGTTTCCCTAAATTTAGAACATCATACGATTGTTCTACCGTGATGTTTTTATGGTTAACATCATATAGAGTGTCATGTATATTCACTAAATATGCATCTTTTATAGCTTCAAGTTTAATAATCGGTTTGGTTCTCTTTTCAAATAATATATCAAAGTCATGTTTTACAGTATAAATAGATATTTGAGACAAGCCTATTATTAGTATCATGCCTCCTATAATAATAAAGAGTAAGAAAAATGTCTTATATGTAAAAGGCACCTTATCAATGTAGGATAATATATTTTTAATTTTCATTGTAGATATCTAAAACTCAATGGTTGCTGGGGATAATACATTTGCATTAGTTTTTTGTACTCTAGAATAACAGGTTTTGAATTATCCATATAACTTGGAGCGACTTGGGAGAAAAGTAGATTTTGAGTATTATAGTCTAACTCTTTTATCATCTCATCTGCATCTTTAAAAGATATATTACAAAAAAGTGAAACAAAACCTTCTTCCCCATAATCATCATTTTGATAAAAGACAGCATACTTTGTAATGTCTCTTCTATTTCGTAAATACTCTACTATATAGTCAACCTCTTCTTTATAAGAACTTCTAAAATTAACAATATTGACTCCATTTTTATCTCTTAAGAAAGAAGCCTCTGTCAATGGAGCAATAAAAGGTATCTCTGAATTTATAATATCTGGTAATATTTTTTTAACATTCTCTAATGTAGGTGCTGACTCATATTTATCATCATAAACGATAAGTTCAATTTTCACATCACCAAGGAGATTATTGTCATTTGCATGCAAAAAGTATGCATTAGCACCACTATAGGCAGCATCACCAACAGCATGCATAATTCCAGTTTTTGGCATTGAAAGACCAAATTTTAAGGACTTGCCATTAAACTGATTATTTTTAAGACTAAAGAATATTAAAACAAAAATAATGAATACAGTTATCATATATTTAAGCATTTACACCCCTCTTTAATTGATTATAACATAAATTATCTATATGAAAAATATGGTAAAAGATAATTTACAGTTTAAGTACTATTTAAGTTTTATTGAAAATCGTTTGCAGTTCAACTCATCTCTCAATTAACACTTTTTGAACTAAATCTATTTTCTAACATTCCTATTATTGGTATTATCTGCTATACTTCTGCTGGTTGGATATAATTTAAGATTTGCCACCACTTTTACATATCAAATCCCTTTTAACTTTAATAAATATTTGATATATCTATGGGGACGACATGGCTTCGACTGGAGCTAGTAGTCTATGATTGCATGTCGGACTGAGCACTTCCGTTACGCGGCTCATTATTGCTTAAATGCAAACAATACAAATTACCGCCCAGCTTACGCAGTAGCATAAGTTTTACCCCCTCTTAGAGGACGGGCTGCTTCACCGATGGACTCTAGATAAGTCGGACTCGAAGTATAACCCCTATGTAGATATATATAAAGTCTGTCTCAGCTTTATATGAACCTTGAGACTCGTTTTGTGTAGCCTTGCAAGTTGTGTGAAGCAAAATTAAACTTTAACAACTTTTCTAAACATGTAGACGTCATAGAAAACTGGTTTTAGGACTGCGGTTCGATCCCGCACGTCTCCACCAATCAATCATCTAAACAAACCCAATAAACAAGTACTTTAAAGCAATTTAAGTTTCACATTAAAAACATATTCCCGACTATACTGCCCCAATAAAACTAAACAACATTTTTGAGATTGTTATTTCTAAAACGATAAAATAACAATAAGAAAAAAGAGAGGGTATTGTAATGAGTAGAACAAGAACAACTTATTCAACAGAGTTGAAAACCAAACTAGTATTAGAGCTTTTAAAAGAGGAAAAA
>CAZPRE010000080.1:0-8480 GCA_964588875.1 uncultured Sulfurimonas sp. | reverse complement strand
TGTCAAAAAAGCATAATTTACCTGCAGCAGCAATTTTAGCGATAGCAGGACTTGAATCTGGATATGGCTCTGGGTATGTATCTCAAATAACTGGCAATATACTTAGCCTAGGAGCATTTAAAAGCGATTCTGAACTTCCTATATTGTATCTACCCTATTCTACATCTAAAAAAGCTGTACTGTTCGATCCAAATGAGATAGGTAAGCATTCAAAAGATGATCTATCTTGGAAACAGAGACCCAGAAGTTACAAACGCGATTATAGACCTACTCCGTATGCTGGTACAAAAGACAATCTTGAGCTTTTAAAATATAACAGTAAGCTAAAAACCCAAGCACATAAAACATGTTTGAACGACTTCGCCACTAGATGGATCGTAAAAAAATCAAATAATAAAGCTTTTAAAAATAGTAGAATATGGCTCGATAAACTTATTAAAGATAATAACAGTGAAATATTATTTAGTATGAGTACTAATGTAGGTTTTATAGATAGAATAGGTGGCATTCCACATTCTTTTAATTATCGGAAAACTTGGCCCAAGAAAGTTAAATTAATTATGAAAAAAGTCGGTTTAGTTGAACTAATAGATGATATTAACAATAACAAAATGAGTTTTAATCAAGCATGGAGAAATAATGACAAGAAAAAATAAATTAATAGATGATATACAAAATCTATTAAATACATATGATGGAATAAACCCTACTTCCATTAATCCGAATCTATTAGAGTTTATGGATGAAAAGACATTACTTAGTATTATTGATTCCTTGCTTTCTCAAAAAGAGGCATCAAAAGATAGTGACATAGAATGGCTGGAGCAATTCAAGAAACAAGAATAAACTATATTCTTTTATGTGAACATAATCATTGTTAACTTTTATTAAGTATACTGTTGTTAAATTACATTATATAGGATATTAGTATGGTAAACGTAGATTTAGTACAATTAACACAACAAACAAAAAAGCTTACAGCAATGATTGTAGAGGATGAGAAGGTAACAAATGAGTTACTTAGTTCTACTTTTAAAAACTTTTTCTCTGATGTTCATTCATGTTTTAATGGTGAAGAAGCATTAGCTGTATATAATAAAAATAAGCCAGATGTTGTTTTTGTAGACATAATTATGTCAGGCATGGATGGTATTGAGCTTTCTCGTAGAATTCGTGAAGAGAATCCAAGCCAAATCATTATTGTTATTTCTGCAAGTAACGATATAGAAAAAATTTCTGAATCTATTGAAGTTGGAGTAAATAGTTTTATTCAAAAGCCAATAGATACTAAAAAGATTATCGAGCTTCTCTCAAATGTACTTGCAATGATTACAAAGAAGAAAAAAATTGAAACGAAAACTTTTTCAATCTCTCTTCCTTTAGATCTTTATGAAACAGTCAACGACAATGCAAAAGCGGAAAGCATTTCTAAGAATGCTGTAATCATTAGAGCACTTCGTAGTTTTTACGAATAGTCTTCTAATTAGCTAGAAATTATTATAGATTTATATAAATTTAAGTATAAAATCTATATAATTTCGGCTCAACAATAATTGTTGAAAGTGGCCCCGTCGTCTAGCGGTTAGGATCCATGGTTTTCATCCATGTCACAGGAGTTCAATTCTCCTCGGGGTCACCACTTATCTATTCAAAAAACAATCAAATAAACTTAAAATTCACAGCTTACTATTAACAATAATCTGCTAAAATTCCATAAATTATTTATAGGATTTTTCATGCTTAGATTTGCACCTAGTCCAACAGGTGATATGAACATTGGTAACCTTCGTGTTGCAATATTTAACTACATCGTTTCACAACAGAGAAAAGAGGATTTACTTGTTCGTATCGAAGATACTGATAAAGAGAAAAATATAGATGCTAAAGATCAAGAAATACTTGACTTGCTAGCTCTTTTTGGAATTGAATACTCTCAAGTTATCTATCAAAGTGAAAGTGTGCGTTTTCACTCAGCAATGGCATTACAACTAATACATGAGAAAAAAGCTTTTTCTTGCTTTTGTTCTCCTGAGTGGTTAGATAATAAATGCGAAGAGTCAAAAGCAGCTAAAAAAGTATATAGCTATGACGATGCATGTAGAAATCTTCCAGCAGAACTTGTAATCGATAACACAAGTCCTTTTACCATAAGAATTGCTAGACCAGATGAAAATATCGTTATTGACGATAAAATCATGGGTAATAAAATATTTACTCCAGATACTGTTGATAGTTTTGTTATTATGAGTAAAGACAAAAGACCTATATACAACTTTTCATGTGCCGTCGATGATATGCTGAGTGACATATCTATTGTTATACGCAGTGAAGAGCATATGAGCAATACTCCTAAACAAGAGCATGTTAGGGCCTCTTTGAATTATGATAAGAAGATTGAGTATGCACACTTGCCAATTATTTTAAATGACGAGGGTGAAAAGATGAGTAAACGCGATGATGCCTCAAGCGTTAAGTGGTTACTTGAAGAAGGCTATCTACCTTCAGCTATATCAAATTATTTAATATCAATAGGAAACGAGCCTCCTCTAGAAATTTTTGAGATGAATGACACCTTATCTTGGTTTGATTTAGAAAAGATTTCTAAATCCCCTGCTCACTTCGATATTAATGCTTTAAAAGATATAAATAAACAACATCTTTTAAATCTTGATACTAAAGAGTTATCGCGTTATGTAGGATTTGCTGATGAAGAGATAGGTGAACTTGCACGTGTCTTTCTTAAAGAAGTTGGTACTACAAAAGAACTTAGAACTAAAATAGAGTCTATCTTTGCTCCAAAAGAGATTCCAGAGAAATTTATAGAATCAGCAAAGCTAATGGCTGAAGCTATAAAATCAGCACCCTACTTTGATGAGTATGATGACTTTAAAAATTATATTATGAAAAAGACTGGATTGAGAGGTGAAAACTACTTTAAACCATTGTGTTTACTACTGATAGGTGAAGAACATGGTCCAGAAATTGCTGATATATATAAATATCTTAAAAACTATATAGGGGAGATTGTTAAATGAGTGATTTAGGAATAGCATTATTTCAAATAGGGGGTCTTTTTACAGGCCTAGTCAATATTTACATATGGGTAGTGATTGTTGCTGCCTTGCTAAGCTTTGTAAATCCGGATCCATATAACCCTATTGTACAGTTCTTATCAAGAATTACACAACCAGCTTATTCTCTAGTCAGAAAAGTTGTTAAAACAAACATTGGTGGGATGGATTTAGCTCCTTTAATTATAGTTGTAGGTCTTCAAGTTTTAATAATTGTATTTAATTTGCTTCTCTCCACAATCACAAGTTCAATATAGGTAGTGATACAAAAACTCTTTTTACTGAGTGTTATTACCGCATCACTTCTTGCGGATATAACACTTAAAGACATCGACCAGAAACCTTCAAGTCGTGCTAAAAACTTTCTTATATGGCAGTATTTTAAACAAGATATTACATCCAATCAAGCAGATAGTGCATATGAGCAAATTTTAGGCGAGCACTCTAAGCTCAATAGAGCATATTTAAAAAAAAGCGATAATGAAGAACTCCTGTATAAAATCTCCTGCAAGAGAAAGAATAAGTTACTTAAAATAAAAGATCAAAAATGTTTTGATTTTGCTATTAGTTCTTATAAAACACTCAATATGACAAATAATGAAAGGGTTGAAATATCCAGGAGAGTGACTGATAAGTGGCGCCTTGATTTACTTAAAATTCAAAGTGAAGAACACACACAAAAATCTTATGAAAAATATGATGCAGATACAGTTTTAAGGATGTTTATCACAACTGGTTCTCGCTACCGTAAGAAAAACCTTAATATATATTTCAACAAGAGCTTTATGGATAAACTCACTGAGTCTACAAAGATATTTCAATTTTTAAAGATTGTAACAAGGGATAAGAATTTAAATAAGGTTCAAAAGTCTATCTTATATCTAGATGCTAAAAAAATAAGTTCAGATAGTAACTTTATGTTAGCATTACATGCTCTAAAGTATCAAAAAAAAGTAAAGGCTCTTGAGTATTTGGAAGTTGCATTCGAAAAGACTACAAGAAGATCCAAAAAAGATAAAAACCTTTTTTGGATGTATCAAGTCAGCAAAGACAAACAATATTTAAACAGACTTCTTTTAAGTACAGATATAAATATATATACACTTTATGCTTATGAGGTATTAGATGAGAAAGTGGCTAATTATTTTACATCTATTAAAATAAACAATGAACTAAGTCCTAAAAATATTCAAGACCCTTTTTCATGGAATAGAATTTTAAAAGAGATATCTTCAACACCAAAAGATAAGCTATTTGATCTCTCTAAAACATATCAGCAAAAAAACATGATTCCAGTACAGTCGTTTGTTTTGGAAAAAGCTTATGGCTTTAATATGCATGGATATATAATGCCGTATAATGAATACTTAACAGAGATTTCGACTGATGAGAAAGCTCTTGTTTACTCTATAATGCGCCAAGAGAGTAACTACATACCCGCAGCATTGTCGCGTTCATATGCTCTTGGATTGATGCAACTAATGCCTTTCTTGGTTGATGATATAGCTAAAAAAGCAAAAGAGGAGATAGAATATAAAGATATGTTCACTCCCGAGAAAAATATAGAATACTCCCTCAAGCATCTAGAGTGGATGAGAAAATCCTTAAGTCACCCTCTTTATATGGCATATGCATACAACGGTGGTCTTGGATTTTTAAAGAAACACTTGAAAACCGGTGCTTTTAAAGATGGAGAGTATGAGCCATTTTTAAGTATGGAATTAATGGCCAACTCGCAGAGTAGAGAGTATGGTAAAAGGGTTGTAGCTAACTATGTCATGTATAAGCAGATTTTGGGTGAAGAAATCTCGATTATTAATCTTTTAGATACAGCAACTCAGCGGAAAAAGAACTCTCTTTCTCTATAGAAAGATTTAACTTTTTCTCCTGTGTTGAAAATACCACTAAATAGTACTCATTCCATTTCTCTTTTGTCTTCATCAATTGTGTAAATTCACCAAACTCTTGGAGTTTTTCAATTTTCTTAATTTTCAATGGAGACTTCTTGTTGAGCTTAAAACTATAAAGAGTTTCAGGGTTTTTCATATAGACGGCAATAAGAAAGTTCTCATCGTTTATAAATGATTCCTTATAGACATTATTTAAATATATAGCCGTAAAAACACCCTCTATCTTATCTGCAGACTCAATCTTTGAACTTTGAGTATTCGCAGCTAAAAATTCCTCTTCTTGAGTCATCTTAAACTTGGTAAAAGCATTTTGGTGGGAGCATCCGCTCATAAAAAGTAAAAAAGTTAAAGTAATTAGAATATATTTCATATTTCGTCCAAAGAAAGTTTATGAAATTATATCTTATTAAACTCTTCTTTTGTATAATCTCTTAAATTTTAAAACAAAGAAAAATATTGAGCAAAAGATTAGCAGTCGCATTTACAGGACCATCCAATAGCGGTAAAACAACTCTTATATTAAAAGTTGCTAGAAAACTTATAAACGAGCATAAAAAAGAAGTGGCTATTATCAAACATGATCCAGGTGACAAGGCTAGATTTGATGTTGTTGGAAAAGATAGCTATAAGTTTAGCGATACAGGTGCAGAAGTTATAGTAACCTCCCCTAACCGTACAACTTTATTTTCAAAGAAAAACAAAGAGATTGATGAAATGATTAGACTTTTTGATAAGTTTGACATTTTACTTGTTGAAGGTTTGAAAAATCTACCACTGCCTCGTATTAGTGTATTTAGAAATTCTCTTGATAGTGATTACTTTCCATATATGAATGCACTAGCAATAGATGGTACAATAAACACAGCTGAATATGAAATGCCAAATGGCATTGATATACTAGACTTAAACAATCCAGATGAAGTGATTTTATGGATATTAAACAATGCAAAGGAAGTATAAATGAGAGATATATTTGATGCTATTCAGAGAAGTGCCATAAGAATAAAAGATGCAATAGATGTAAAAGATATAGGTTACTCTCAAAAAGAGAATAGTTCTGGTGATACACAATTACAACTAGACATACAATGTGACTTAATAATAGAAGAAGAGCTTTCTAAAGTTACTTCCGTTCACACTATAGCAAGTGAAGAGAAAGAGCATGAAATGTTAATCAGAAATGAAGGTAAGTATTTTATTGCCTATGATCCACTGGATGGTTCTTCCCTTATTGATGTTAACCTTAGCGTTGGTTCAATTTTTGGCATATATGAAAACAAATGGGGTGCACCAAATATGGTAGCATCTTGTTATATTGTTTATGGTCCTCGTGTTGAGATGGTGTTTGCACACTCAAAAGTAAAGATACACCTTCTTCAAGGAAATAATTTTGAGTTTGTAAAAGAGATTCGCCTTAAAGAAAAAGGCAATATAAATGCTCCTGGTGGAACACAACAAAATTGGAAACCCTACCATAAAAAGATGGTTGATAGTTTTTTTGCTGAAGGTTATCGCTTACGTTACTCAGGAGGAATGGTTCCTGATTTACATCAAATTCTACTTAAAGGTGGTGGTTTATTTAGCTACCCTCCTACATCAGACACACCAGATGGTAAACTTCGAAAGCTTTTTGAAGTTTATCCATTTGCATTTATATATAAGTTGGCAGGTGGTGATGCGATTGATGGTATGAATGATGATATTATGAGTCTTTCGCATGATAATATTCATGGGACATCGCCATGTTTTTTTGGTTCAAACTATGAAATAGCAAGAGTAAAAGAAGTTTATGCAAAACACGCCTAAGCAGGATAAGTTTGAAGATCATCTAGATGAGATGATTAACAAACTACAAGATTGTCAAGTAGAGAAAAACATGAAGAGTTGTAGTGACTGCGAGCATTACCTCTCATGTGATCTTAGAACTGAGTATATAAAATCAGTTTATAACAGCATGTCCAAAGGCGAGACAGGCGGATTCGAATTTTAATAATTAGGAAATAATTAATGAGTAAATATATAACAACACCTATATACTATGTAAATGGCGAAGCTCACATTGGGCATGCTTACACAACTTTCATTGCTGATACTATGTCTAGATATGAAAGACTTAAGGGTAATGAAACTTATTTTGTAACTGGTACAGATGAACATGGTCAAAAGATAGAAGAATCTGCTGCTAAAGCTGGTAAGCCTACTCAAGAGTTTGCTGATGAAATAAGTGCTACTTTTAAAAACCTCTGGGATGAGTTTGAAATTTCTTATGATCAGTTCATTCGCACAACGGACAAAGACCATAAAATCGGTGTTCAAAAAGCTTTTGAAGTTATGTATGCGAAGGGTGATATTTACAAAGATTTTTACGAAGGTCATTACTGTGTAAGCTGTGAAACTTTCTTTCCTGAAACACAGCTAGAAGATGGTGAATTTTGTCCTGATTGTGGAAGAACTACAAGCATCATTAAAGAGGAGAGTTACTTTTTCAAACTCTCTAAGTATGAAGATAGACTACTAGCTCATTATGAAAATAATCCTGATTTCATACTACCGCGTTCACGTGCTAACGAGGTTATAAACTTCGTAAAAGGCGGACTTCGTGATCTTTCTGTAACTCGTACATCTTTTAAGTGGGGAGTTCCAATGCCAGAGAGTCTAAATGATGACAAGCATGTTATGTATTTATGGCTAGATGCACTTATGAACTATATCACAGCGTTAGGATATGGAAAAGACGATGCAAACATGAATTTTTGGGCGGGTGACACTACTCACTTTATAGGTAAAGACATTCTACGTTTTCATGCTATTTACTGGCCAGCATTTCTAATGAGTCTTGATATGCCACTTCCTAAGCACATTGGAGCTCATGGTTGGTGGACTAGAGATGGCGAGAAAATGTCTAAGTCTAAGGGAAATGTTGTCGCTCCTAAAGAGGTTGCAAATGCTTATGGTGAAGAGAACCTAAGATATTTTATGCTTCGTGAAGTTCCATTTGGACAAGATGGGGATTTTTCTCAGCGTGCTTTCATAGATAGAATTAACTCAGAACTAAGTAATGATCTTGGTAATCTACTAAATCGTATTATTGGTATGAGTGGAAAATATTCTGATTTTGAGATAGATAGTGTAAATGTTGAAAAATATCATACTAAAGAGTTAGATGCAATGAATGAAGCACTAGGAAACCTTGATCCTTTTATGCAAAACATGCAGACTCATAGATATCTTGAGGAACTATGGAAACTCTTCTCTATTGGAAATAAAGCAATAGAAGAGCATGCTCCGTGGACTAAAATGAAAGAAGATAAAAAAGATGAAGCTCTTGCAACTGTTGCATTAGTTGCAAATATTTTGGCAAAAGCTGCGATTATGTTAAGCCCAGTTATGCCAAAGACAACTGCTATTATTGCGGATGCACTTAATTTTGAGATAAATAATACTAGTTACAATGATATGATTATTGATAAAAAGCTATTGAAACTATTTAATATTAAAA
>CAZPRE010000079.1:0-8501 GCA_964588875.1 uncultured Sulfurimonas sp. | reverse complement strand
TCTATGTAAACGCGGTGATTAAAGACAAAAAAAGAGTAAGAAAGATAAACTATGAAAAAAGATGGCTTTAATAAAGGAAAAGAAATTATGAAAATATTAGTTCCACTTGCAACAGGATTTGAAGAGATAGAAGCAGTTAGTATAGTTGATATTTTGAGACGTGCAGAGCTAGAAGTTGTGTTTGCCTCTTTGAATGAAGAGAGTTTAGTTAAAGGTGCAAATGGTATTAGTATTCAAGCAGATATAGAGATTAAAAACATTACAATGGATGAGATAGAGATGATAGTTCTTCCTGGTGGATGGGGTGGAACACATGCATTAGCAGATGATGAAAATGTACAGAGAATCTTAAAAGAGATGGATGCCAAAGGCAAAAATATAGCCGCTATTTGTGCCGCTCCTTTTGCCCTTAACAAGGCTGGCGTTTTAAAATCAAAGTACACTTGTTATCCATCAGTTGAAAATGAGATAAAAAGAGATGGTTATCAGGGTGATACAAGTATGGTCGTAGAAGATGAGAATATTATGACATCTCGTGGACCTGCTACTGCTATCTGTTTTGCTCTTGCAATCGTTAAAAAGTTAAAAGGCGAAGAGACTTACAATGCAATCAAGTCTGGAATTTTAGCAACTTACTGTAGTTAAAAAGGAAAATTATGAAAAAAACAATAAAAGAAAATTTATCTCTAGTGTTTATAAGGTAATGAGAAGTTGAAAACTATACTTATAACAGGATGTTCTAGCGGTATTGGTTATGACACTGCTCATTATCTTCATAGAAATGGCTATAAAGTATATGCTACTTGTAGAGATGAAAATGATGTTACAAGACTTCAAAATGAGGGCTTAGACACTTATGTCTTAGATGTTACATCAAGAGATAATATAACAGAAGTTTTAAATATGATAACCAAAGAAAATGGTGAACTTTATGCTCTATTTAACAATGCTGGATATGGTCAACCTGGTGCTGTAGAAGATATAACAACTGAAGTGTTAAAGGAGCAGTTTGAAACTAACTTTTTTGGACTACATGAGCTCACACGTCAAAGTGTTAAAATTATGAGAGAACAGGGTTATGGCAGAATTATTCAACACTCGTCTGTTTTAGGCATTATATCTTTACGATTTCGGGGAGCTTACAATGCTTCAAAATATGCCATAGAAGGTTTATCTGATACCTTGCGTCAAGAACTGTTAGGAACTAATATATATGTTTCTAGTATAAATACAGGTCCAGTTAAATCTGATTTTAGAAAAAATGCAGTCAAAAAGTTTAAACAACATGTAGTCTTAGAGGGAAGTGTTTTCCAAAAAGAATATATGGCAGAACTCTTGACAGACAAAGAAGAAGATGATTTTTTTACAAAAGGTTCAGATGTAGTTATAGAAAATATCATACATGCACTAGAATCTAAAAAGCCAAAACCTAGATACTATAACACTTTGGCCACACATCTTCTGGGCGGATTTAAAAGAGTTTTGACTACAAGTTGGCTTGATAGAATTTTGGTGAAAATTTAATGAGAATTGCAGTAGTAGGAATTGGTGGAGTAGGTGGCTATATAGGAGCAAAACTATGTAGTTTAATCGGCACACAAAAGAAAAAATACGAGATAGTTTTCATTGCTCGTGGCAAACATGCTCAAGCAGTGAAACAAAATGGTTTAAAAGTAATCGAAGATGATGGTGAATTTATAGCTACTCCCACAGATGTTTGTACAGCAGAAGAGGTGGAAGGTACTTTTGATCTCATCTTGGTCTGTGTTAAGAGCTATGCTATCGTAGAAGCACTTCTCCCTCTCAAAAAAAACATTCATGCAGAGACAGTAGTTATGTCATTTGCTAATGGTGTTAATAATGTAAAAACTATAAACAGTATACTAGATGCAAAAGTCGTAAATGCTTGCGTTTACATTCTCTCATCAATTCAATCAGCAGGAATTATCCACAAACAAGGAGATGTATTTGCTATCACTTTGGGTGATACTACTTGGACTGGTGAGAGCCTCTATATCGATTATATATTCAAAGATGCTGATATACCTTCAACTTTCACTGAAAAAATAGAGATTGCTATTTGGAAAAAATATCTCTTTATTAGTGCATTTGCATCTATGACATCGTACTATAATCTTAGTATCAAAGAAGTTCATGATCAACACTATGATGAGACTAAAACTCTCCTCGAAGAGATTGTATCTGTAGCAAATACTAAAGGGATAGATATCAAAAATGAAACAGAAAAAGCCCTCAAAATAGCTGCTTCTTTTCCCAAGGGCACTACTACCTCTATGCATCGAGATTTTCAATGCCATCGCCAAACAGAATTAGATGTTTTGACAAAATATATCGTTGATGAGGCAGAACTATTGTGTATAGATGTGCCTGTGATACGAAAGATTTATGCCGGGTTAAGAGAGAAAAACTAAACTGCCATTTCTATAAACAAGAAGTGGCTATCCTCAAGAGCATTTATTTTAAGGTATTGAACCTCACCGCGTTTAAGGCTGTCTTTATGACCCATAGATGTCATTATTTAGAACCCTTAAAACTCGCCTTGGCCTTTGACACAAGAAGAGATAGACCTCTTCAAAGGAGTAGAAGGTCTTAATGAGTTAAGCTTCGAAATGCATACTGAAGAGTCGAAAGTTTCACAGGAGAAGTTTAGAGTTCTTTATGAGAGGTAATTTTTATTAGCTATCAAAGATAAGTCGTTTTATTTTTTACATTAATAACAAATTTGAATCAAATGTAGCCCTTTAGACTTGGCTCTGGAACTGATTTTGTCCTCTTTTTGGTTCATGAGTGCTTCACTAATATCACTCATTTTTATTTGCTCTTTCCCCCGCGCAAACAAAGCACCAGCAATATACCGAACCATATACCTTAAAAAGCCCTTGCCTACAATTTTAAGATAGTAAATATTATTACCAAAGGCTAAAGGGTGTGCTTGCAATATTTCACAGCTTAAAATAGTACGAACAGTTGAACTCATATTGGTATCTCGTTTGGCAAAGCTATAAAAATTATGTTTACCAATGAAGAGTTTACAGGCTTCTTGCATATGTTCTATATTAAGTGATTTTGTACTATTAGAGGGAATATGCATAACAATATCATTGAAAATTGGATTGTAGATAGTGTCTGTACAGAAGTAATAATGATACTCTTTACTCTTAGCATCTTTATTCGAATTAAATTCTGTGCTACAGGGCTGGCACTGCAAAATACGGATGTCATCTGGCAATAGTGAATTCATGCCAAGCTGAAGTTTTTCTGATTCTATTGCTAAAGGGATAGTGATTTTTACAACCTGTCCCTGTGCATGGACACCAGCATCGGTTCGACTTGCAGCAGAAATAGTACAGCTCTGATATTTACAGATTTTTTTGAGTACTTGGTGAATAGTTCCCTGTATGGTACTCTTATCTTGACTTGTACCTAGGTCTTGCCAGCCAAAGTAGCTAGTGCCCTTATATGAAATTACGAGACGATGATGGTACATGAATATTTTTCTCCAATGATTTGGATTATTTCTTTAACAATTTCAAAAGACCTAGGGCGGCTTGTTTACCTTGCCCCATAACACCCGTTAGCAGATAGCCTCCAGTTGGAGCTTCCCAGTCTAACATCTCTCCAGCACAAAATACTCTAGGAAAATCCTTGAGCATCAAGTGTTGATCTAAGTTCTCAAACGCTAAGCCACCAGCTGTACTAATAGCTTCTTCAAGCGGTCGATGAGATTCTAAGGTTAGAGGAAACTTTTTAAGTGTTTTTGCCACTAAGTCAGGCTTACTTAACAAATCCTTTGCTAAGACCTCTCTTAATAAAGAAGCCTTAACACCATCTAGTCCTAAGCGTTTCCAAGAGGCACTCAAACTCTGCTTGCCTTGTTTGGCGTTTAACTGTTGCTTTAACTTACTTTCTGCTCGATGAGGAAAGAGGTCTAAGTAAACTGTAAAAGGAGAGTTTTGTTCTATTTGCTCTCTAAGAAATTTAGAAAATGTATATATTAAGCTACCCTCAACACCATACTCACTCACTAAGAGTTCACCTAGTTTTGAGTGAAGATTACCGTTAATATCTCTGAAACTGAGTTCTATATTTTTGAGTGGAGTGCCTGAAAACTTCTCTTTAAATATATCTGAGTAAGTCACATTAAAACCCATGTTCGCTGGTTTAAACGGGCTTATCTTAAGAGCATTGTCTCCTAGTATACTTGACCAAGTACCTGTTGAACCTAAACGCGGCCATGAAGCACCGCCTAAAGCCAAAATCACTGCATCAAACGAATAATCCTCTATACCATCAGGTGTTTGGAACTGCCAAACGTCTTTTGACCAACCAATAAAGCGATGTCTCATCTTGAACTGAGTATTATTTGCTTTTAGTTGATGTAACCAGGCACGCAGTAAGGGTGCTGCTTTTTTATCTACTGGATAGACTTTTCCAGAAGAGCCAATATAGGTTTCAAAGCCAAGATTTTTTGCCCACAAGCGCATTTCATTTGGGCCAAAGATTTCTAGGGCAGGTTGTAAAAAATCTTCTGCTTCAAAATAACGACTACTAAAGAGAGGAAATTCTTCTGCATGAGTAAGGTTTAAGCCCCCACGTCCCGCTTGTAAAAACTTACGTCCCGCAGAAGGCTTCCCGTCAAAGACCGTCGGTGTGTAACCTGCGTCAGACAAGACTTGTGCAGCCATAAGACCAGCAGGACCAGCACCGATAATAGCAATTTTATTTTTTATCATAGTGTGATTATATCTTTTAATTGAGCTTATTCATTAGTGTTTTCTCTTCGCCGAGTGTAAGGTAACGCCACTTACCACTTTCGATGTTGAGTTGGAAACTACCAATACTGACTCTACTTAAACTTACGACCTTTAATGGTGTTCCAAATTTTGGGTCTTTCATAGCTCCAAATAATCGGCGAATATGTCTATTTTTCCCCTCGTCAATTTGTACTCTGAGTTTTGTTTTCGCGCCACCCATACCTATCTTTTGAACCACAAGAGCTTTGAGTAGACCGTGTGGACTCTCAACTCCTTTTAAAGCAGTTGCAATATGTTCGTCTGTTACATGTCCTCTGACCCATATCTCGTATATCTTGACACAATTTCCAGGCTTGGTTAATACATTGCCGATTTTACCGTCTCTTGTGAACAGTAAAAGCCCTTTAGATTCTAGGTCAAGGCGACCGATAGGCATCCATTGGTCATCAAAAACCCAATCAGGTAAAAGGTCATAAACTGTTTTTCGTCCACGTTCATCAGAGCGTGTGACAATATAACCCTTAGGCTTATTAAGTGCTAAGAGGTTTTTCGAATCGGTAGTTGTTTTGTTCATTTTGACGAGCCCTTATTTTAGAAATAATTACTATTATGGAAACTCGGGAATTTATTGCTTACTATGTTTTATAAATCAGTCTATATACATAAACAAATATTTCACGAATGTTATTATAATCAAGTTCAGGAACTTTGTGACCTAGTTGGGAAAAGTTTTTTCTGTATATGTAGCAATAGATTCTATATCTTCAAGAGCTTTTTGCGATAAAATTTCACCATTTTCTACAACATAAACAGATTGTAATATACATTCCCAACTAGAAGTTGGGAACGAGAAAAAGATAGCTTATTTAGTAGTGTTTAGATCTATACCTGCAGCTGCATTGTCTGCAACTAGATCTACTTTTGCTTTAGCTGCATTTTCAGCATCTATTCTTGCATTTCCTGCTGCTAGTTTTGCTGACTCTTTTGCTTGTAGTTCTGAAACTGCTTGCATATTCTTAATATTTTGTTCTTGTGTTGCATTTATTTTCTCTTCTCTAATATCAAGAGCACTTTTACCACCACAACCACCTAATGCGATTGCTACTACAACACTAAGTGTTGCTAATTTTGTGTTTATTTTTATCATTTAAATTCCTTCGTATAATGTCTTTTATGAGTTAATACAAGTTTAAAGAATAAGTTTGTGGTACTAACTTAAATACATGCTTTTTTATTGATTTCTAATCAAATATTCTATTTTGTAACATTAGGTTTGATAGCTCAGATTTATGTATTGGCAGTTTATTGTTTGAATTATAAAACTAGTAAAATATGAGATAAAGAGAGAATTCCCCTCAATCACAGTTAGTAAAGATTCAAACTCATTCAAACCTCTTTTACTAAACTTTTTTTTAAGAAATAGAAAGTGCTAAAGAAAAAGTTACACACTGATTACACATATTTTCACTATAATTAGAAAATGAAAAATGAAAGAGTAGTGAAGGATTTATTATGAAAAGAGTATTAAAAGTGTTAAATGTAAAGTGCGGTGGTTGTGCAGGAACTTTGAGTAAAGCATTACTTGAGGATTTTGGCGAAGTTAGCGTAAATTTAGAAGTAGAACCAAGAGAGATAACGCTTGCTGTTAAAGATGAAGATTTAGAGAAGTTAAAACTAAAGCTCAGAGGCATAGGTTATCCACTAACAACTGATGAACTCTCAAAGTTTCAAACAGTCTCTACAACGGCAAAAAGTTTTGTTTCGTGTGCTATTGGGAAGATAAATCAATAGACTTTAGCATTTTCTCCCCGTACCACCAAAGAAAGATAGCTGATGAGAAGATTATAAAAGTAAGTCCTATCCAAAACCAGATAATATCTGCTCCCACATAGGCTAAAACACTAAAGAGTATTATGGGTGCTAAGAGTTGTCTGTATATGCTTAGAGGCATAATAACCATCGGTTTACCAACTCCTTGAAGCATCGCTATATAGAGAAAAATCACAACAAAACCATAAGAACCTAAAACACTAATCCTAAGATAGAGTGCAGTCTGTTTTATTACAAGTGGGTCAGATGTTAGTAGTCCAGCTAACTCTTCTGCAAAAATTAAAAATGCACTTAATCCTATAGTGCTGATAATCCATCCATATCTTACACCTAGAAGTAAAGTTGGTCTTATTCTGTCGTAGGCTTGTGCTCCGTTGTTTTGAGAGATTATAGCCAGAGCTGCTATGTTTAAACCTATAATAGGCATAAGGTATATCTGCTCGATTCTCATTCCTATACCAAACGCGGCTACAGCCTCTTTTCCAAAAGGTGCTATGAAGTAGGTGATTATGTACATTCCAAACGCCATCATGAACATATTTACACTTGGTGGCATACCTTGTTTTAGTAACTCTTTTATATAGTTTGAGTTGTATGTAAACTCTCTAAAGCCACTCCAGAGTTTTGTTTGTCTGAACTTGTAAAAGAGATAAAGCATAACAATAAATTCGCAGATGATAGTAGCTAAGGCTATACCGCTGACACCCATTTCAAAGTTCTTTATAAAAAGGTAGTCAAGTCCTATGTTTAAAAAAGCGGTGAATATCAGAATATTTCTAAATGATTTTGTATCGCCAATGGAGTTGAGTAGGGCATTTAAGAAAAAAGAGCCTACGAAAAATATAGCTCCATAGAGAATGAGGTTAATATACTCTTTTGTTTCTACAACATAAGATGGATCTCCTAATGCAGCAATGAGATAAGGTACACTTAAAACACCAAAAATACTAAGAACAATAGATAATACAGCTGCAAATACTAGAGCATGCAAGGTAATATCTTGTGCTTTTTGAGTGTTTTTCTCTCCTAAAGCATTTCCTACAAGTGAAGTAACTGCTTCACTCATACCTATCGCAATGGCTAAAAGCATAAAAAAGACAGATCCAGAGAGTGAGAGTGCAGCAAGTGCTTGTGTAGAAATCATACCAGCAAAGAAAGTATCAGTAATATTAAACATGGTATGAAAAAAATAACCTACAACGGCGGGGAGGGCAAGCTTGATTATGTGGTCTTTTATAAGCCCTTGCGTTAGGTCAATGTGCATTTATACTCTTTTTGTTGGAATGATACTATACTTAGGATACAATTACCTTATGATACTCAAAAGTATAATTACATTTTCAATAATGCAGTGTTACTCAATATGTTGATGACCTTTGTGATATCCACCATTTCAATAAATCTAAACATACTTAGTTGAGTCTGTTTTATCTATGATAGGTAGAAGTGAAAAGGGAGAAACAGCTTAAGCCAAATATTAAAGATTTAGAAGATTTGACTCAGAGAATGAATCACGACCTAAAAGAAAGCTGAACTCGCTATAAAAATATATGGGGATGACCAAAAAGTTCTTGATAGAATTTCTAAAAATATTCAAGCCAAACTAGAAGGCATAGATGGTTTAGCAGAGATGGAAGTTGAAGTTCAACTTGGTCAAGCTCAAATCCAAATAGAACCAAATTACCTAGCTCTTGCTCGTTATGGAATCTCTGTAGAAGAAGTAATGTCGGTTATTCGTAATGGAATGCTAACTGTTCCAATCACTATGTTTTTAGTTCTTTTACTTCTTTTTGTGTCAGGTGTAGGAAGTAAAATTCAGTATCCATTATCTGTAGTAATTACTGGAGGAATTATAAGTTCAACACTTTTAACTCTTCTAATATTACCATCAACATA
>CAZPRE010000078.1:0-8523 GCA_964588875.1 uncultured Sulfurimonas sp. | reverse complement strand
TAATCATACGACCAAATGTTTTACCTTCAGCATCAATCAAAACCCATTTTTGATCAATTTGTTCAGAAGTTGCAATTTTTGTAAATTTCATTCTTGAACCTTTTTAAGTGAATTTTTTAATAAGCGACATGAAGTCCTTATTTTGTTGCTGGAAGTATAGCCGTATAAACTTACACAAAGCTTAATTTTTGGTTAGTTTAAGGTTTTAAAATTACTCTTTATTGCACGAGCTTCTCTTACATTCACATCTACTTTACGAACTTCTAGTACTGTTCTTAATTCTTCATTTTGAGTATTTGTACTATTTTTATTTCATTCTCTAAAAGATAACAGATATAACCATTTACCTCATCACCAGTAATCTCTCTAATGGCATTTATGTAAAAACTCACCTGCTTATGATGATGAGAAGAGTAAGCCATAGAACTTTTGTAATCAACTACATTCCAAACATTACTACTAAAAAGAGACTGCATGTCTTTTTGAGTATTTTCACTTTTAACTAAAAGGTCAATATAGCGCAGATTATTTTTGTAACGAAGAGCTTTTTCTTTGTAACACTCTCCATCTACAAGGGTTTGAAATTTACTATCTTTTATCAATAGACTTACTCTATTTTCAATATCAAGAATTTCTGACTCCTCTAGAGAGTAACCAAACTTATTTATCATCATATTTTTAGCATTTAAAATGGAATTTGTTGAGAAATCAGCTAACATCTCTAACATATAGTGCATTGCCAGACCAAAGTTGATAGATTTTAAATCCTCCTCTTTACTCTCTTCAAGTGCTAAAATATCACTCTGTGTTCCATAATAAAGTGCCTTATACTCTAATGCTTCAAAAGTGCTCTTTTGCATAGACTTATTTTGATTCTCACAAACAAGAGTTCCATTTGATTGTGCTTGGATATCTAAGATATCAAAGATAGAGTCTTTACTCTTTTTTATTATAAAAAGGTTATCCCTTGCTCTTGTAAACGCTACATAAAGAGCATTAAGAGAATCTTCTAAAACAAGTTCTTTCTCTTTTGCTAATGCATTTGCATAATTGGTATCTAAAGAGTCTCTACCCTTAATACGAAGATATACACTCACCAATTTAATTCCATCATACTCGTAAATAATCGAGTCTCTTGAGGCTGGAGCACGTTTGAGTCTGTCCATTACTATGACATGTTCATACTCTAAGCCTTTTGACTTATGCACAGTTAAAACTCTCACACCACTCAAATCAGATGCTGCTGCTGCAATATCAAGTCTCTCGTACTCAAACAACAGTGCCTCAATATCACTATACTTACCTACCGCGTTTAAAAAACGAACAATATGAAAATCACTCTTAAAGAGTCCATACTCATCAATGAGTTTTATAAGAATGTCTTGCAGACTAGAAGAGTTAAAATTTACTTTTTTAATATCATGCAATTCTTGATTTATAAGAGCGAAAAAATTATGTTTATATATATCTTCTTCAAAGTAGAGGTACTTTAGATACTCTAAAACTGCCTTTACACTTCTTTGGTTTATAAGTTTAGTCGTTGTCTCTGTAACAACTTCTATCTTTTCTTTAACAAGTGCCTCTTTAATAGCTTCGCCATCTCCATTTGTTGCACAAAGAATAGCTATCTCATTTAAATCTGCTCCAAGCTCAATTAATCTTTTAACTTGAGTTATAGTTTCTTCTAAAAGTTCATCACTTTGAAATACTTCTACATAACCGCCACTAGCCTCTTCTCTTACAAGTTGAGCCGAATAGTTATTAATCTTTGAATCAAAGGCATGGTTTACAAATTCTATTACCTCTTTTTGCGAGCGGTAATTTGTAAGCAGTTGTTTGGTTGTTGTGTTACACTCTTGTTTAACACTACCAAAGAGTGCCGAAACACCACCGCGAAACCTATAAATAGACTGTTTAACATCTCCAACAAAAAAGAAACTTCCATTATCAAATATACCACTTCCTGAAACTATTTCGCCTATTAGAGGTTTTAAAATCTCATACTGTAATATACTTGTATCTTGAAATTCATCAAGTAACATATGTTCAATCTGCGCATCAAGTCTAAAATATAAAAATTCACTATCTACTCTTTCTTTTAAGAGATAATGCACAAGAAGTGTAACATCGGAAAAACTCAACTCACTATCATCCATATAGAGTGCTTTTTTTGACTTCTCATAAACCTCGACTAATGAACTAAGCATGTAAAAAAAGTTCTGCTCTTTTGCATTATGATGATTTTTAACCGCATCTTGAACTTTATGCAAGTGAGTATCCATCTCTGGTATATAACATTTAGAGAAAGTTCTATAGTCAAGACTAGATCTCTCTAACCATGTCTTTGCACTCAATTCATCAAAACTCTCAGCCAAGACAGCTTTTTTAACCGTAGCAGAGGCCGCTTTACATCTATCGACTATAGCCTTTAACTCCCCAAGAGCGTCCATTGCCTCTTTTTCAAAAACCCAAGTCTCTTGTTTGGTAAACTTGAGGTGAGAGAGTTCTTGTTTTTTCTCGTAAAACTCATCAAGTAGGGTAAATATACTCTCTAATCTTTTTTTTGATTGGAGTGATAAAGAAATAAGAGTCTCTGTTTTATTTGCAACATCAATCTCTTTGAGAAAACGCGATAGAAGTTTAAGTTCATGTTGAGATGAGAAGGTTGAAAAGTCAGGCATAAGAGAAGCATAGAGTGAAAACTTTCTAAGTATCTGAGTAAAAAAGCTGTCAATTGTCATAATCTTCGTATTTGCATTTAAAAATTCATTGAGAACTTTCTTTCTGTTTTGAAGTATATGCTCTCTAGAAAATCCAGACTCTTTAACAATTTCATCAAGTTCACCGCGTTTATCTAACTCTTCAAGAGTTAAGACGATGCGTTCACTCATCTCCGTGGCCGCTTTGTTTGTAAAAGTTAATGCTAATATTTTTGAGGGCTCTGCACCTTTAAACAAAAGTGAGAGATAACGTACAACAAGCATAAAAGTTTTACCACTTCCTGCACTTGCTTCATATGCTAAATTATTATTAAACACTTTTTACTCTTCTTCAAATAGTTTTATAGATTCTTTTCTTGTCTTTAAAACTCTTTGTAGCTCTTTATAGCCTTGCATACTTGGATATATGTCATGAGTCTCTCCATCACTAAAAGGTTCATAAACATTATAATAAGTTGAGTAGTTAGGCCCATCCATAAAAGTTACAGGAACAACGATTTGTGAAAAACTAGATTCAGAGTTATCATGTATTAAGTAGATTGAAGATCTTATAAGAGTCATACTCTCAATCTCACCTATTTTATTCTCTGCATACTCTAACATTTTAGCCGAGCAGCCACCACTACCACAAAAAATAAAACTATTTTTGAACTTTATAAATATGTATCTTTTTGTGATTGTGTTAATGTACTCTAAATCATAGTGAATATTTTGCAGAAGTTTTTCCCTAACATCCTCGCCATATTTCTTATTGATATAAACATTTACTTTTTGATTTATTTCATCTATATTTTTTATCTCTTTTATAGGAAGGGTAAGTGCTTCTTTTTGGCTACAACCCTGCATCAGTAGTATCAATGCAATCGTTAACAATAGACTATATTTTCTCATACAACTATCCTCTATCACACATAGTTTTAAACTCACAAAAAAGACAACTTTTTATCTCTTCGCACTTTTCAAAATTTACTTCTTCTATGTTGAGTAAATCTTTTATATGTGACTTTAGTATCTCTAACTTCTCGTTTAAAAAAGCTTCTGGAACTATTTTTGACTCTTTTAAATCATAAAATCCACAATTCTCTACATTTCCAAATCCACTTGCTAAAAGATAGTAAAACTCTAATTGAAAATCAGTGGCCTCGGTAAAATTATTTTTATTATAGAGTGAGTAAGAACCTGTTTTATAATCAAGCACTTCAATCTCGTTGTCACGTTTATCTATTCTATCTATATTTCCAACAATATTTATACCCGCATACTCTATACTCATGCTCTCCTCACAGGCCTTAACACTCCAGCCTTGTGCAAACCGCGCTATCTCTTTTTCACAAAACTCATTCATTCGTCTTTTTTGTAAGTTTATAAGGTATTTATCAAGCTCGCTGCTACCCTGTGCCGCGTTTAGCTCTCTGTGCAAATCTCTTTTTAAATCATCTAAACTTGAGTAAGAGTTCTTTTTTGTATAGAGTTCTTTGAGTGCGCTATGTACCGCATTTCCTATCTCATACTCACGAGGCATATCGCGAGGAATCTCATGAGAATTTATATACTCTATATATTTATGATAATACTTTCTTTTACAAGTTAGAAATGTTTTGAGTCGTGTAGCTGATAGTTTTACATCTTTAAAACTGTACTCTTTGATTATTGCATTTTCTTCTTTTACTCTTATCTCTTTTTTGTCAAAAAGTATATTGGCATAATCTATCTCTGAACTTGATTCACTCTCTTTAATTCCCAACTGTTTTAAAAATCTTGATGGTTTAGAATCACTAGCAGATACAAAGGAGATAGCTACCTCTTTAGAGGAATTTATAAGCATTTGATAGTAGTGTTTTTGAAGATTTTCTCTATCACTCATAGTTGGTAGATTAGCAAGCTCTCTGATTGAGGTGTTTAAGAACATATCTTTATCACTGCGTTTGGGTACATTAGAGTCATTAAAGTCTACTATTACAACTGCGTCAAACGCGACACTCCTTGTTTCTAAAACACCCATTACTGTAACCTTACCACCACGAACATCATCAAGTGTTCTTTGTGAGAGTCTTTGCAAGAAGAGAGAGAGAACAGATTTTATACTCATCTCTTTCATATGATCTAAAAGAGTTTTAAAACTATAAATTTCCTCTTCAAAAACTTTGATCTCTCTTTTAGAGCTAAAAATCTCTTTGTACTCATTTAAAAAAGATATAAAATCGACCTCTGCTAAATTTTTATAGTAAATGCTAAGTAGTTTTATATATGTTTCATCACCCACTCTATCTAACCTATAAATATTCTCTTTAGAGTCTTGGTCTAATAGTGTTGTAGTAGCTTTTAACTTCTGATAAATCATTGTTTTAGAGTATGTCTCACCCATAGCAAAGTTAAAATTTGATTTCTCATCAAAACTTTTTAAAATACTTGCCATTTTTTCATCAGGTAAAACTATAGCGATGCTTTGTGCATCATACCCTTGATTGATAAAGTCATATAGTTTTTTCTTTATAAACGCGACTTGAAGTATTGACTCATTAAATGATTCGCAAGATATATTTTTATTATTACTCATCTCTCTTTTAGAGATTATCTTTTTATCATTTAAAGAGATAACATATTCAAAGTTTTTTTCTAGCTCAATGCCTAGATCTAAAAACTTACTCTGCATCTTTTGATTAAACTCTGATGTTTTAAAAATAAGATTTAAATCTGCGTAGTTACAAACTTGTTCTAAAAGTTGAAATTCAAAGTTAGTTAGATGACCAGCAATATGAAGTTCTATAGAGTGATGACTTGCAGCATATATATGATTAAACTCATAAAGTGCTGGCAAGAGTATCTTATCTAGTAATTTTCTCTCTTTACATAAAGATGTGTATCTTTTATAAAGCTCTTGAAGAATCTCAATATGCTCTTCATACTCAGCATATAAATCTGAGAGGTCTAGCTCATTTATATTATAAAGTTCAGCGGAGAGTTCTTCAAAAAATTTAAATATATAAGATGAATTTTTTGTAAAAGTAAAAAAGTTTCTCTCTATCTGTAAAGAAGCAAACTCTTTAAAATCAGATGCTTCAAGAAGAATTAAAACTCTACTATCATCATCAATAGTTTTAAAATCATCAACGATACAGAGTTTGGATATAAACTCATTCATTGTTATGTAGTTAGGAAGGAAGAGAGTCTCTTCTTCGAGAAGAAGTTGCTCGTGACGAATTGCACGAGCAGAGGGTAAGATGATTGTTTTATTAGTCATCTATTTTAGTATTCAAAAGCCTCTTTAGCTCTTGTATCAGCTTTTACATTGTAAAATCTCTGATTCTCTCCAATAGTAACTTTTGCCATTACATCCCAACGACCTTCTAGAGGTAGTGTTACAGAATTAAAAGTGTAAACTCCATTATTTACTGCGGGGCTTATAAGCTCTTGATCATTCTTATGATTGTTAGGTCTAGTAATAATTGCTTTGAGTGTAGCATCATCCACAGGATTCTTATTAATATCTAATACTCTATATTTTAATACTGTGTTATCAAGACTTAAATTATCTGTAATATACTCTATAGTGTATTTATTATTAAAAGCAATTCTAGATTTAATAATCTCATCAGCTCTATCATTTGCCTCATGATATCCCATCATATAAGTATCACTCTTTTCAACTGGAAGTTGCATCGATACTATAACTGTTGCAACACATGCTCCAAATACTAAAATGATTGATGCTGATATTGCATATGGCCATATTCTTCCGTTACTTTTGTTCATTCTTTTGCCTTCTAATGTATAGTTTTCTTTTTATATACATAAATATACCGTAAAAAACAAAACCATAAAATAATAGCTTCAAAACAAAAATAGTATTCTTGTTTGCATTTCCTACTGCATTTTCTAATTCGACATTATTACTAATAGCTATCTGCTCTGCAATATCTGCATAACCATTAAACATAGCACCGGAATATTTACCTATAGTGTTCCCTTTTTTTGCTTTTCCGGCAAGAAGAGGAATAATTGTTCCACCATTAGAAGCAGCGATTTTTTTGAAACTATCAAAACTATCACTGTAAAAAATTGCCATTACAAAGGCTTGGATTGGTGAAGCGACAAGGCTTAAAACCTGTTGTCTATCAAAATACTCATATAAAGATTTATCTGTCACTGCTATATCAACTTGCATGTTAAATTCTGAAAATATAAGAAGTACCGTTGGTTCATTAAAAGTAGCAATTAACTCTTTTTCATACGTTAGTATATCTTGAGAGTTTGGCAATTCTTGCAACATTACAAGTCTTAAAGAGATACCTGTTTTTTGATAAAGTTCTGCACCTAGGTTTTCAACTTCTTCGCTGAAACTTGGATTAAATATAACTTCATCTTTATATAAATATTCTGCAACTAATTGTGATTGGAAAAAAAATGTGAGGATGAGGGCATAAAGCCCTCTATTAAAAAATTTCAATAAAATTTCCTAACCGATAAAAAGGTGATTTGGAGTAAGTACAGCATATAATGTATAAGCAGCCATAATTACTAGGCCGAGTGTAATTAATTTTTCCATTTTCTTACTCCTTTACTTTACATCAACTAAATGCTTAGCGTTTTCAACACTATTCATTCTAATTGATTGTTCATCTTTAATATCGTAATAGTTATTTGCATTTGCTTGTTGCGTTCCAATTCCTAATACTGTTAATACAGCAAGGATTGAAAGCAATAAGACAGTTGCAATTAACATACCTGTAATACCATCAAGAGCAAATATGCTTCTATTTTCATTCATACCTAACTCCTTAGTTACTTAAGCTAGTGATGTATGCACCAACAGCTTCTTTTTGTTTAGCATTAAGTCTATCAAATGCTGGCATTTTTCCGATAACACCTTTTTTACCATGGTTAAGAATATTAGTAACAAGTGCTGGAGTAAAATCAGCTACACTAGGTGCAACATATTCCATACCCTTACCATCTTCACCGTGACATGAAGCACAAGTACCAGCAAAAACATCAGCACCTTCGCCTGTCATACCATTTGCAACAAACTTAGAAACTAAATCAATTTCAGCATCTGTAATAGGTGCATAATCTTTATTAGCATTCATAAGACCATTACGATCTGGCATTGGATTTTCAGAACCCATTAAATAGTTATTTGAGCCATTAAGCACAACATCTTTAACAACATTTTCTTCAAGTCTAACATTTAAGTTAGCAGCTTTTCCATCAATACCATCAGCAGATAGTCCGTGACAGACTTTACACTCTGCTAGATATACTGATTCACCCATTTCTACTAATCTGTCACCAGTAATATCTTTATACTGTGCTTCATACTTAGCATTATGTGCTGCAGAATCTTCATTGTACTCACCGATTTGTGAGTATGCATTTACTGGATACCCTACTAGAAAGTACCACATACCCCATATCATTGTCCCTAAGTATATAATTGCCCAGCCCATTGGAACTGGATTCTTATACTCACCAATATTATCCCATGACTCATCTGCTAGTTCACCGCCAGCAGTGTCAGTTTGCATTTGACGAACATATTTAATTACAACAAAAACTGTAATAATAATTAGTGCTAAAGCAGCTGCAACCGTAAGTATATTTACGATATCGCCATTTAGACCACCCTCAGACATACCTACAGATAAGTAGGTAGCTCCGATCATTGCTACTGTAATGATTATTCCCCAAAGATAAAGCGTATTCATATATCTCTCCTATTTCTCTTTATGCTCAGATATAGGTGCTACCGGAGCATCATCTATATCATCATGTAGTGCCATATTGCTATACTCTTCGTAATCTA
>CAZPRE010000077.1:0-8560 GCA_964588875.1 uncultured Sulfurimonas sp. | reverse complement strand
ATACGAAGAACGTTAAGACCAGCGATTGTACCAGCATCTTTAGTTGCCTTACGTTGTGCATCATTGAAGTATGCAGGAACAGTAATAACAGCATCTGTAACAGTCCCACCGATGTAAGCTTCAGCATCTTCTTTTAGTTTTGTAAGAATCTTAGCTGAAATTTCTTGAGGAGTGTAAATCTTTCCTGCTACATCAACAGCTGCTGAACCATCTTTGTTTACGATATTGTATGTTACTTTATCGTGAGCTTGTTTAGCATTCTCTTCGTCCATCATAAGACCCATAATTCTCTTAATTGAAGAGATAGTCTTTTCAGGGTTTGTGATAGCTTGACGTTTTGCCGGATCACCAACTAGAACATCACCTTTATCTGTAAATGCTACTACTGATGGAGTTGTGTTTTTACCTTCTGCATTTGGGATGATTTTCGCTTCACCACCTTCATAAACTGCTACACATGAATTTGTTGTTCCTAAATCTATACCTATTACTTTGCTCATTAAATTTCCTTGATTTTATTTCATAAAATGAAGCAAATTTATTCGCTTCACTATTTGTCCGTAAAAGGAACGAGTCCCTTTTACTCCGCTTGCGCCGCTGAGGCGACTTTTGTGTTAAAACACTTATGCAGAAAATCACTAAATGATTTTCTGTAAAGTTTGATGCTATCGCATCTTTGTTTGTCTAACTTGTTTAATTCGCTACGATTACCATCGCTTCTCTTAGAGGGCGATTTTTATATTTATAACCAGTTTGAAAAGTTTGAACAATCTGCCCAGACTCGACATCTTCACTATCTATAGCTTGAACTGCATTATGAATATTTGGATCAAATGGTTCATCATGTGCTACTAATGTAACTCCATGTTTGTCAAGTTGAGTTAAAAATGATTTATGTGTTAATTCAATTCCCTCTTTAAGTTTATCAAATAGTTCCGCTTTATCAGCATCACCTTCTGATGACTTCATTGCACCATCTAGTGCATCAAGAACAGGAATCATATCTTTTGCAAATTTTTCGTTTGCATACTCAACTGCTGTGTACTTCTCACGTTCAAGTCTTTTTTTGATGTTATCAAAATCAGCATGAACACGAGCATATTTGTCTTTTAGCTCAGCCATTTCTGCTGATAAAAGATCAAACTCATTCTCAACTGCTTCAGCTTCTGTCTCAGCTTCGTCAAGACTCTGTTCTAAATTTTCTAATGCTTCTTCCTCATTAACGAGGTTTTCATCTTGTAATTCTTCTTTAGACATAATTGTAAATAGCTCCTTTTTCTAAAAAGATAACACTATTATACAGATTGAGTGTAACAATGTCAAGTCTAACTTAAATTCATACACATAAGTTAGTTTAGTCTAGTAGTATCAAGTATGAGATATGACTAATTTATATCTCATACAATTGATTTAAATTTTTATAGTATGATTAGAAATATTAAAAGAGATTTAGGGGTATATATGAAGTTCTTAGCTTGGGTAGGTAGTTTAATAATTATCGTTGTTGTCGCTGTTTATGCTCTTGCATTCACCGCGTTTGGTAATGCTATTGTTGGACCAAAGATAGAATCAAAAATAAAACAAGAGATGAATCTAGATGCTAAACTGAGTACTTTTATTCTTAGTATGAGTGATTTTGAAATTGTCTTAGAGCTTACTAAAAGTAACATTATTACGTTAAAAGGGAATTATTCACTCTTTTCTCAAGCTTTTGACGTAGCATATAGAGTGAAGTTAGAGGCTGTGCAAGAGTTAAATACTTTAACAAATTCCCCTCTTGAGGGAAGAGTCTTTACTGAGGGTAATGTTAAAGGAGATATGGCCTTTATAGAAGTTAATGGAGTAAGTGATATTGCTAAGAGTGATACTACGTACCATATAGAACTGACTGACTTTAATCCTACTTCAATTATAGCTAAGGTAAATAGAGCCGACATGCTATCACTTTTAAAACTTGGAGGCCAAGCAGCATATGCAAGTGCTGAGATAAACCTAGATGTTAACTTTAAAAATATCAAGCCACATCAACTTGATGGTAATATACTTTTAAATACTAAAGATGGGAAATTAGATACGAAGTTAATGAAGAGTGATTTTAATGTAAGTATTCCTCAGACCGCGTTTGATATGAATCTTGATGCAAAGCTTAGCGGTGATGATGTTAACTATGTATATGCACTTAATTCAAATCTTGCTAAACTTACTTCATCTGGTAAACTTGTTCCACAGCCATTATCACTTGATTTAAAGTATAGTATTGATGTAAAAGAGTTAGCTGTTTTAAAACCAATCACTGGTGCTGATGTTCGTGGTGCTTTTAGATTAAAGGGAACAGTTAAAGGCTCTAACGATAAGCTTGTCGTAGATGGAAAAAGTGATGTCGCTTCATCTGATACTACATTTAAAGCAGTTCTGAAAAACTTTGAACCTGCAACAATTAAAGCAAGTATGAAAAATCTTCGACTTCAAAAAGTACTCTATATGCTAAAGCAGCCTCATTACTCTGATGGTGTATTCTCTTTAGATGTAGATATTACAAATGCAAAGGTTGGTGCACTTAAGGGTACAGTTCTTAGTAGCATAAAAAAAGGTCTTGTTGATTCTAAATATATGACAAAGGCTTATGAGTTTAAATCTCCTATGCCTCGTACTACATTTGACATGAAAACAAATACAACTCTAAATGTAAATATTGTAGATACTAAAATAGACTTTAATTCAAATCTAGCTACCTTAGATGTAGACAAAGCAAGATTTAATATCAAAGATGCTTCTATAGTGAGTGATTATAAAACCACTATTTTAGATTTAAACAAACTCTTTTTTGTAACCCAGAGACAATTAAAAGGCTCAATTACGGCAAATGGAGAGTTGAAAAAAGGTACAGATTTAGACTTAAGTGCACACTCTAAAGTAGTAGGTGGAGTTATTGATGCAAAACTTCATAATGATGATTTTCATGCAGATATGAAAGCTGTTCAGACATTAGAGGTTTTAGATATGCTTATATATCCTGAGATCTTTAAATCATCGCTAAACGCGGTGGTTGATTATAATTTAGCTCAATCAAAAGGCACTTTTAATGGTCACCTAGTAGAAGGTAAGTTTACAAAAAACCAAGTACTAGACTTAGCTAAACAGTACGGCAAGGTAAATATGTATGCGGAGAAGTTTAAGGGCGATGTAAACGCGGACATTAATAAGGAGAATATAGTCGCTTCACTTGATTTAAAATCAAATCGTTCAGCCATAGTGACTAAAAATACAAAGCTTAATTCAAAAACAAAAAAGATTAACTCTAAGATAGATATAAATGCAGATGGTAATCCTCTCATCATTACTCTTAAAGGGGATGTTAATTCACCAGATGTTGCTATAGATGCTCAGAAGTTATTAGAAAAAGAGGCAATAAAAGAGATAAATAAATATCTCAAAGGCTTTTTTTAAAATAATTTAATAACTTATTTTAAACTTACATCAGCTAAGGTAAGGCAGAATAAGACCTCTTTATTATTTTTAGATAGAGTATTGATGGCCTGTATAAGAGTTGAACCGGTGGTAATAATATCATCAACTAAAATTACTTCCCTTTCTTTAAACTCTTGTAGTTTAAAGTCTCTAGGGTTTAGCAGTCTAAACTCTTTTGATTTTCCTGAGTAAGAGACACTATTTTGAGCTCGCAGGACTGAATGTTTAGGTTTGATAAACTTACTCTTGAGCTCTTGATTTAAGAGTGCAGTATGAGAGTATCCATCTTTAGGATTATCATCAATGGCGATAGATGTGATTTCATTAGAAACACTAAACTCTAGAGCAAACTTTTTAAAACTTTTCTTTGCCAATATAGAGTATATGTAGAAGCCTAAATCTGTGTGTTTAGTATGTAGGAGTTTTTTTATCTCTGAGTATTTATAGAAGGAGATAACTTCTATATTATTTGAGATTTTTCTTCGATATATGGAGGGAGTTAAAAATAGTTCTTGACATGAGTTGCAAATATGTGTGAAAGCAAGTCTCTCACACATAAGACATTTCATTTTTTGTTTTAGTCCATCTTCAGAACAGACATAAATGCCTCTTGTGGGAGTTGAACCTTACCGATAGACTTCATACGTTTCTTACCCGCTTTTTGCTTTTCAAGTAGTTTACGTTTACGAGTAATATCACCACCATAACACTTAGCAGTAACATTCTTACCCATAGACTTAACAGTCTCACGAGCGATGATTTGAGAACCTAGAGATGCCTGAACAGCAACTTCAAAGAGTTGACGAGGAATAAGCTCTTTCATGTTCTTAACAAGTATACGACCGCGTGGAAGTGCTTGGTTACGAGGAACTACGATGCTAAGTGCATCAACAGCCTCTCCTGATACCTTAATGTCTAGTTTTACAAGATCGCCAACTCTAAAGTCTATAGGTTCATAATCAAACGAAGCATAACCTTTAGAGATTGATTTTAAAGTGTCGTAAAAATCAACAACGATTTCATTCATAGGTACTTCGTACTCAAGCATAACTCTATCTTCATTGAGGTATGTCATTTTAGTTTGAGATCCACGTTTATTGATTAGAAGAGTGATAATGTTTCCAAGGAATTCAGCTGGAGTAATAACAGTAGCTCTAACATAAGGCTCTTCAATTCTGTCTATTCTGTTGACTTCTGGAAGTTCCGAAGGATTATGAACATTGATTTTATCACCATTGTTAAGATAAACTTGGTAAATAACCGATGGAGCTGAAGCAATTAAATCAAGATTGAATTCACGCTCAAGTCTCTCTTTTACTACTTCCATATGAAGCATTCCTAAAAAGCCTACACGAAAACCAAAACCAAGAGCTAACGAAGTCTCTGGCTCATAAGATAATGAACTATCGTTAAGTCTTAGCTTATCAAGTGCATCACGTAAATTTTCAAATTCATCTGTATCGATTGGATAGATTCCTGCAAAAACAAATGGTTTAGCAGGTTCGTATCTTCCAACAGGTTCAAGTGTTGGATTCTTAGCATCGGTGATAGTATCACCAACATTGATAACACTCACTTCTTTAAGACCAAGAACGACAATTCCAATTTCACCTGTAGAAATAGCCTCTGTTTTAATCTTTTTCTTTGGATGAGGGTACATTAAGTCGAGAATTTGGTGCTCTTCGCCATTACTCATAAGCTTAATATTTTGACCTTTTGTAACCTTACCATCAAAAACACGAACAAGTGCAAGTGCACCTAAGTAAGTATCAAACCAAGAGTCATAAATAATTGCTTTGGTTGTCGCGTTTGTATCGCCAACTGGAGCAGGAACTCTCTCAACGATAGCATCGATAAGTTCATGGATTCCAACACCAGTTTTTGCAGATACTAAACAAGCATCAGTTGCATCAATGCCAATAGCTTCTTCTATCTCTTCAGCTACTCTCTCAGGTTCAGCAGCAGGTAAATCTATCTTGTTGATGACAGGAATAAGCTCAAGATTGTTGTCAAGTGCTAGGTAAACATTTGCAATAGTCTGAGCTTCAACACCTTGTGCAGCATCTACAATAAGCAGTGCTCCATCAGAAGATGCTAGAGATTTACTGACTTCGTAAGAGAAGTCAACATGACCCGGAGTGTCTATAAGGTTTAAAACATAGTGTTCACCATCTTTTACATAATCAAGTCTTACAGATTGTGCTTTGATGGTGATACCGCGTTCTTGTTCGATGTCCATAGTATCCATCATTTGAGTGGTCATTTCACGTTCAGTTACAGAACCACACTCTTGGATAATTCTATCAGCAAGAGTACTCTTACCATGGTCGATATGAGCAATGATAGAGAAGTTTCTAATGTTTTTCAATAATTACCCTTATACAAAAAGTGAATTAACACTCTCGTTATGGTAAACGCGGCGGATTACTTCCGCAAAAAGAGGAGCTACTGTTAAGACTTTGATATTTTTATGAGGTATAGTCACAAGAGTATTTGTGATTATTAACTCATCTAACTCACCATGCTCAAGGTTGTGATATGCATCACCGCTTAAAACACCATGAGTAGCACATGCCATTACAGATGTAGCACCCTTGTTTTTAAGAGCAGTTGCAGCTTTTACCATAGTTCCAGCAGTATCAACCATGTCATCTATCATGATTACATCATAACCTTCAACATCACCGATGATTCCCATTACTTCAGCTTCATTTGCTTTTTCACGGCGTTTATCAACTATAACCATGTCAAGACCCATACGTTTTGCAAAGTATCTAGCACGAGCAACACCACCGATATCTGGACTTGCAATGATAGGGTTTTTAAGCTTTTTATTTTTTATGTATGTCTCAAACGTGATAGAACCATAAAGATTATCAACTGGAATGTCAAAGAAACCTTGAATCTGACCAGCATGTAAATCAATAGTGATAACTCTGTCAATTCCAGCAGTTTCATAAAGGTTTGCTACAAGTTTAGCAGTGATAGGAACACGAGGAGCTGCTTTACGATCCTGTCTTCCATAACCGTAGTAAGGAACAACAGCTGTAATACTTTGAGCAGATGAGCGTTTAAGTGCATCAGTCATTATGAGAAGTTCCATAAGGTTATCGTTTGATGGAGAACCTGTAGACTGAACTATAAATACATCACGACCACGAACAGACTCAGCTATCTGAATTGAAATCTCACCATCACTAAATCGTCTTGTAGCCGCGTTCGCTAACGGAACGTCTAACAGTTGACAAACTTCTTTAGCAAAATCTATACTTGCTGAACCAGCAAAAACTTTATAACCGCGCATTGTAATTCCTTAAATGGATAAATTAATATCGCGATTATACAAAAATTGTTCTGAGACTTAGTTTATAGTTTGAATATTATAAGCTAGACCTTTGATATTGAGTATTATATTGTCGTCTATTTTAGCTTTAATTGACACTTTTTACAAGAACCTGTAAGAACAAGGCTACTTGAGTCAACTTTAAAGTCAGATGTTTGGCTCATTTTACTAATGATGGCATCTAAACTTAATGAGATATCTTCTATAGAACCACACTCTTGACACGTTAAGTGTGAATGAGCATCTTTTGTAAGTTCATATACACTTTTTGTATCTGGAAGTTTTACTTCTTGGATGAAAGCATTTTCAAGCATTAAGTTTATATTCTTATATATAGTTGCTAGAGAGATAGAATTAAATTTTTTTATCATTACCTCATAAAGAGACTCTATGCTAATATGTCCGTTTGTATGTAGAACATTTGCAATAGCTAATCTTTGTGGAGTAGCTTTTAAATTGTGTTCTCTTAACATTGTTGTATAATTATTCATAATGATATTATACACTAACTTGAGTTAAAGGATAAATATTATTATTTATATTTAATAAAACTATAATAATTTAAAGGATAATAATTATCACTTAAGCTTAGTTTATGTACAATTTTCTTATGTAAATGCTAGATAAATATAACCAAGGAATGAAAAATGAGACAGTATGAATCGTATAAATGTAATAAATGTGGAAATGTTGTAGAAGTACAGAGTGTTGGCGGTGGTGAACTTCACTGTTGTGGAGAAGCTATGGAGATGATTACTGAAAATCTAACTATGGTTAATTTAATGAAGTCTTTTGCTGGTGAATCACAAGCAAGAAATAAGTATGAGTACTTTGCTAAAGTTGCTCAAAAAGAGGGATATAGAGATATAGCTGAACATTTTCAAAGAGCTGCAAACAATGAGAAACAGCATGCTAAAATGGAATTAGCACTAAATAATAGAATGGCTAATGATTCTGAAGATAGCTTTGGTAATACAGCTGAGAATCTTCAAGATGCTATAGATGGTGAGTCTTACGAAAATGTTACTATGTACCCAGACTTTGCAGCTATTGCTAAAGAAGAAGGACATAAAGAAGCGGCATCTCTATTTACTGGAATTGGTAAAATTGAAGTTGAACATGAAAAAATGTTTAGAATGCTTTTAGAAAGACTTAATGCTGAAGCAGAACATGTAAGTGATGATGAAGAAGAATCATGGATTTGTGAAGTTTGTGGTCATGTTCATTATGGTAAAAAAGCTCTTAAAAAGTGTCCTGTATGTAAACATGGACAAGAATATCAATCACGTTTAAACTCTAAAAAGTAGTTTAAGCTTTAAACTAAACGCTTAAAAGCGTTTAGTAAAGCAAACTAGTTAAACTTTTACTGCACACCTTCATCGCGTAATCTTCTGTATTTACTACAAGCACCACTACTTCCCATATTACATGCTTTTGCAAAGAATTTTTTTGCTTTGCTTTTGTTTTGTGGAATACCTTTACCTTTTCTATACATTTTTGCTAGGTAGTAGCACCCTTCAATGTTGCCTTTATTACAAGAGTCCTCATAGAGTTCACTTGCTATATTGTAGTCTTTGTAAACACCACGACCTCTATAGTATGCTACCCCAAGATTGAAACATGCAGCTACATCACCAGCATTACACCCTTTTGCATAGAGACGACTTGATTTATAAAAGTTCTGTCTAATACCACCTGCAAAAAACGGAGCAAATCGGACACCTATGACACTTCTGTTCGGACACCCAT
>CAZPRE010000076.1:0-8562 GCA_964588875.1 uncultured Sulfurimonas sp. | reverse complement strand
ATAGAAGCTTCTTGAGGAAGATAACCTATTCCTTTAATAGCACGTTGATGCAGAGGCATTCCAGAGATTTCTTCATCATCAAAAAAAACCTTTCCATCTGTTGCTTCAACAAGTCCACAAATCATATAAAAGGTCGTCGTTTTTCCAGCTCCATTTGGGCCAAGAAGTCCAACAACTTCACCAGAAGAGACTTCAAGACTCATACCTTTTACTATCTCTAATGTCTTGATCTTTTTTACTAAATTTTCTGCCTTAAGCGTGTGCATACTCTATCCTATATTCTCTTTCATCATGAGATATTTTTTCTATTTCTATCACAGTTGTTGGAATTCCTGCCGAGTCTAAAATTCGACATAATTCATCATCACCCCACTCTACAAAATGAAGACCATCTTTATCTAACTCTTCTAACATTCCTAAAGATATGAAATGATCAAGTCCGTGGTTGTAAAGATCGTAGTGATATATTTTATCTCCGTAGCGTTGTTGCAGTGAAAATGTTGGTGAAGTGACTGCATCATCAATACCCATCGCTTTGACAACAGCCTTAACAAGCGTAGTTTTACCCGCTGCTAAATCACCTTTTAAAATTACAACACCAGATTTTATTTTTCTACCGAACTTAGCTGTTAAAGGCTGCAAGTTGTCTAATTTCAATTTATAAGTCATCATAATTTATTTGATATCTCTATAACTTGTCTTAACTTTTTTAATGCTCTTTTATTTGCTATGGCTTCTCTAGCCATCTCTAAACCATCTTGCATATCTCGAGCTGCACCATCAACCATTAATGAAGCTGCAGAGTTTAGAAGGACTATGTCTCTTTGAGCATCAGTCGCGTTTGACTCAAAAATAGCAAGTAAAATTTTTGCATTTTCTCTAGCCTCCCCACCCACAATTGAGCCGATTGGCATTTTTTTAATTCCATACTCTTGGGGATCTATAATAAACTCATGAATATTCCCATTTACTAAGCGCGAAGCATAGGTAACATCACTAATGCTGATTTCATCCATACCCTCGTGCGAGCTTACTACCATAGCTGAAGTAGCTCCATTTATTTTCAGAGCCTCTGCTATTTTTGGAACAAAAGCCTTATTAAAAACACCAAGCATAGACTTTGTAACACCAGCTGGATTTGTAAGAGGGCCTAGGATATTAAATATAGTTTTATCAGGTATGGTTTTTCGCACAGGCATAATGAACTTCATAGCCGGATGATGATTTTGAGCAAACATAAAAGTAAATCCAGACTCTTCTAGAAGTCTTCCACTATTTTGCATACTTAAATCAAGTCGTATACCAAGAGCTTCAAACATATCAGCACTTCCAGACTTTGAAGTAACAGAGCGACTTCCATGCTTTGCAACCGTACTTCCACATGCAGCAACTAACAGTGCAGTTGTAGAAGAGATATTAAACGAGCCTATTTTATCTCCACCCGTTCCTACGATATCTATAGCACGAGATTGTGTCTCATCAGAGATAGGTAAAGGAATTGCAAAACTTCTCATAACTTCTGCAGCTGCTGCTATAGAGCTAACACTAGTATTTTTATCAAGTGTCATACCAGCTAAAAACTCTCTCATCTCCTTATCATTCATCTCATGTTTAAAGAGTGAGGTAAACGCGGACCTTGCTTCATCGTATGTCATGACACATCCTTAATATACTCATCCTGTAAAGATTTAGGAGTAGACTTAGTAGTAGGGATTTTGAGTACTTCATATTTTTTTGAACTCTCTAAGTAATTAATAGTAACTAAACTACCAACTTCTACATTTTTACTTGATTTAACTACAAGACCATTTATAAGCACAACTTTATTGCTTATCATATCTTGCGCAACCGAGCGACGTTTAGTTATATTTACTGAATTTAAAAACTTATCTATTCTCATTGTTTGACTTTTCAAATTAATTTTTATTTATTGTAGATTAATTATACTGAAAGTTATCTAATAGATGTAAGAAAATTAGAAAGTTGGAACAATTATTGCATTATGGAGGATTTTTATATTTTTAAAGAGGATATAGAGAGAATTAATCTCTCTATATTTTAGAACTTAGCGTTTGGAACAGGATACTTGTCAACTATAAAATCTATATCCTTATCACCTCTACCACTTAGATTGATTAAAATAGTTTTATTTGGTCCTATTTTTTTTGCTAACTTCATAGCATAAGCTACTGCATGTGCAGACTCTATTGCAGGAATAATACCTTCAAGTTGAGAAAGTTTATAAAAAGCATCTATTGCCTCTTCATCATTACAAAGCCCTATAGTAGTTCTACCAGTCTCTTTTAAGTATGCATGTTCAGGTCCAACAGATGGATAATCAATACCCGAACCAATAGAATATACAGGAGCCGGTTCACCATCTGCGTCTTTTAACATGATAGAGTTAAAGCCATGCATAACTCCCTCTTCGCCAAAAGTAAGAGATGCGGCATGATCACCTAGTGCCTCACCTCTACCCATAGGCTCAACACCAGTAAGAGTTACATCTTCATTATCAATAAAACCTGCGAAGATACCAAGAGCATTACTACCACCACCAACACAGGCAACTACATGATCTGGAAGTGAAGTTTCCATCTCTAAGAACTGCTCTTTTGCTTCATGCCCTACTACAGATTGAAAATCTCTTACCATTAACGGAAAAGGGTGTGGACCAACAACACTTCCTATACAATAAAGTGCTGTATCTGCCTGAGGTACATAAGCTTCAAATGCACTATCAACTGCTTCTTTTAGTGTTTTAAGACCATGTGTTACAGGAATAACATTTGCCCCTAAAATTTTCATACGAACAACATTTGGATGTTCTTTTATGATATCTACTTCACCCATATATATCTCACATTCTAGTCCAAAGTATGCAGCAGCAGTAGCTAATGCAACACCATGTTGACCTGCTCCCGTCTCAGCGATAACCTTAGTTTTACCAAGTTTTTTCGCAAGAATCACTTCAGCCATACAGTGGTTTAGCTTATGAGCACCAGTATGATTTAAATCTTCACGTTTAAGAAATATTTTTGCACCACCACAATGCTCTGTAAGATTTTTAGCGTAAGAGATTGGTGTTGGACGACCTTGATAATGTTTACGTACATATTTTAACTCTGCAATAAACTCAGGATCATTTTTTAATTTCATATACTCTTTAGTGATTGCGGCAAAAGGCTCAACAAGCGGTGGTGGAATAAAAGCACCCCCATATTTTCCAAAAAAACCATTTGCATCAGGTTGTGTCTCAAAGTAAGGTTTAGCCATTTTATTATTCCTAAAATTTATTTTCGACTATTATAGTAATAATTTATTTAAAATTGTATAATTCTGTATGCAAAATTTCTCAAATAGACCAATGCTTCACATAATAGATACACTACAAGAACAACTAAGCAGTTTAAAGCCAAAAGATATAGTTGAATTTGAGGTCTTAAACCCTGATATGTCCTCATCAACATACTCTGGAACAAGATTGAGTATTGATGGAATAGAGTATCTGTATCATGGGTACAAGGCATGGCTAGATTTAGCACACATACTTCAATGTAAAATGCTTACTCCTACTCTGAAATCTAAACAGACCATCGTAATTCGGTTCGAGAGGTTAAACTTAGATGTGAATTTTCATAAGAGTGAAATCCAAAAAGAAGAGAAGTATGGTGCAGAATCCATTTTTTCAGAAATACATAAAAATGAAGAGCCAGCCTTTTTAGCTCATTATCTCAAAGCACTACAAAACGTTACTCTTAACAAAAGAACTCGTATTTTAAATCTTGGAGTTAATAGTGGTGATGAGTTTGATGTAATACAAAAATATGCAGATAACTTTGAGAACTTAGAACTTGTTGGAATTGACTACTGTCCCTCAGCAATTAAAAAAGCACAAGAGAAGTTTAAAGAGTACTCAAACATAAGCTTTTATACTCACGATATTAATAATTTAGCCTCTTTAGAACTCGGTAAGTTTGACTTAATCATAAGTATTGGAACACTTCAAAGCTCAAACCTTGATTTTAATCCTCTCTTTATGAGTATAGTCCAAAACCAGCTTAAACGCGAGGGTGCAGTAATATTAGGTTTTCCAAATTGTAGATGGATAGATGGAGAGATGATTTATGGAGCGAGAGTAAAAAACTACCCATTTTCAGAAATGGGATTACTCTATAAAGATGCCATTTTTTGTAAAAAATATTTACAACAAAAGCAGTTTAGAGTAACCCTTACGGGAAAAGATTATCTCTTTTTAACGGCTACTTCAATTAAGAAGCAAATCCACTAGAGAAGTTGTCTTTAGCTACAACTATCTGTTTTTGTTTCTCTTTGCGTTTAGTGTCTTTTTCCACAAAGATTTTCTTACGAGTTTTTGGATCCATCTCAGTGTAATACATTACAGCAGAGTAAGTAGATGGTGTTGGAGTGAAGACTTGAGCTTGTTCAGGATTCATTTGTAGTTCATCAGTCGTAAAACGCTTCAACTCATGCATGTCTTTTTCTTCACAACCTGGATGAGCTGCAATAAGATAGTAAGTAAGAAACTGATTTTTACCCTCTTCCTTGTTAAGTCTGTCATACATCTTTTTAAAATCAACAAGTGTCTCTTTGCCTGGTTTACCCATGAGTTCAAGTACATGCTGCTGTGTATGTTCTGGTGCTACTTTCATCTGTCCAGAGATATGATGTTTTACCATCTCTTTTAAGTATGTATAACCATGTTGTTTATCTTCAGTAATAAAATCGTATCTTATACCAGAAGCCACAAAAGCTTTTCTAACACCCTCTACTTCTCTAACCTGACGAAGTAGATTTATATTTCTACTATGGTCAATTTTCATAACCTTACAGAGTCTATCAGCATCAACACAACGCATATGGTCACAAGTACCTTTTTTAAGCTTCTTATCACACTCATAACCATACATATTTGCCGTTGGACCACCTACATCAGAGATAATTCCTTTGTAGTCTTTGTACTTGTTAAAATCTTTTGCCTCGGCAAGGATATTTTTCTCAGAACGTGGTCTAATAGTACGCCCTTGATGCACACCGATGGCGCAGAAGTTACACTCTCCCCAACAACCATGATGAGTCATAATAGAGAACTTAATAGTCTCTAAACATTTTACTTTTCCCATTTTTTCATAGTAAGGATGTTGCTCTCTTGTAAAAGGAAGATTAGAGTTTGCATCCATCTCATCCTCATTCAAATAATCACAAGGAGGATTTTGAATTAAAAAACGACTATCTACTGGCTGGCATAAACCTTTTGCTGATATAGGGTCGTTGTTATCATAAAAATCATCAAACAAATCTATATACTTTTCAGGAGTATCTATACACTCTTGATGTGATGGAAGTTGAATATGCTCATAGTTTGGCTCTTTAGAAATATAACAGATACCACGAATATCTTTATAGTCTTGACCCTGTTCTATCGCTCTACTGAGTTCTTCTAGTGCTATTTCACCCATTCCATAAATCATAATATCCGCTTTAGAATCAAATAAAATAGGTTTTTTCATCTTATCAGCCCAATAGTCGTAGTGACTAGTTCGTCTCAGACTCGCTTCAATACCACCAAGAACTAAAGGAACTGTATTTTTGAAGTAACGACGAATAAGATTACAGTAAGCACTTAATGCACGATCAGGGCGTTTAGTATTTTTCCCACCAGGAGTATAATCATCTGAGTTTCTAAACTTCTTTGTAGCTGTGTAGTTAGAAACCATACTATCAACACTTCCACCACTCACACCCCAGTAAAGCTTAGGCTCACCAAGGCGCATAATATCATCAGCAGATTTAAGATCAGGCTGACCAATCATTCCTACCTTGTAGCCCATTCGCTCAAGCATACGACCAACCATAGCTACTCCAATAAAAGGAGAATCTATGTATGAGTCACCACTCACTAGGATAATATCACAGTAATCCCAGCCACGGGCATCCATATCTTCACGAGTTGTTGGTAGGAAATCTTTTGCTGTAAATGTAACAGTATCACGGTTTGGTTGCTTCGTCTTGCTTCTTCTACTCAAATTGTTACCTTTTTAGTTTAAACTAATTAAATATATACTTTTTATATGTATAATAATACACAATCAATTTAAAATAAGAGATTAGCTATGAATTACCCTTATGAAAACTTAGAAAACTTTACACTTCCAAGCCTATTTCAACGTTCTGTTGAACTTTATGGTGAGAATGCTGCCTTAGGTAAAGCTGGACAAGAAGCTTTTACCTACAGTGAGCTCAATGAAAAAGTACAGAGTATGATAGTTATGCTCAAAGAAAATGGTGTTTCGAAGGGTGATAAAGTAATTCTACTCAGTGAAAATATGCCTAATTGGGCTGTTGCATACTTTTCTGTTACATACTTTGGAGCTGTTATAGTTCCTGTACTACCAGATTTTCATCCTGCTGATGTTCATCATATTATTAGACACTCTGAGGCTAAAGCTATTTTTGTGTCAGATAGACATTTAGCTACTATTGAAGATGCTGGAGAAACTGATGCAAACCTCATTATCAACCTAGATACTTTAGAGTTAAATGAAGAGCTTACAAATCATGATTATCTTGATAAAATCAAGCAAAAAACAAAAGATGGACTTAAAAAAATATCTATTGTATCAAGTGAACTCTATCAACCTAAAGAGGATGACTTAGCCTCTCTTTTATATACTTCTGGAACCACAGGTCACTCCAAAGGTGTTATGCTAAGCCATAAAAATCTAGTAACGAATGCAATGAGTGCTTATAAACAAGTGGCTATTTTGCCCGATGATGTATTTTTATCTATTCTCCCTTTAGCACATACATTTGAGTGTACAGTGGGCCTAACAATCCCTATTCTCCATGGTTCATCAGTTTACTATATAGACAAGGTTCCAACACCAAGTGTTTTACTAAAGGCATTTAGTATAGTTAAACCTACAATGATGGTAAGTGTTCCTCTAATTATAGAAAAAATCTACAAAAACAAGGTTCTACCGAAGTTTACTGGTTCATTCCTCATGAGAACTCTATATAAAATTCCATTTACAAGACGTAAACTAAATGCAATAGCTGGTAAAAAACTCATTGAAACTTTTGGTGGAAGAATAAGATTCTTTGGTATTGGTGGAGCAGGAATTTCTAGGTATGTAGAAAAATTTCTTATTGAGGCAAAGTTTCCTTTTATTATCGGATACGGCTTAACAGAAACTGCTCCTTTACTAGCGGGATCAAACCTTGGAGAGACTATAAAACTAGGTTCTACCGGTCTTGCGATGGCAGGTGTAGAACTTGCCATAAAAGACCCACATCATATTAGTGGAGAGGGAGAAATTATTGCAAAATCTCCTAGTGTTATGATTGGATACTACAAAGATAAAGAACAAACTGCCCAAGTCATCGAAGATGGTTGGTTTTTAACGGGAGACCTCGGCTACATCGATGATGATGGTTTTCTATTTATAAATGGACGTAGCAAAAATGTCATTATAAGCCCTGCTGGAGAAAATATCTATCCAGAGCAGATTGAAGCTACAATAAATCAAAATGAGGCTGTTTTAGACTCTCTAATGATGGAAAGGGATGGAAATCTTATAGCTAAGATTCATTTAGATTATGAGCATATTGACAAAAAATTCAAAGCTCATAAAAATACAGATACACAAGTAAGAGAAGATATAGCTAAATTTTTAGAAGAGATGAGAATCGAAGTGAATGAACAGATTGCATCATATAGCAAAATGGTCAAATTTGTAGAACAGATAGAACCTTTTATTAAAACACCAACTAAAAAAATTAAACGCTATCTCCATGCCGACTAACCCACATGAAAGATATAGATAAAGTTCTACACAAAAATGAGTCGGTACTTGCAAGTGCCCAACTCTCTAGAACTTTTTATAACCCACTTTTAAAACTCTATACTCTTGGCCTTGTTCTTCTTTTTATAGGTTTTGAGTATGAGATAGGAATTATTGGTGCAGTTTTAATAATACGAACTTTTTACGTGCACCTCCAAGAGATCAAAGAGAAAAACTCATACCACTGTTTACTCACGCATGAGCGTCTTATCATACTTAAAGGTCATAAAGTAAAAGAAGTTTTTCCTATAAAATTAGAAGATATTAGAACTATCTACATAAAGCCAATAAGTGAAAGGTTCAAGACTCTTTTAGATGTAGGCACCATAGAGGTTTTAACTACCTCAGGTGGTAGATATGTCATAAGAAATATAAAAGAGCCTTACCTTTACCATAAAGCTATTATTGGGGATGTAGTAAGTGCTACACACTACTCAAATAAAATGAAGTGTAATATAAAGTTTAAAAAGTGATAATCTTTATATTACAAGCTTAATGGCTCTACTCAGCAACTCTATAAATAAGTTGACCAGCAAGTTCCATGTAAACACTTTTTTTAAGCTCTTCAACCTTAGACATATTAGTAATAGCATAAGATTTAACAGTTCTATCTAAATCATCATAATCATGCATTTCTCCAAGCATAGCTTCCATAACAGCAAGTCTCTCTACAATGCTATCAAACTCATCTTTAACC
>CAZPRE010000075.1:0-8731 GCA_964588875.1 uncultured Sulfurimonas sp. | reverse complement strand
TATTTGTGGATAATGGATTACTTAGAAAAGGTGAACGTGAACAAGTTGAAGAAGTTTTCAAAATCAACTTAAAAACACCACTTATTACTGTGGATGCAGTAGATAACTTTTTAACAAAATTAGAAGGTATTTCTGACCCTGAACAAAAGCGTAAAATTATCGGTCATACTTTTATTGAAGAGTTTGAGAAAGAGGCTAAAAAGCATGATGGTATTAAGTTCTTAGCTCAAGGTACACTTTACCCTGATGTTATTGAATCCATCTCTGTTAATGGCCCATCTGAAGTTATAAAATCTCACCACAATGTTGGTGGATTACCAGATTGGATGGATTTTGAACTTATCGAGCCACTACGTGAGCTTTTCAAAGATGAAGTGCGTAAAATTGGTTTAGAACTAGGACTTCCATTAAGTATGATTAATCGTCATCCATTCCCTGGACCTGGACTTGCTATTAGAATTATGGGTGATGTTAATGTACCTGACTTAACTATCCTTCGAGAAGCTGATGTTATATTACTAGATGAGTTAAAAGCGAGTGGTTACTATGCAAAAACTTGGCAAGCATTTGTAGTTTTACTTAATGTAAAATCAGTTGGTGTTATGGGCGACAACCGTACTTATGACAACACTGCTTGTGTGAGAGTCGTTGAAGCAGTTGATGGTATGACTGCTACATTTGCTCACTTACCACACGATTTACTTGAAAGAATTTCAAGAAGAATCATTAATGAAGTTGATGGAATTAATAGAGTTGTTTATGACATATCTTCAAAACCACCTGCAACCATAGAATGGGAGTAGAGATTTAATCTCTTCTCCAATGAAAAAACCAATTTACCTCTTTTCAATCTCTTCTCATCCAGACGCAGTGAGTGTTAACTCTCTTGAAATAAAACTTTTAAAACCTCAAGTCGACTTTTCACAATATGACTATTTAATTATAACCTCAAAACAGGCATCGAAATTTTTAGAGCAGTATAAATTTAGTGAGTATGAAAACATACCAGCACTCTGTGTATCTCTGCAAAGCGCAAAGTCATACAAAAGCCTTGGTGCCAAAGTTTTAGATATTGGTACTGGATATGGAGACAACTTAGTAGCTAAAATAAAAAGTCATCCAAAAAAGACAAAATGGCTCTACTTGAGAGCAAAAGTTGTTGCTTCAGATTTTGTTTGTGTATGTAGAAATCTTGGATACAGTATTGATGAATTAATCTCTTATGAAAGTTCTTGTTCAGAGGATATAAAATCTATAGAAGTTGAAGATAATACTACCCTTATATTTACTTCACCTTCAAGTGTAAGATGTTTTTTAAATAGCCATACTATAAATTCTTCTCATGAGGTAATTGTTATTGGTAAAACAACTGCAAAAGCACTTCCTAATAATATTGAGTATAAAATATCACAAGATACTACCATAGAGAGTTGTATGGATGAAATTTACTAAAAACTCATGATAAATTTAAAAGTTTATCTCATGCTTCTCATGAGTTAAGAACACCAATGACAGCAATCCTTGGCCTCATGCACTTAGTTTTAGAAAATAGCTTTTCTAAAAGTAAAACAGACTCGGGTAGAGGTACAAGTGAATCAACTCTGGCAATTAGTGGAATATATGTCAAATAGAACCTTCTGAATTTTGATTTTGTATTATATACTAAAATTAAATAAAGTAAGATTTTTGTATAATATAGAAGATAATCTGAGTAGTTCGAATAATCGCAATAATGAGGGTTCTACATTTTCAACTTGAGAACTAGTAGAGCTCCTGTGAGTCGGTGTTTTTGTTTGAGGTTGACTTTGTTCAACTGAGAATTTGCCGCCATTATAGAGCACTCTCTTCTCCCAAATAAGGCTTTTAGAACCAGCCACCTGCGAGACGGCTAGTCGGGTTATCTATTTCAAGTATTTAATCAAGAAAAATATTTTTTTTTACTTAAGTATTTATAACATTTATGGAGATATTAATGAAGATTTTAATTTTAGGTGCTGGTGGACGCGAGTACTCTATAGCAAGAGCAATGAAAAATGAGCAAGAAGAACACGAAATATTTTTTCAACCTGGAAATGGCGCTACAAATAATTTAGGAAAAAACCTAAATATTAAAGATTACAATGAATTAGCAGACTTTGCAGAGGCAAATGAGATAGAGCTAACAATAGTAGGTCCAGAAGCACCACTCGTAGATGGTGTTGTAGATATATTTAAGGCTCGTGGTCTTAGTATTTTTGGTCCATCAAAAGAGGCTGCACAGCTGGAGGGCTCAAAAGTTTATATGAAAAACTTTTTAGCAAAATATAATATCCCAACGGCTCGTTATATAGAGACGGATTCAATTGAGGATGCTTTTAAGTTTACAGATACTCTTAGTACTCCAATTGTTGTAAAAGCAGATGGTCTTTGTGGTGGTAAGGGTGTAATTATTGCAGAGTCTCATGATGATGCTAAGGTTGCGATCAGCGAAATGTTAAGTGGAAAATCTTTTGGTGATGCTGGGTTAAAGGTGATTGTTGAAGAATTTCTAGATGGGTATGAGCTATCAATGTTCGCTGTTTGTGATGGTGATGATTATATTTTACTACAGGCTGCACAAGATCATAAACGCCTATTAGATGGTGATAAAGGCCCAAATACAGGTGGAATGGGTGCTTATGCTCCAACACCATTAGTAGATGAAGAGCTGTATCAAAAAGTTAAAGATAGAGTAATTCGTCCTACATTAGATGGGATGAAGAAAGAAGGTGCTCCTTTTGAGGGTGTTTTATTTATTGGTATTATGGTAGTAAATGGTGAGCCAATAACATTAGAATTTAATGTACGTTTTGGAGATCCTGAGTGTGAGATACTAATGCCTCTTATGACATCAAGCGTGAGTGATATGTTCTTAAAAGCCTCAACAAATCGTCTCAGTGATATTAAAGTCGAATTTTCAAAGCAGTATGCAGTCGGTGTTGTAATGGCAAGTGAAAATTATCCATACTCTAGCTCAACTCCAGCTGAGATTATAGAAGATAGCGTTTTACATGAAGATATAGAAAAATACACTCATATTTCATATGCGGGAGTGAGCATGGATGATGATAAACTTTATGCTGATGGTGGTCGTGTTTTAGTATGTGTAGGATTAGGTGATACAATTAAGCAAGCACGTAATCGTGCATATTTAAGATGTGGGCAAGTTCATTTTGCAGGTAAAAAAATCAGAACTGATATAGCTTACCAAGCTCTCTAGAAAGTACTCACTTGAATGAAGAAATAGAAAATACATTTTATAGAGAGGGCATAACTCTCGCACCTCATAAAAAGAGAGCAATGGCATTTTTTATAGATGAAATGCTTCTCTCTTTTTTACTTGTTATAGCCTTGTGGGACTCTTTTTCCACTGCTAAAACTATGGAGGAAATGATTTACATAACAAACCTCTTTGTCTTAGAATATATGATGATGAAGATAATATATCAGGCTTTTTTTGTGATGCAATATGGGGGATCAATCGGTAAAATAGTAATGAAAATTAGGGTTATTGATATAAATACTTTAGATAACCCCAATGTATTAATATCTTTAAATCGTGCAATTTTCCGGGTAATTAGTGAATTGGTTTTTTACCTTGGTTTCCTTTGGGGATTACTTGATCCTTCTCGTCAGACCTGGCACGATAAAACAGCAAAGACTTTTGTCATAAATGCTTAAACTTCTTCTTCTCTCTTTAATATTTTTCACACTCTCTCTAAACGCGGGAGATAAGGTGGAAATATATGCTTCTTCAATGATCTCTGAGGATAATACTGTAATAGCTAACGATGGTGTTACTGTCGTCTATAAAGAGTATTATCTAAGTGCAAAAAAAGCTATTTACAATAGAAAAAATGGTGATTTAGAACTTTTTGATGACATCAAGGTCACCTACGATAATAACTATAGAATCTTAGGAAACTATGCAAAGTTAAACATAGCAAAAAAAGAAAAAATGTTTAAGCCATTTTATATGCTCGATGCTGCTTCAAATGTATGGATGAGTGCAAATAGTGGAGAAGGTAAAGATAAAATTATTGAAATATCTGAGGGTGTAGTAAGTGGTTGTGACCAAAATGACCCTTTGTGGAAGATGGAATTCTCATCGTCTGATTATAACTCACAAAGCAAATGGATGAACCTTTATAACACAAGACTCTATATTTATGACATTCCAGTTTTGTATACTCCATATTTTGGGTATTCTTTGGATACAAAGCGAAGATCTGGTCTACTTATGCCAAAGATAGGATTTTCAGATAGTGAAGGATTCTACTATGAACAACCTATTTATATTGCAGAATATGATTCATGGGATTTAGAGTTAAAGCCTCAAGTTCGTACTATGCGCGGTAGTGGTATGTACTCAACATTTAGATTTGTAGATAGTCCGATTTCCTCAGGTGAATTTAGTCTGGGATATTTTAAAGAGAAAGACTCTTATGTAGAAGAGTATGACTTAGCCAATGATTCACACTTTGGATTTAATTTCAAATATGACAATACTGATGTGCTCAATCAGTGGTTAGGGCTTGATTTAGATGGACAATCAGGACTCTATGTTGATATAAACAGGATGAACGATGTCGATTATATAAATCTCTCTTCTAATGATACGGTCAATACAAATACTGCAACTCAAGTCCTCTCCCGTGTAAATTTATTTTACAATACACAGAACAATTATTTAGCGACTTATTTTAAATATTATGAAGACTTAACAACAAATAATAATGATGATACTCTACAAGAACTCCCTGTATATCATTATCATTATTACTTAGATAGCTTTTTAGATGATCATCTTTTTTATGATGTAGATCTTAAAAGTACGAATATAGAGAGAATTATAAATAAAACAGTACTTCAAACTGATGTAAACATACCAATTACACTTCAAACATCTGTTTTTGATGAGTTTTTAAATGTCTCATATACAGCAAATCTTTATGCACAGCACTCAAGATTTAGTGGGAGTGATGAAAACAGTAGTTCAGATACAGAGTATGATAACGGTTACTTTGCAAGAAACTATCATACATTTTCAGCATCAACGGAGTTAACAAGAGCTTTTCAAAGTCTTACACATGTTGTATCTTTCTCATCAACTTATACATTTAGTGGTGGTGAATCAAGAACTGGTTTTTATGAAGATCATCAGGATACATGTACAAACACAGAAAACGATGATCCAAGTGAGAATGCATGTGAGTTTTATAATATTACAAATATCGATGAAGTACTACAGCTTGATTTTGCACAGTATCTCTATAGTGCTTCTGGAAAGAGAATTTTGTATCATCGTTTAGCTCAGCGTGTTACATATGGTGCAGATGATAGTAGGTATGGAGAGCTTGAAAATGAGCTTGATTATGAAGTAGTAAATGGTGTTGATTTTTATAACAATACATTCTATAATTTTGATGAAAGTGCATTCTCTAAAATATTTAATAGCGTGACACTGAGTGGGTATGACATTACATTAGGTTTGTCACATCTTTATAAAGATAATTTTATTGAACCTACTACTCTTAATCCTACATTGCGTTATGCAAGTTACATGACATCTACGGCACGGTATAATTACGATAAACATTACTCTTATCATGGAAAATACAACTATGACCTAGAGAGTGAAGTATCAAAAAGTGCTGAGATTGGTTTTATGTATAGAAAAAGATGCTGGGACTTTGGAATACGTTATGTTGAAAATAATAGACCAGTTTTAACCCAGGGTGGAGAGTCGTCAGTTTCTGATAAGTATATATACTTCTCTATCGCCTTGAAACCTTTAGTGTCCGATGGTGGTGCATCAGATATAGCATTTACATTACCAAATTAAGAAGAGAATATGAAAAAATATAAAAATGTACTTCAAAATCGTCAAGATGCTGCACGAAAATTACAAGATGTAATACCTATGCAGAGATTAAAAGATGAAGCATGGGACATTGTTGCTGTTTCTCGTGGTGGATTAGCCCTTGCATCTCTTTTGAGGGGAAAGCTGCATAATAATTTAGACTTTCTTTTTTCTGCATCAATTATGGCACCTAATAATCCAGAATGTGAAATTGCCAGAGTAAGCGAGAGTGAAGAGATAGTTATAAATGAAGCATTAGTATCCGCTTTTGAGATACAATACGATTATATTTATGGTGAAGCCCGCCGTAAACACGAAGAGAATATTTTAAGTTATGTTTACCAGTATAGAAAAGGTCGTCACTTCTCAGCCATGAACAATAAAATTGTTCTATTGGTTGATGAAGGTAGTGAGACTGGAATGAAGTTTATGACCGCATTAAAGACTATTTTGGCCGAAAAACCAAAGGCAGTATATATTGCGGTTCCGGTTTTACCAACAGATGTGTTAGACCTGCTAGAACCATATGCGGATGAGATATTCTTTTTACATGATATAGATGATTATGTCAATACACAACTATATTATGAAGAGTTAGAAAAAGTAGATGAAGAAAACATAGAAGTATTATTACAAGAAACAAAATTAAAGAGGAAAATAGATGAAATATGATGTAAGTTTAGAGTTGGAAAATAGAGAAGAGTCGTACTCTTTTGGAGATGTTGCAAAACAAGCAAACGGTGCTTGTTGGATTAAATCAGGTAAAACAGTAATACTTGCAACGGTAGTAATTGATGAAACAGAAATAGTAAAAGATAATTTTCTTCCTCTGACTGTTCAGTATATTGAGAAAACATATGCAGCGGGTAAAATTCCTGGTGGATTTTTCAAACGCGAAACAAAACCAAGTGATTTTGAGACTTTAACTTCTCGTATAGTTGATCGTTCTTTGCGTCCACTTTTCCCTCAAGGTTTTGGACATCCAACGCAGATTACAATTATGACTTTTTCAGCTGATAGTGAGTCAGATTTACAAGTTCTTGCTCTAAACGCGGCATCTGCGGCACTGTTTACTTCGGATATTGATTTAAATGTTTCTGTATCTGCGGTACGTGCTGCAAAAGTTGATGGTGAGTTAGTTTTAAATCCAACTCTTTCTCAGCTCAAAAGCTCTACTCTTGACTTATACCTTTCTGGAACAAAAGACGATTTACTAATGATTGAAATGCGCTCATTTGGTGGTACTCATGTAGAAGTTAGTGATATGATAGTTGACCCCATGCTTGATCCAACTATGGCTGGAGCTGTTATAAGTTCTCATGTCTCAAACGCGATGAGTGAAGATGAACTGATAGAAGTATTTGAAAAAACTCAGGCAGAACTTTTTGCAGCAAATGCAAAATATGAGGCCGCATTTACTCCACTTAAAAAGCAAGTTGCCGAGCTTGATTTAAAAGCACATGTTGCAAATGAAGAGATGATGACTTTTGTAAGAGAAAATCATATGTCAGACATTGCAAGTGCAATGAATCAGATGGCAAAGTCTGAGCGTTCAACTGCTTTGAGACAACTTAGAAAAAACATCATTACAACAAAAGTAGAGTGGGCAACCGTAGAAGAAGAAGTTCAACTTAAAGACGCGATAGAGAATGTTAAAAAAGAGCAGGTTCGCTCTCAGATTTTAAATGAGAGAGTTCGAGCAGATGGCCGTACTTTAACAGAAGTTAGACCTATATCTATTGATACGAATATTCTTCCAAATGCACATTCATCATGTTTATTTACTCGTGGTCAAACACAGGCACTTGTAGTTCTTACAATGGGTGGACCAAAAGATGCACAAATGTTTGAGTCTTTAACAGAAAGTGCTACTCAAAATGAGAACTTTATGGTTCACTACAACTTCCCAGGTTTTTCTGTTGGTGAAGCAAGCCCAGTTATGGGAACCAAACGCCGTGAATTAGGTCATGGTAACCTAGCAAAACGTGCATTAGCACCTACAGTTGATTTAGATGGTCAAACTGTGCGTTTAGTATCTGAGATACTAGAGTCTAATGGTTCTTCATCTATGGCTACTGTATGTGGTGGATATATGGCACTTCGTGCAGCTGACATTGAGACAAGTGATACTATCGCAGGTATTGCTATGGGTATGGTAAGCGATGGTGAGAAGTATGCTATCCTTTCAGACATCATGGGTCTTGAAGATCATGATGGAGATATGGATTTTAAGGTAACTGGTTCTAAAAATGGAATCACTGCAATGCAAATGGACATAAAACTTGGAGGAATCTCTTTAGATGTACTTAAAGAAGCACTATATCAAGCAAAAGAGGGTCGTTCACATATTATCGATATTATGATTGAAGCTGAATCAAAAATAGAGTTTAATGATGGTGTTTTACCAAGTGTTGATTTCTTCCACATTGATCCAAGTTTCATCGGTGAGGTTATCGGTCAAGCTGGTAAGACAATTCGTGAAATGATTGAGAAGTTTGAAGTAGCTATTGATATCGATAAAAAAGATGGAAAAGTGAAAATTACTGGTAAAAATAAAACTGGTGTAGCTGGTGCCCGTGGACATATCGAAGGTATCGTTAATACTCCAAAAGTTGCTAAAATTAAATACGAAGTTGGCGACAAGCATGAGGGTACTGTTAAGCGTATCGTAGATTTTGGTGCATTTATAGAACTTCCAGATGGAACTGATGGACTTTTACATATTTCTAAAATTTCTGATCAAAGAGTTGATAAAGTATCTGATGTATTTAGCGAAGGTGATAAAGTCACAGTTGAGATTTTAGAGTTTAAAGGAAATAAAATTTCTTTAGGTAGAGCATAAGAGAAGAT
>CAZPRE010000074.1:0-8875 GCA_964588875.1 uncultured Sulfurimonas sp. | reverse complement strand
TAGAGAGAATGTTCCACCAATTTTTCTAGCATCTTCATTTGCTTTTATTGCTCCTATATCTTACGGAGTTGCTACTTGGGGTATTGCCGCGACAATGTCAGGACTGGCTGCATCAGGTCTTTTCTATATACTATTAAGTTTTCTTATTAGATTTAAAGGAAGTGATTTTTTACATAAGCTATTACCTGCTGTAGTTGTTGGACCTGTTATTATGTCAATAGGTCTTATACTATCTCCAGTAGCAGTAAACCTTGCTATGGGTAAAACGGGCGATGGAAGTTTTATCTTAGTTCCAGAGGAGAGTGCTATGATTATCTCAATGATAGCACTCGCTGTAACAGTTCTTTTTTCATTACTTGGTAAAGGATTTTTTAAACTAGTTCCTATTTTAGGTGGTATTGTTGCAGGTTACGCTATTTCATTATATTATGGAATAGTTGATTTCTCAGCAGTAGGAAATGCTCCATGGTTTGCTATTCCAAACTTTACAGCACCTGTTTTTAAATGGGAAGCAATTCTATATATATTGCCAATAGCAATTGCACCTGCTGTTGAGCACATCGGAGATATGCTTGCAATCTCAAATGTTACTAAAGAAGATTATTTAAAAAAGCCTGGGCTTAAAAACACACTTTTAGGTGATGGAATAGCAACTTCTGTTGCATCACTATTTGGTGGACCTCCAAATACTACATACTCTGAAGTGACAGGAGCGGTAACAATTACAAAAGCTTTTAACCCTGCTATTATGACTTGGGCTGCAATAGCAGCAATTACCTTAGCATTTGTAGGAAAACTCGGAGCACTATTATCCACAATTCCTACTCCTGTTATGGGCGGAATTATGCTTCTTTTATTTGGTATTATTGCATCAATTGGCATGGGAACACTTATAAAAGAAAAAGTTGATTTAAGTTGTAGTAGAAATATGATTATTGTTTCTATGATTTTAGTTTTTTCAATCGGAGGAATGACTTTTAACTTTGGTGGAGTAGCATTCAGCGGTATCGGTCTTGGTGCGATTATGGGAATATTTTTAAATCTAGTTCTACCTCAACCTAGAACTTAAGAGTTCAGGGTTGTGCAAGAGAAGACTATTCCAAAAGTAAAATAATAAGTATGAAATAGTTCTAGGCAGCTTGTCGATGTTTGGCTGAAGCCAACAGAGACAAGCTAACGACGAAATATGAAATAATTTTTATTTTAATGCTATGAAAGTTGCGAAATTTGCCCAGCGGAATACTACTTCACAGTGGGAGAAACCACAGTTTAGCGCCATCTTAACATTTTCTTCTTCACTATATGGAACAAGTACATTCTCTAAAGCCTCGCGTTTTTGCATTATTTCATACTCAGAATAACCCTGTGTTTTTTTAAAGTCGTAATAACATTCTATTAAATCTTTATTGAGCTTGGCATGATGAGAAATAACTTTTTCACTAAAAATAAAAACACCATCTTTTTTTAATGAAGTACTTATTTTTTTAACAAGTTCTTCTCTTACTAAGGGACGAATAAATTGAAGAGTATAGTTACTAATAAATACATCTGCACTCTTATACTCATACTCTAAAATATCGGCATTAAAGACTTCAACATTTGCTCCATAAGCTTCACACTTGCGTTTGGCTTGAGCGAGCATAGCGTCTGAGTTATCTAAACCAATTAAAGTGGCATTTTTTTCTAGTTTTCTATCTATATTTATTAGTATACTTGCAGTTGAGCATCCTAAATCATATAAAATGCCATCTTCATCTAAATTTTTCAGTGCAAAAAATTCGGTAACATTTTGAGACTCTTTATAAAATGGAACACTTCGCTCAAGCATATCGTCAAAGACAGCTGCAACCTCTTCATCAAATTCAAACTGTTTCTTTATTGGTTTTGTAAAAACTTTATCATCCATATCTAATCCTAATGTCTAATATTAACAAAATTCTTATGTTATAATCGAACCATTAATATAAATATGGGTTAACTTATGAAATTTAACATTATACTAAAGCTACTTACTGTCGTCGTGCTCCCTATTATTGCTTTATTGATATTCTCTTTAAACCATATAGATAAAAAACACTCTTTGCTTGAGAGTGCAAACTTACAGTTAACTCACCTTCAAATCATTGATAAATCTACTAAACTAATATATGAGTTACAGATTGAGAGAGGTGTGAGTGCAAACTACTTAAGTTTAGATGGAGGCAAAGGTTTTATTTCCATATTAAAAAAACAAATCCTAAAAACAGACACTAGTGTTAAGTACTTCTTGCTTTTAGTAGAAGCGCTTAAGAAAGAGACTCTCTCAAAAAGCACAAAACGACAATTTAATGAGATTCAAAAAAATATCAATAATATCAATATTACAAGAAGTTTAATTCAAGACCACAAATTAAGTGAAAAAAAATCATTCGAGTTTTACAGCACCATAAATAATTTACTTATGTCTGTCATTAATGGTCTCAAACTAAATGTAAGCTCTCATCAAACAAACACGGAAATTATTACACTCTTTAAAATTATTGAGCTCCAAGAGTATGCAGGACAAGAAAGAGCTCTTACATCAAAACTCCTCAGTGTACATAACATAAGCAATGAGAACATGCTCCTGTACTACTCTCTGCTAAGTGCTCAAGAAAAAGATTATGTCGATATTAATACTCTTTTAAGAAAAGGTACTTTTGAAAATGACTTAAAAATGATTCATTCAAAATATAAAAATAACTTTTTTGGATATGCTAGAAGAGAGTTTAAAAACCATGAAATCAAGCTTGAAATAGTGAATGAAATCTATAAAATTATTGGCTACGGTGGAATGATTCATGATTTAGTAAGACTAAAGAGGAGTGGAGAGAGTGCTTATTTTAAAGATTTTTTAAATAAGCAGATAGTTCTAGATGAACTTATACAAAAATATTTAGAACTAAGTCTCAAAGGTTCCAAAGAGTACATAATAGCTCAAGAATTACAAGACTCCTTTACAAATCTCGCTATAGACTCCTCAAAAAAATGGTTTGCAGTGAGTAGTGCAAGAATAGATAAAATGTATAGTCTTGCAAACAAACTTATTTTAGGAATTAAGACTTCAATTACTCAAGAGATACAAACAACTCAAGATCTATTAAAGTATCAAATTATTCTAACACTTAGTACAATTTTCATTCTTTTACTTGGAACTTTTTACATGGCTCGCAAAATTAAATTGTCCATTAGGAAGCTCGAAGATGGAGCCAATGAACAAACCACCTCGTTAGAGAGACTCAACTTGTCACTTGAAGACAAGGTTGCTAAAGATGAGTTTCTAGCAAATATGTCTCATGAAATAAGAACACCACTCAATGCCATACTTGGATTTATAACTATTTTACAAAGAAGAATAAAAGAAGAAAAATCATTAAACTATCTTAATATTATCGACACTAGTGGTAAATCATTACTTACAATTATAAACGATATATTAGACTTCTCTAAAATACAGAGTGGAAAATTTAGTATCACACCTTATGTCACTCGACCGGTAGAAGAGTTTAGTAATGCTTGCTCATTCTTTGCATCAAAAGCCTATGAAAAGCACCTAATATATATAGTCTATATTAAATTTACTCCCGAGGATGGTGAGGTAAAGGTAAAAGTACTCAAAAAATATTTAACAGACTTTGGTGCAAAAGACATTTTAGAACTTAAAGAGTTTGATGATGAGTACAATGACGAAACTGCAAACTCTAACAAGGCATCAATTGCAATGCTGTGTTCAAATTCAATCAAACTTGCTAGGCTAAAGCATATTCAAGCTCTCCATGCACCATTCACACACAAGGCTATTGTACAGGTAATAAGTGCTACTAATTTAAAAGATATAAATCTAGTCAAATTTCAAAAGCCTGAAGATCAAGATACAAGAATACAGTATAAAATAGCGAATAATGGGCTTGAAGTAGTTGAAATGTTTAAAAAGAAGGATTTATATGGAACTTAATACATCCACTATAATGATGACCCTCTTTATCATACTTTTAGTTACAAGTATATGGAAAATTTATGCTTTTTTACCAAATAAAGTATTAGCCGATGACGATACTACAGAAGCTTCACAAGATGAGTTAATGAATTTAATTCTAAGTGTTATAAAAAAAAGTGAAGGGGATTTAACAAGTGTGGAACTCTTTGAGAGTGTGCATAATGATACTAATTTTGATTCAAAACATTTTTGGAGATTTAATCAAAATAGACTCAATCAACTCTTAACTCACTACTATCTAGAACACCCTGACACTCAAAGTATCAAGGAAATTTATAACAATCTTTAGTTTCCAGAGATTATTAGAATAATTAAAATTGATTGCTAAATAAAAGAGGAAATAATTTTCCACCTATTTTCCACAACTTTACAAAAAAGTCGTAGAAAGTAGATGAAAAGGTAAAGAAGTAGTTTTAGTTTCTATCTATCGCGTTTAGATCTTTAAACGCCTCTTCAACACGAGTAACTAATGTTTTTTGACCTTCTCTAAGCCATTTTCTAGGGTCGTAGTATTTTTTGTTTGGTTTATCAGCACCATCTGGGTTTCCGATTTGTGTCTGCATATAAGCTTTATTCTTCTCATAGTAGTCTCTAACACCAATCCAAGCAGCCCATTGTGTATCTGTGTCAATATTCATCTTAATAACGCCATAACCAATAGCTTCACTAATTTCTGAAGGTGCAGAACCTGAACCACCATGGAATACAAAATTAACTGGTTTTTTAGCTAAGTTGAATTTTTCTTCTATATATTTTTGAGAGTTATCTAAAATAACAGGAGTTAGTTCTACATTACCTGGTTTGTAAACGCCATGGACATTTCCAAATGAAGCTGCAATAGTAAAATGAGGAGACACCGCGTTTAGCTCTTCATAAGCAAAGGCAACATCTTCTGGTTGTGTGTATAAAAGTGAGTTATCCATATCTGTGTTATCAACACCATCTTCTTCTCCACCGGTACAGCCAAGCTCTATCTCTATACTCATACCCATTTTATTCATACGCTCTAAGTAAGCTTTACAAGTTGAGATGTTCTCTTCTAATGTCTCTTCTGAAAGATCAAGCATATGTGAAGAGTATAAGGGACGCTTAGTATGTCTAAAGTGTTTTTCACCAGCGTCAAGAAGTCCATCTATCCATGGAAGAAGTTTTTTTGCTGCATGGTCAGTATGTAAGATAACTGCAACACCATAAGCTTCAGCCATTGCATGAACATACTTTGCTCCAGCAATTGCCCCAGTTATAGCTGCTTTTTCATTCTCATTACTCATGCCTTTACCTGCAAAATATGCTGCTCCACCATTACTAAACTGGATAATAACAGGAGATTTCACATTAGCTGCAGCTTCTAAAACACCATTAATGGAATCTGTATTTATTACATTTACTGCAGGTATAGCAAACCCCACCTCTTTTGCATGTGCATATACTTTTTGCACATCTTCACCAAACAATACACCAGGTTTTACAATATCTAAAATGCCATTACTCATATTTAATCCTAAAGTTTTAATTTTCTAATTATAATACAGGCTACATTTAAAAGAACTTTTATGATAAAATAAAGGAAGACTTTTTAGAGATATAATGAAAAAACTGACAACTAAAACTATTTCAGATATTGCACTAGAGAGTCTAAAGAAATTTTTAGAATTATACAAAGATTTTAGTACCCTGCTAAGCGAACAGGAATTTAAGTGTTCAAATATGTATACATTTAGAGATAAACATAATCAAGAGAAGAAAGGTTGCCTAATATGGCTTAGGAAAGCGGGTATAATAAATCCACCAAATATTAATTTTAGCTCCATACTTAAATAGAGGAATATATATGAGACTTACTTTAGATGAATATTCAAAACATTTTAAAATGTCAAAAGAGATGATAAATTCAAAACTTAGATCAAAAAAACTAAATTATATTATTGAAAATGGAATTACATATATCATCACAACAAAAAATTCAGCATCCCAAGAGCAGATGATCAATATATCCAAACAAGAAGTTACTCCAAAACCAGCAACACCGACAAAGCAAAAAACAACTGTTGCTACTGTTTTAGCACTTTACCAAAGAGAAAACAAGCAGTTAAAAGAGAAGATAACACAACTTGAAGAAAAAATAGACAAACTTATTAATGACAAAGAACAGATGCTACGTGATGAAAGAGATAAGATTGAGGAAATATATAGTTCTAAGGATCAACAGCTCAAAAACATTTTAGAGCTTATCAACACTAAACTCATGATGGAAAGAGAAGAACAGACTATTCATGAAATTGAGCCACTTCCAGTTCAAGAGATGAAAAATATTCCAAAAAGCAAAGAGAGTGAACTTATCGAACTAAGGGACTATCTCCAAACTTTAGATTTAAAATCAAATCAGAAAAAAAGAATTAAAAAAAGATTTTTAAGTGTTTACGATAGTGATGTACGAATTATTCAACAAAATGGAAAACTCTACTTAGATTTTTCCAAGTATGATTATAGTGATTTATTAGAGTATTAAGGATAAAGATGAGCGAAATAACAACAAAAAATATCACTAGTGCAATGCAAACCTTTGCATCTGAAAACCTTACACCTTTATCTGAATGTGACTTTGAAATAAACAGTATAAGTACCTATATTAAAGATAATACAAATTCTGAATTTATGCTCTTTAACAAAGATATAAATGAACATTACAAAGACAAAGAAAAAATTTTAAATGAACATGTTGAATTTCAACAATTCTTTAGCATAACTCCGAACAAGGTCTTAACTTCTAAGCTAAGACTAAACTATCATATTGATTATGGTATTTATTCTTCTCATCCTAAGATAATTTTACATCCAAACTCAGAGATTCCATATAAAGAGTTCAAGCCTAAAGAAACATTCACTATGCTCCTCAAAGAGTTTAATAAAATTAAAGCACTCAACGGTATTCTTATTAAATTGTTTGACGAAGATATGGTGGAAAAATTAAAGGCTTTAACAAAGTACCTTTATGCAGGGAAATTTGTCAAAAAAATAAGAATACCTCTCTTTAATGGTATAGAGCCTCTAATAACAAGAGAAAGTAAGTTAATTTATTGGTTTGAAGACAATAGCCTAAACAACCAAGTAATTGAAGTGGATGCGAAAGAAGTACTCATAGAGTTTAAAAAGCCAATCTATGGTAAAAATGGATTTAATGCCTATGGACAAATCATAGATAGTGAATATGCAAATAATAAAGAGGACTTAAGCTTAGAACTCGACACCAGCATAGATGTCTTTGAGGATGAAACCAAGAAGCTATATAAAAGTAAGACAAAAGGCTTTGTTCATGTTATCAATAATAAGCTGATTGTTGATAACAAAATGAGAAAAGCTAGACTCTCTCCAAACGAAGATAATGTTGTAGAGGAAGAAGAAAACAATATTGAAGTTCATATCTCCCAAAATGACACAAATAAGGATAGTGTTAGAGAGGGAGCTGAGTTAGTCTCTGAGACTGTTCATATCACAGGACATATTGGTGCAAACTCTATTATAGAGGCTATAAACCTACAAATAGATGGTGTTACACATGAAGACTCTACTCAGTTTTCAAGATTTGCCAATATTAACCGCCATAAGGGGACCTTACGTTGTCATGATGCTAAGATAGGATTATTAGAAGGTGGTGAGGTCCATGCAACTAATGTAGAGATTGAGTCCTCTTTGGGTGGTTCTATTTATGCACAAAATGTAAAAATTGGGCATGTAAAAAGTAATCTAAAAGTTTATGCCTCAGAATCTATTTCTATTAAACTTGTGAGCGGAGAAGATAATCTCTTTCAAATTAACTATAAAGAGATTCCTGTATTATTATCAAAACTTGATCTTATTGACGAAGACATTGAAGATATAAAATTTAAACTTGAAGAAGCAACTCGGCACAACAAGACTCAAATACCTCTTATAAAAGATAAAATGCAACTACTAATAAATTCAAAAGATAAAATTGTAAACTCAGCTTTAAGTGCAAAAATTTCAATTAAACAGCCATTAAAAGGTTTAAACAAGATTATTTTCACCATTAATGATGAAGATGAACTTATCTTTAAGACCGATAGTCAAGCATATAAACCATTTCACCTAGAAGTGACAGAAAGTAAAATCACTCTTATTCCCACAAACAAAACAATTTCCCTCGAGTCTTAAACCCCTAAATATATCAACAACGAGCCTTTAGTCTCAATTAAAGCTAAAGGTATCTTTACTTTTATTATAAGAAGATACGGTTAACCGTGTATTAATATATAAATAACATATAAAATATTATATTTAATACATACTAAATACAATTTGATTTATAAAATACACATGATAAATAATTTTATTGCAATTAAAATGTATATTTAAGTATATAATCCGTATACTTCTTTCATGCAAATCAATGATCTATTTAATATTCTTCATAACTCATTAGAATCTAAAAATAATGGCAAAAAAATATCACTTAAAGATATGGCTAATAAATTTGGAATTTCTATGCGTACATATCAAGACTGGAAGCTGGGACGGGCTAAACCTCAAGCTGCTTCTGCTGTTATAAGAATGTTAGGTGAGCTGGATGATGATGAAATAATCAGAGCAGTTCGAAAAATTAATCAGATACAAAACTAGGAGAGAAGTAATGGGTACACTTACTAAAAATGAAAGAGAAGGTCTAGAAGATGTGTTTTTATCAATCCATTCTCATCATGATAAATTTCATAAAATTAAAGAAATATCCTCTTTAATTGTCTCTACTAAGAATTCTCTAAACCTACCAAAGCTCATCAAAGTGGCTAAAAAGGGATTAAATGATACAAAATTGTCACATTTATTAGCATTTTTAAGCAAAAA
>CAZPRE010000073.1:0-9017 GCA_964588875.1 uncultured Sulfurimonas sp. | reverse complement strand
AATGAGATATACCGAAGCTCGTATGACTAAATATGCCGGTGAACTTTTAAAAGATTTAGATAAAAACACTGTAAACATGACAGATAACTACGATGGTACTACTAAAGAGCCAGATGTAATGCCTACTCGTGTTCCTAACCTTCTTATAAATGGTTCGTCAGGTATTGCTGTTGGTATGGCTACAAATATTCCTCCTCATAACCCTACTGAAATTATGAATGGATTAAGAGCGCTCCTAGCTAATCCAAACATAGAACTTAGCGAAATCATGGAACATATTAAAGCACCTGACTTTCCAACAGGTGGTATTATCTTTGGTAAAAAAGGTATTACAGAAGCTTATGAAACTGGTCGCGGTCGTATTAAAGTTCGTGCAAAAACTCATATTGAGCAACAAGCTAAAAAAGAGATCATTGTTATTGATGAACTCCCGTACCAAGTAAATAAATCTCGCCTTATTGAAAATATTGCAAATCTAGTAAAAGATAAGATGATTGATGGTGTTTCGCTTATACGTGATGAGTCTGACCGTGATGGTATGCGTGTTGTAATCGAGCTTAAACGCGATGCAATGAGTGAGATAGTTCTTAACAACCTTTTCAAACAGACAAGCATGCAAACTACATTTGGTATCATCATGCTATCTATACTAAATCAAGAGCCTAGAATCTTTGGAATTATTGACATTCTAAAACACTTTATCAATCACCGTAAAACTGTAATTATTCGTCGTACAATTTATGATCTTGAAAAAGCGAAAGCTCGTGCACATATTCTAGAGGGTCTTCAAAAAGCCATTGATATTATTGACAAAGTTATTAAAACTATTCGTGCTTCATCAAATGAAGAAGAAGCTAGAAACAACTTAGTTTCAGAATATGATTTTAGCGATATTCAAGCGGCAAGTATCGTTGCTATGAGACTTGGACGTTTAACTGGTCTTGAAATAGAAAAAATCCTAGCAGAACTTGCAGAACTTATGGAACTTATTGAGTACCTCGAGTCAATTCTTAAAAGTGAAGAAGTACTTAACGGTATCATCCAAGAAGAGTTTGATGAAGTAGCGGCAATCTACACTGATAAACGCCGTACTGATGTTGAAGATGATTATGACGATATTGACATAGAAGACTTAATCCCTAATGAACCAATGGTAGTTACTATTACTCATAGAGGTTATATCAAACGTGTTCCTTTAGTAAACTATGAAAAACAAAAACGTGGTGGAAAAGGCAAGACAGCTGTTACTACTTATGATGATGATTTCATAGAAAGATTTTTCACTTGTAATACACATGATACATTACTCTTTGTAACTGACCGTGGACAACTTCACTGGTTAAAAGTTTATCGTATTCCTGAGGGAAGTAGAATTGCTAAAGGAAAAGCAGTAGTAAATCTTCTTAATCTTGTAGCAGATGAAAAAATTCGTTCTATAATTCCGACAACAGATTTTAGTGAAGAAAAAGGTCTTGTTTTCTTTACTCAAAAAGGTGTTGTAAAACGTACTAACTTAAGTGAATTTTCTAACATTAGAAGTAATGGTGTTCGTGCTATTGTTCTTGATGAGGATGATGCACTTATAACTGCAAAAATTGCAACTCAAGATATCAAGTATCTATTTATAGTTACAAAAATGGCACAGTGTATAAAATTTGAAATAGAAAAAACTCGCGAACAAGGTAGAAGTACTCGTGGAGTAAGAGGTATTAAGTTTAAGCATGAGGGTGATCAAGTAGTTGATGCAAACATCATTGCAAATGATGAACAAGAAATTCTTATGGTTGCAGAAAAAGGTATCGGTAAACGAACTGATGCTGGTGAGTACAGACTTACAAACCGTGGTGGCTCTGGTGTTATTGCTATGAAAATGACTGCAAAAACTGGTAAAAATATTATTGGTTGTCTCATGGTTGATGAAGACATGGATATGATGGCATTAACAAATTCTGGGAAAATGATCAGAGTAGATATGCAAACTATCTCTAAATCAAGCAGAAATACATCTGGTGTATATATTATAAAAGGTGATGATGTATCAAGTATTTCTCGTTGTCCTAAAAAAGATGAAGATGAAGATGAGTTAGAAGAAACTCCATCTACTAATTTAGACATAGAATAGTAGCTCTATTTTTGCTGCTACTGAGACTACAAAAAAGTTACTTCAGGACCAGCTGTTTCAAATATAACAGTTGTATGTCCATCAGGTAGTTGTGAAAATCCTACTGAAATTGTACTTGCACAAACAAATAAGATGATGGCATCTAAATCTGAGGTAGAAGAAATTTTAATGGAAATCACTCTTTTACACTCGCAGTTTTTTCAGTAATATTTTTTAATTCACTAGCTCTTAATGCTAGTGAATTTATTGAGTATATACACCAACTTGGTCTTAGTATTGAACATGAAGATGTAACAAACAACTATAAAATTTCATCTACAACAATTTTAACACTAAAAACAACATGTTTCAAAGTCGATATTAATGAAAATTTCGCTATAATTGCACCTTTAAAATAAGGGAAATCTTACGTGAAAATAGCGATAGTTGAAGATGATATAAATATGAGAAAATCTCTTGAGATTGCTATGGGCGATTATAAAGAGTTTGAAGTAATCACCTTTAAAAGTGCAGTTGATGCACTTAAAAAATTAGATGATAGTTTTGATCTTGTTATTACTGATATTAATATGCCAAAAATGAATGGAATTGAGTTTATAAAAACTCTTAATGGTCGTTTTGAAGTTATTATTATGACAGGTAATGCAACTCTAACTCGTGCTATTGAGTCTGTTCAACTCGGTGTAAAAGATTTTTTACTCAAACCTTTTGATGTAGACACATTAGTAGCAGCTATTAAACGCGAAGATACCGTTCAAAAAGCACAAAAGTCTATTCCCAAAACAAAGAAGAAATCTACTGGATTTTTAGGAACTTCAAAAGCTTTAGAGTCTGTTCTCAACATTGCCGACAGAGCTTGTAAAACTGATGTGAGTATCTTACTTCTTGGAGAGAGTGGTGTTGGTAAAGAGGTTTTTGCCTCTTATATCCATACAAACTCACCAAGAGAAAAAAAACCTTTTATAGCTATCAATATGGCAGCTATTCCTGAAAATCTCATAGAGAGTGAACTATTTGGATTTGAAAAAGGTGCATTTACAGATGCACTTGAAGCAAAGCCTGGGCAATTTGAGTTAGCAAACGGTGGAACACTTTTTTTAGATGAGATTGGTGAAATGCCTTATGGTGTTCAAGCAAAACTACTTCGTGCTCTTCAAGAGAAAGAGGTACGTCGTCTTGGTTCATCAAAGGTAACAAAGATTGATATTAGAGTAGTTTCTGCTACAAATGCCAATCTAGATGAAAGAATAAAAAATGGAGAGTTTAGAAAAGATTTGTATTATCGTCTCAACACTATCCCTCTTAGTATTCCACCTCTGCGTGAACGTAAAGATGAGATTATGCAGATTGCAGAAGCGATGGTGGAGCAAAACTGTGTTAAATACGGCTTTGAACTTAAAATATTTTCAGATGAAGCGAAAGCTGAATTACAAGAGTACTCTTGGCCTGGAAATATCAGAGAGTTAATTTCAGTAGTTGAACGTTCAGTAATACTAAGTGAAACACAAGAAATACAAAAAAATGAATTATATATCCAAAACAGAAAATAGGAAAAAACATGAGTAATAAAAAATATAATGTAGCGGTAGTTGGAGCAAATGGTGCGGTTGGTGAAGAGATTTTAAATGTATTAGCAGAAATAGATTTTCCATTAGCAACATTGTTTCCATTAGCAAGTGCGAGAAGCCTTGGAAAAACAGTCTCGTTTAATGGTCAAGATTTACCAATTATTGAACTGACACATGAAGTTTTTTCAGAAAACAATATAGATATAGCACTTTTTAGTGCTGGTGGAAGTGTAACAGCTACTTTTGCTCCAAGTGCTGTAAAAGCGGGTGCTGTCGTTATTGACAACACTTCTCACTACAGAATGGATGCAGATGTTCCTTTAGTAGTTCCAGAAGTTAACCCTTCAGATATTTCTAAATGGAAACAGACTGGTATTATTGCAAACCCTAACTGTTCAACTATTCAAATGGTTCAAACTCTTAAGCCTTTAGATGAAGCTTATGACTTAACTCGCGTTGATGTTAGTACTTACCAAGCAACTTCTGGTGGTGGAAAATCTGCTATGGAAGAGTTAGTATCTCAGATGCAAGACTTCTTCGCATTTAAACTGAGTGATGCTGAGCATAAAGCATTTCCTCATCAAATTGCTTTAAATGTAATCCCTCAAATTGATGTTTTTATGGAAAATGGCTACACAAAAGAAGAGATGAAAATGGTAAACGAAACTACAAAAATCATGCACAAAGAAATTCCTCTGAGTGCTACTTGTGTTCGTGTACCTACACTTCGTGGCCATGCAGAATCTTTAACACTTACATTTGATTGTGAAGTTGATGCAAATGAAGCTAGAGAGCTTCTAAGCAAGGCTCCAAACCTAGTTATACTTGATAAGCCAGAAGAGTCTCTATACCCAATGCCTGCTACTTGCGTTGACATGAATCAGACTTTTGTTGGTCGTATCAGAAATGACAACTATGCAAAAAACATACTTCATATGTTTATAGTAGCTGACAACCTTAGAGTTGGAGCTGCAACAAATGCTGTTAGAATTGCTCAAAAATGGGTAGAGATGGAAGGAGATAAATAATGGAAAAAATATTTGAAAGCTCCCTATGGGCTTCAAGATTCATGGTTTTACTGGCTGTAGTTTTTGGTCTTATTGGAGCTATTGTACTTTTTATCGTTGCTTCATTTGATATTTACGAGACTTCTAAATTTGTTTTTAATACATATATAACACATGCACATCCTGAAAGTTTTCATGAAAATGTAGTTGGTGGAATTATAGGAGCAGTTGATTTATACCTTATTGGTGTTGTTATGCTTCTTTTTTCTTTTGGTCTTTATGAGCTATTTATCTCTGATATTGATGCGGCTAAAGATGATGAAGGAAATGATAATCAAATTTTAGCAATTCATTCACTTGACCAATTAAAAGATAAGATCTCAAAAGTAATCGTAATGGTTCTTGTTGTTGGATTTTTTCAAAAAGTTGGACATACACAATATAACGGAGCACTAGATATGCTCTATTTCGCACTTTCTATTACAGCTGTATCGGTTGGTTTATACTTTCTCGGTAAAGTCGGAAAAAAACACTAACTTAAGGGATAACAATGAGTAAGATATTTGTAGACGCATGTTTAGGTAAAGAGACTCCATACACTCCTGTTTGGATGATGAGACAAGCTGGTCGTTACTTACCAGAGTATATGGCAGTTCGCGCACGGGCTGGAAACTTTTTAAACCTTTGCCATGACCCTAAAAAAGCGGCTGAAGTAACTCTTCAACCTCTTGATATTGTTGGTGTTGATGCTGCTATTTTATTTAGTGATATTCTTGTTATTCCTGATGAAATGGGAATGGACTTATCTTTTGTAAAAGGTGAAGGTCCTAAGTTCTCTGATCCGATTAAAACACAAGAAGATGTAGATAGACTTATCGGTGGTGACGAAGCAGCTTCAAAACTAACTTATGTATTTGATACTATCGAGCTTTTAAGAAAACAACTTGATGAACGCGGTGACGAGATAGCTCTTATCGGTTTTACAGGTGCACCATGGACTCTTGCAACTTATATGATAGAAGGTCAAGGAACAAAAACTTACAACATTTGTAAAAAGATGATGTACTCAAACCCAGAACTTCTTCATAACATACTTAAAAAAGTAACTGAAGTTGTAAAGTTTTATATGGAAAAACAGATAGAAGCGGGAATAGATGTAGTTCAAATTTTTGACTCATGGGCAGCTGCAATTGAGCCAGATATGTACGATGAATTCTCATGGAGCTACATGGTAGAAATCGCTGATTATCTTAAAGAGAAGCACCCTAATATTCCTATTATTATGTTCCCTAAAGGTATCCCTGCATTTTATGACAAAGTATATGGAAACTTCGATGTATTTGGTGTGGATTGGGCTACTCCAATGGAACTTGCTAAAGAAAAACTTGGTGACAAGTATGTTCTTCAAGGAAACATGGAGCCATGTCGTCTTTACTCTCAAGAAGCAACAACTGCTTCAGTAGAAAATATTCATAAAATCATGGGTGGTAAACGCCATATATTTAATCTTGGTCACGGAATTCTTCCAGATGTTCCAGTTGAAAATGCAAAACATTTTGTTAGTGAGTGTCAACGAATTAGTGGAAAAAAATAATATAATATTTGGACCTATCAACTCGCGCCGTTTTGGCACGAGTTTAGGCATAGATCTCTCTCCTTCTCATAAACAGTGTAATTTTGACTGTCTTTACTGTGAACTAGCCCCTATGGCTACAGTTGATTCCCAAACTAATACTGTAAGTGTTAAAGAGATTATAGATGCACTCAAAGTACATTTAAGTGAAAAAATAGATGTTATAACTCTTACCGCAAATGGTGAACCTACACTCTACCCTTACCTCGATGAACTCATAAATGAAATCAACAATATTAAAAAAACAACCGAGACTTTAATCCTTACAAATAGTGCTACTCTGATAAATCAAGATGTATTTAACTCTTTGTTAAAACTCGACCAAGTCAAACTCTCTCTTGATGCAGTTAGCACTGATGTGTTTAAAAAAATAGATCGACCACACGAAAGTATAAAAGTTGATGATATTGTTCAAAAGGTTAAAGAGTTTAGTCGCGTTTATAAGGGTAAACTCTTTATAGAGATTCTTTTTGTTCATGGGCTTAATGATACAAAAGAAGAGATATCTAAACTAAACACCGTACTCCTAGAAATTAAGGCACAAAGAATAGACCTTGGAACAATAGATAGGCCACCAGCCTACCCTGTTATGGGAGTAAGCTATAAAGAGCTATATGAAGCATCTCTAGAGTTTGATAGCTCATTACCTATACATATAGCTTCTCGTGTTCATGCAGAGCCTAATAATGCAGCCTATAGTACAGAAGAAATACTCAACACTTTAGATAAGCGTCCTCTTACTCAAGATGATATAAACCTACTCTTTGATGAGGAGAGTAAAATAAAACTTGAAACTCTAAAATTAGAGCATAAAGTTCTTATAAAAAATGTAGGAAGCTTAGAGTTTTTTATACCTTGCGAAAATGAGATAAGAAAACTCAAAAAAAGAGCCTAAAACTCTTGACATTTTCTCTTCTCTAAAGTATAATTCCGACCTAATCACATTCCGGATTAGCTCAGCGGTAGAGTAGGGCACTGTTAATGCCTTGGTCGCTGGTTCGAATCCAGCATCCGGAGCCACACTACCAAAACAATCACAAACTTACTTTTCAACTAATCAACTTTTACTAAATACAATTATTATACTTGTCTTATATTCTTAATGATGTTTTAGGATTATAATACCTGCAAAAGTGGAGATTCATTCACAGGGGCGTATTTGCAAAAAATAAAGTCACTACATAAACTTGGTGAACACGGATTGTTAATCATAGATGATACAGTTTTTCAAAGTGTGAGATTACTAAGGGTAAAAATATTTTAGCTATTGAAATGCTAGAGAGAGCCTTAGATAATGGTATTGAAGCTGTTTAAGGCTATAAGTTCTTAAGTAGTTGCGGCAACTCTTTTATACTTTGTATTTTAAAAGTTGCTTTACTAAGATCATGTGTAGCTGTAAACTCATTTGCTACAACCACACACTCTATCTCTGCTGCAATAGCCGCGTTTAAACCGCGTTGTGAATCTTCAATGACTAAACACTCTTCTCTTGTAGCATTAAACATTTTCATACCTGCCAAATATGGATCAGCATGAGGTTTAGAACGAGGATATTCTTCAACACAAAGTGTAAAATCCATATACTTTACTATACCACGTTTAGAGTGTACTAAATCAAAATCAACTCTTCTTGAAGTGGTTACAACTCCCATCTTATATGTTTTAGAAAGTTCTTCTAAAACTTCTAAAACCCCATCTATCTCAATATTTTCTTCTTGAATAAACTCTTGATAGTAAATATCTCTTATAGCTCTTTGCCTATCAATTACCGCTTGAGAAAAGCCCTGCTCTTTCGCTACTTCCCAAGCCGTTCCTCCTCTAGCCATGATTTCCATGTAAACATCAAAACTAAGTTCAACTCCTATTTCAGCCAGTGATTTAACATTTGCTTTAAAATAGTGGACCTCAGTTTCAATTAAAACGCCATCGTTGTCAAATAAAAGATATTTTTTCATGCTTTTCCTTTAACTCTTTTACTTTAACAATGCTTCGTTAAAAATGAATTTAATTGATTTGCAAATTGATGTGCATCTTTTTGACCAAAAGGTTTTGGCCCCTTTGTTATCTCACCACTCTCTCGTATTTTATCCATTAAATCTCGCATCGCGAGATACTGTTTAATGTTATCAACACTATAAAGTTCTCCTCTGTGATCAATCGCATGAGCATTTTTAGTTATTACTCTATCTGCAAGCGGTATATCAGCAGTAATAACAAGATCACCCTCTTCCACCATCTCTACTATTTTATGATCAGCCTCATCAGCTCCTGCTTCAACTATAAGGTATTTCACAAGATTACTCTTACCAATACTTACTTTTTTATTTGCAATCACGTAAGTTTCAAGTTGTAAACGCTCAATTGAACGCAACAAGATTGGCTTTAAAAGATTTGGAAAAGCATCAGCATCTACATATATTTTAAGCATTAATTAACTCCAATTTTTTTTCACGTTTGAGCTGTTTTATCGCATATTCACGTTTACACGCACTACTTCTGTCTTGAAGTTCTTCAGTATATACCAATGAAACGGGACGTCGTACACGAGTATATTTTGCACCTTTAGATGAAGTGTTATGTTCTTCTAAACGACGTTCTACATCTGTTGCTATACCTGTGTATAAAGTATCGTCACTACATTGAATTATATAAACATAAGTTCGATGATTTCTTAGGGTATAATGAAC
>CAZPRE010000072.1:0-9027 GCA_964588875.1 uncultured Sulfurimonas sp. | reverse complement strand
GGACATGGACATGGTGGAGGAACTCATCATGATCATGATAATCTCGAAGAGGAAGAACATACAAACTCTCATAGAAAAGATGTTGTAGGGCTTAGTGGATGTAACATCATACTTGTACGTGCAGTTGGTGAAAATATGAAAGAAGCCTTAGAATCAATCGGCCTTAAAGTGAAAAAGATAAGAGAAAAACATGGTGAAACTGCCGATGAAGTTATGAAGAATTTTTTAGATAATAATATCTAGTAAGAGTAGGTTCTCAAAGAATGGAAGCAGTAAATATTGTATCTATAATAACTATAGCATTGTTAGGCTCATTTAGTCACTGCATAGGTATGTGTGGTGGTATTGTAATCGCTTATAGCAGTACAAAAATAGAAGATAATTGGAGCAAAACTAAACAAGGCATTGCTCACATCTTATACTCTCTAGGAAGAGTCCTTACATATGTAATCCTAGGAGCTATATTTGGTTACTTAGGTGGGGTTGTTATGTTTAACAACATTGCTAACGGTTCTTTACTTATTTTAGCTGGTGTTTTTATGGTTTTAGCTGGGCTTTCATTATCAGGTAAAATCAAATTTTTAACCCTTATAGAGCACTCCATGTCTAGTTCTAATTGGTATAAAAAAGCATTTAGAGAACTATTACAGACCAAGTCACTTATGAGTTTTTTTATACTTGGAATGCTAAATGGCCTTCTACCATGTGGATTAGTTTATTTTTTTGCAGTAACTGCTGCAAGTACAGCTAGTGCTATTAATGGGGCTTTAGTGATGTTGATTTTTGGACTTAGCACTATTCCTGCTCTTTTTAGTTTAGGTTTCTTTGTTGGCTTATATAAAAATGGAAACTTTAGAAATACGATGATAAAACTGGCTGCACTCAGCGTCATTATTTTTGGTGTTTATACTATTTATCAAGGGTATGAGTATATAAAATATCCTCAAAAAAGTATTCATGAGTGTTGTGAATTTGATCCTGATGCAAAGGTGAATAAATAATTATGTTAATACTAGGTGTCTTTAAACATGCTCTCATGATTACAAGCTTTGTCTTGATGATGATGCTTCTAATCGAGTATATCAATGTTCAAACGCGGGGAGAGTGGCAAAAAGGTTTTCAAAAAAATAGGTTTAGACAGTATCTATTAGCCGCAACACTAGGTGTACTTCCAGGCTGTTTAGGTGCATTTACAGTAGTTTCTCTGTATTCACACCGAATTGTTAGCTTTGGTGCCTTGGTAGGAGTGATGATAGCCACAAGTGGGGATGAAGCCTTCGTTATGCTAAGTATGTTCCCTCAAACGGCTATTTGGCTCAATGTCGGTCTCTTTTTCCTAGCTATACTCGTCGCATTTGGAGTTGATATACTGTTTAAAGGTGAGAGATGGAGAGTCTCGTCTGAGGAGCATCAGTTTGAAGTACATGAACAAGAGTATTGTCACTGTTTTTCAAAACATGTAATTTTAAACCAATTAAAGCATATCACCTTTGTAAGAACACTCTTACTAAGTATTTTTGGACTCTTTTTAGTAGCACAATTTTCCTCGATTATTGGGCCAGATATCTGGAACTGGAAAAAGATTACCTTTGTTATAGGTTCTACTATTTCTATATTTATAATTACAACGGTTCCCGATCACTTTTTAGAAGAACATATTTATAAACATATTATAAAGAAACATCTTTTACGAGTTTTTTTATGGACATTAAGTGCTCTACTTTTCGTGCACTATATAGAAAATTATTTTGATATTACAGAGTGGATTAAAGAGAATGAAGTTATATTACTGTTTATATCATCACTACTTGGTATAATCCCTGAGTCTGGACCACATATGGTTTTTGTCACTATGTATGCAAATGGTTTAGTTCCTTTTGCTGTGTTGTTAGCAAGTTCTATCTCTCAAGATGGACATGGAACACTTCCATTGTTAGCTGTATCTATGAGAACATTTCTCTTATTAAAAATAATAAATGTTTTTGTAGCTTTAATACTTGGACTTATGGTTCTAAGTATATTTTAAATTTAAGGAAAAAACATGAGATTAATATTCCCAACAGATGAAAATAACGGTTATTTAAGTAAACGCGGTGCACATTTTGGTAAGGCGAAGTTTTATACTATTGTTACTTTAGAAGATGGCAAAATAGCAGATATTGAGGGTATTCAAAATGGTGGCCATGATAGTGGAGCTTGTGGTAATGCAGTATCAAATATTATGAACTTAAAACCTGATGCTCTTATAGTTGGTGGTATTGGGGGAAGTCCTGCTCAAGGCTTTGCAAATGCTGGACTTGATGTTTATGTGGATTCCGAATCTCCAACAGTAGAAGAATCTATAAAGATGTTTATTAGCAATGAGCTAAAGACTATAGGTTCATCGGGCACTTGCTCTGCTCATTAGGGTTACATGTATAAAATAGATAACCCAAAGAACAACCATAAAAATGTAACACATGCTTTTTTTCTAGCACTTGCTATCACGATAGCTGAGCCTTCAACTATCTTGCCGTTAATGGTACATCACTTTAGTGATAGTGTCATTATGGTTGGCCTCTTTGTCGCTTTACTTCGTGGCGGGGCTATTGTTATACAGCTTTATGCCGCGTTTCATGCACAGGCTTACAAAAAAGTTTTACCTTACTTAGCAAAGGCTTTTTTCTTTCGTTGGTTAAGCTGGTTTAGTATCGGTGTGAGTATCTACTTCATAGGTGATTCTAACAAAGACTTAACTCTCTTTATGATAGGTCTTGGACTCTTTTTCTTCTCATTTACCGCTGGATTTGGAGCGATCTACTTCAAGGAACTTCAAGCAAAACTTTTCTCAAAGAAATACCGTGGTAAAACTATGGCAAACCGTCAAGTTGCTGGAAGTATCGCTTCAATCATCAGTGGCGGTATTGCAGGTTATGTTTTAGCAAACTACGAAGCACCTCTGAGTTATGCTTATCTTTTTTTAGTAAGTAGTGCCATTATGGCCATAGGATTTATGACATTTGTAACTATTGAGGAACCAGAAAAAAAGAAGGTTTTAGTCAAAGAAAAAAACTTCAAACTATTTTTAAAGAATGCACTTGTTATATTAAAAAAAGACAAGAGATTACAACAGCAAATTGTAGTTATTTTTCTCTCATTTAGTTACTTTTTGTCTATGCCTTTTGTTATTTTAAATGCCAACAGCTCTTTTACTCTAAATGGTTGGATGCTTGGTGGTTTTATTACACTACAGATGCTTGGAAGTATTATAGGAAGTAGCTTTTTATGGAGAAAGATTCACAACTATGAGAAGATGCTTTCACTTAGTTTTATATTTATGATTGCCGCGTTTACTCTTGCTCTCTTTGCATCTAGCATCTATGTCTATGGTTTGATATTTTTACTTTTTGGTATAGCGTTAGATGGCTTTAACATAAGTGGAATGAACCTAGTTATAGAGATAGCTCCTGAAGAGAAAAGACCAATATACACAGCATTACAAACTAATATAACATCCTTTGGTCTATTTTTTCCAGTCTTAGGTGGATTTTTATTGCAGTACTTAGAGAGTTATACACTAATTTACACGATAAGTATTGTACTCCTATCATTAGGCCTACTACTAAGTTTACAACTTAAGGAAACACAACATGACAATCTTGTTCGATAATTACAACTCTAATGAGTCTTGCCAATCGCTTTGGGGATTTAGTGCTTACTTTGAGGAGTATAAACTTCTTTTTGATACAGGAAGTAATGGAAGAGTACTTTTAAAAAACATGGAAGCACTTGGTGTCGATGTAGGCGAGATAGAGTATATGTTTATAACTCACTCTCATTGGGATCATATTGGTGGGATTGATTCTATTTTAGAGCTTAACCCAAACATAACTCTTTTTGTCCCCTCGTCACTCTCAAAACATCTTTTAAAAGATCTAAAATCATTAGCTAAAGAGGTGATAGTCTGCGGTGAGAAACCTCAAAAATTATTTGCTAATTTATATACAACTGGTTTACTAGGCGAGGATATGCCAGAGCAATCACTTATCGTAGACGAGAGTGTCAGTAAAGTTATTACAGGATGTGGACATTACGGAATAGAAAATATAACAAAAGTTGCTTCACAAGTTATCAATAAAAAAATAGATTACGCAATCGGTGGTTTTCATCTCATGAACAGCGATAAAGAGAGTATAGAAGAGACCATAACACAACTAAAAGAGTTAGGGGTAACAAAAGTACTTCCAACTCATTGTAGCGGTGATTTAGCTATTAAAATGTTTCAAGAGAGTTTTCAAACTGACTGTCAACAAGGCGGTATAGGTAAAAAAACTTTTTAATATTGTGTTTTTAATTCATCATTTTTAAAAGCATCGTATGCCTCTTTTATTGTCATATTACCTGCCCCAACATACATTTTAACATTAGATCTTTTTAAAATTTCTAGTGCTTTTTTGCCTGCTCCATTACCCGTAATAATAAGATCAGGATTAAGAGCTAAAACTTTTTGTGATGTTTGAAGTCCAGCACCATGTTCCATAGACTCTGTTTGAGCATTTGTTATAGTCTCTAAGACATTTGTATCTTCATCGTAAGTTACTAAAACTTCCATTCTTCCAAATCTCTCATCCATTGGGCTGTCCCAATTTCCACCTTTGGCTGTAAATACTATTTTCATTTTTGATTCCTTATTATTGTTTTAATATCTTCCCAACTATCTTTTACTAAATGAGATAAGGAACTGCTCTGGCTGTATTCAACTATAGGTTTTGCCTCTGCTAGTGCCTTGGTAAATGTATCATCATATGGTAATTTAGCGACAACTTTAATATTTTCACTCTCTAAAAACTCTTCTATATTTTGGGTCATTTGAAGATTTAAGTCATATTTATTAATAATACAAACAGCCTCAATATTAAAAGTTTTTACTAACTCTTGAACTCTTTTTAAATCATGCAAACCAGAAACAGTAGCTTCTGTAACAAGCACAACTAAGGCTGCACCACTAAGTGATGATATAACGGGACAACCAATTCCAGGACTTCCATCTGTTATAACAAACTCTTTATCAGCTTTGAGTGCCAACATTTTTGCTTCACTTTTTACTTTTGCGACAAGTTTACCAGAGTTCTCAGCTGCAAAACCTAATTTTGCATGAACCATTTGAGTAGAATTTTTTATATCAGATATAAAAACATCGCCTGCTTTTTGAGTCTGCATAACAATAGAATCATGCTCACAAACTCTAAAACAGTAGTAACACCCCTCGCAAGAGATTGGATCAACTACATGAAAATCATCTGTTTGGGTTATCGCATCAAAGTGACAAGCCTCAAAACAGTCACCACAATTTGTACAAGTATCTTCATCAATAATGGCAATCTCACCACTAAAAAAATCACTTTGATTCTTAAAGTTTGCATCTAAAAGCAGGTGCATATTTGCAGCATCTACATCACAGTCACTAACAATAGCATTACTGCCTTCTAAGTATGAAAATGCAGCACTGAGTGATGTCTTTCCTGTTCCACCTTTTCCAGATATTACAACAACTTCTCTCATTTTAATGCTCCTATAAATGTAACAATTTCATCAAGAGAATCTTTAAAGTGTGCTATTTCAGGATATATAAACTTACCGTTTGAGTATAGTTTTGCTACCTCTTTATCATTTTGTATTTTAGTTACGATTGGTATGTTTTCATTTTTACAATACTCTTCGACACCATTATCGCCAATTCCATATCTATTGATAATTACTCCAAATGATTGTTTTAAAACTTTCATAGTCTCAACAGCAAGAGTTAAGTCATTTAATCCAAATGGTGTTGATTCTGTAATTAAAATAACAAAATCACTTCCTCTACTAGCTTCTATAACTGGACAAGATGTACCAGGGGGAGCATCAAGTATTTTTATGCAATCTGTGAAGTTTTCATCTACATAAGAAATTGTTTGAGCGATTAATGGAACGGCCATCTCTTGACCTAAATCTAATCGACCCTCAACAAGAGTAAAGTTATCAGCTTTAAATTCTTGTATCTTTCCTATACGAGATGGTGTCATTGGCAAAGAAGAAGTTGGGCAGAGTTCACTACAAGCATAACAACTATGACAAAGTTCAGAAAATACAAGTATTTCTTTTGGCATTGCAACGATTGCATTAAAATTACAAACTTCGGCACATTTACCACATAAAGTACAATTTACTTCTTCCCATTTAGGAATCATTTTATTACTGATTTCTGATTTTATAAGCTCGCCTTGAACAAACAAAGCTGAATTTGGTTCTTCAACATCTAAATCAGCTAAAACAACATTTTCGCCCATACTTGCTAAATATGATGTAAGATTTGTAGAAACAGTAGTCTTTCCTGTTCCACCTTTTCCACTAGCAAAAGTTATTTTCATTCAACATCCTTTTTCATCTTTATAAAGTATTATAACGCACATATGTTCATAAGTCAATTATATAATTATTAATACTTTGTATTATAATCATAAATAAATAAGGTTTTAGGTGGAGTTTTAATACAATGGGATAATAAGGATTCAAAATGATTTTTGATTTAGAAGACGGAAAGTTAAATGAGAAATATAAACTCATGGCACAAACAATTATCCCACGGCCAATCGCTTGGGTAGTGACAGAGAATAATGGTGTTGTAAACATAGCACCATTTAGTTATTTTATAGGTCTCTCACCAGAACCTGCAACTGTTTTAATCTCAGTAGGTCATAAGTCTGATGGCATGCCTAAAGATACACTCTCTAATATTAGAAAAACTAAAAAATGTACTATTTGTATGGTTGATGAAGAGAGTTTAGAAAAAATGCATTTCAGCTCTAAAGAGTTAGATAAAGAGCTTAGTGAATCAGAAATATTTAGCATTAAAACAGCGAGACTTTTTGATGAGTACCCTCCAATAATAGAGAATGTACCAGCTGCATACTTTTGTGATTTTAATCAAGAAATAAATCTAGGTGGGAGTTCAACTATTCCACTTGTTTTAAATGTAAAACAGATATTTGTCAAAGATGCATGTATAACAGATAAAGAACGAATTACTATAGAGTTTAGTCCGGTAGCAAGAATAGGAAAAAGTTATGCATTTTTAGGTGATGAGATTACTCCACCTACAATTCCTTAAAGCTAGGATATTAGACTAAAATAAGATAGTGTATAGAGTAGCCTTCATAATTGCGAGCCCACTGACTAAATAGTTCTTTGAAAGATAGCCTTACATGAGAAAGTATAAAACAAAAGTATTGGTGCGATAATCAATGCATATACTATCATCTTGACTCTCTTATGTATATTTAAACTAGTATTTTCATCATAAATCCCAGTAGTACCAAGTAGTGTACTTACATCATTGGTTGATGATGAAGGGTTATTACAAGACTGTTTTATCGTATTTTTGAGTGCAGATGCTATATACGAGAGTGAGTGAACATACTACAGAGGAATTAAAAAGAATTTATTCCTCTGATTACTCATTATCAAGGTAATATGTAGAAAAAACGACTACTCTAAAAATAGTAGCCAAAATTTACATTCAAGCGATATTCATCTTCGTTACCCGTATTGGCACCAAAATCATTACTACCACCATCAGAGCTGGTCAATGGTCCTACAAAGTAGTTACCATTAGCGATTGCTAAGTCAGTATAAATATACCAGTTTCCTCTTGCAAAAGCACTTCCTATAATGTACATATAGCTATCGTTATAAGTGCTTTCATCTTTAATAATATTGCTGTATTCTATGTATGGCATAGCATAATCAAGCCATTCTATCTTAGGTGTTTCTAGTTTATAATTTAGTGAAATAGCTGGTAACCAAGCCTTTGCAGCGACTCCTTCTCCATAGTTAAAACCACCCATTTTAATAAGAGTATCATCTTTACCGTCATTGTCATTATCGACAGACATCTCATATCGTGTTAACTGAGTTGCAAGAGTAAAATTACCAATATGATTTATCATATGTGCTGATGCAGCAAACCGAGTACCATCAGATATACCATTGTTTTGTGCCTCTAATTGTGAATAGAGTAGTGATACTCCAAAATCATTTGTCGTATCCCCAAGTTTCTTTGTATATATGAGACGTCCTACAACTTGGTTTTTCTCATGAAAATCATCGACAACATCATATGCATAGCGTGCACTTTCACCACCAGAACCAACACCTTCTGGTTCGCTCATTAGGTAATATCCTAGATCATATCTTAAAGAATCACCATAAACTCCACTAATTTTGGCACCTAAATCCATATCATCAGAGAGACCAACATAATAGTGTTGATCAAAAAACCAACTTTGAGATACACCATAAGCAGTTGGTCCAAATGGAACACGGTTTATTCCCACTTCTATATGCGTTGTTTCATTTAGAGCATATCCAAGCCATAAGGTATGTATAAAACTGTAGTTAGTGCCCCCAGATCCTGGATACCATCGGTATTCAGCTTTTCCCAAAAATGCATCATGTTTATAGTCAATATTGACACGTACCGTATCAAGATCAAATACCCCCTCATTACTCCCTCTAGAAGCATTTTTTGTATCTTGTTCTGTAGAGCTGTCTTTAATATAATTAACCCGTACTGCTCCGCCCAAAGCAAAATCACCAAGCTTGATAGACTCATAAGTAGAGCTGGCATTAAGAGCGCAAGTAGACGCAACAAAAATGAGAATTAAAAGTATTTTTTTCATGTTTCTATTTCCTTTTCTGAATATTTAATTCAGCTTGTAAGCCTTTGTAAAGGCTATAACACATCACTAACAAAATAAAGGTGAAAGGCAAGGCTGTAGCAATTGAACCTGCTTGCAGCGCACTCAGAGCATCAGCACCCCCTACGTATAATAACACAATAGCAACAGAACCTTCAGCTAATGCCCAAAAAATTCTTTGAACAACAGGGGCATCTAATTTACCACCTGCTGTGATACTATCGATAACAAGAGAACCTGAGTCAGATGATGTTACAAAAAATACTACAACTAAAAAGATAGTAACAAAAGATGTAATATCTGAAAATGG
>CAZPRE010000071.1:0-9085 GCA_964588875.1 uncultured Sulfurimonas sp. | reverse complement strand
ATATAATATTATGTTTTATAATAAAATACCACAAGCCTTTTTATACACTTCACTGCTATATTTTTCATTATTTTTATAAATTAAGGGTCAGGTGATGAATTTCCACTTTTTACCACGAAGATATAACAAAACTTCAAGAAAATATGTTACCACAGCCGATTTTTAGCTTTGTTTATCAAAAAAAATTTATACCATTGTAGAACTTAAAAGAATACAAAAGCAGGTAACATATTTTTGTACTCGACCGTTGTATCAAAGGAGCACATAAAAATGAAGAAGATTATAGGACTAATACTTATTCTACAAATATCTGTATTTGGTAGTTTTTTTACTAAAGATGGCTATCTAAATATTCAACCCCAATAATTCCATACCAAATTAGACATACGAGGTGATGTATTTATGAATTTCTACTTTTAAATATTTTTTATTGACATCTTTAAGTCTTATAAGAATGCTTTAAAATGGCATACCTCACGCGTAAATCTCAGGATGCTCATTCTTCCAGCGGCGATGTAACCAGAACCAAAACTTTGGCTCATTTGTAATAAGAGTAGTTAACCAATCAGCTTGAAGCTGTGTTGACTTTTGAATATCTGCCTCTGCATCATCAGTTGTCTCAACCGGAATCTCGTCAAAAAGCATAAGTGTGTAGTTCTCCTCATCATCTGTTCTCATGGTAACGGGAACAATAGCGGAGTTAAACTTTCGTGCAAGGTAAGCGGCTGTTGAAGTTTGTCGTACACTTTTACCCATAAACTCAACTTCTACTCCCTCTCTATCATTAATATTTGTATCTATGAGCAGACCACAAGCAATTTTATTTTTTATTAGTTTTATTAGAGGTTTGATTACATTTGATTTTTCAAGATTAATGTTTCCAAACGCGGCACGAGACTCTAAAACCCACTCTTCATACTCGCTATTCTTCATCTTTTTATAAACAGCACCAAGTGGTTCTACTAATGCACTTATGGAAGTTCCACCCAGTTCCCAGGATGAGTAGTGAGTTGTAATATATATAACACTACGACCCTCGGCATGTGCTTTTTGAACTACTTCTAGATTCTGTATAGTTACTTTTGATTTTATATCTTGTATGGACATATGTCTAATTTCCATAAGATGTAAAAAGTTAAGCATAAGATTTTTAAAACTGTATTTTGTAATACTTATAATTTCTTCTTCGCTCATGTTATTATCAAAGGCAAAGTTGAGATTTTGTCTCACTGTACGGCGAGATTTAGCAGAGAGATAGTAAGCGAGAGTTCCAAGAGAAATGAAAAATGCTTTTCGTGCACTTTTTGGTAAAATCATTAAAAATTTTTCTAGTAGTAAGAATATTTTAAAACCCATTATTGTAGTAGTTCCTTCGCTTTTTTAACTATAAGAGATACCGGTATATCTTTTATTGAGAAGTCATTTTTGTCTATTTTGTTGATATCAACTTCTGAGGGAGATTCAATCCCTATATTGAGAGGTGTTTCAAAAATCATTCTTGTTGTTGTTGGACCGAGCAGTGTGATAGATGGGATGTTCTGTGCCCATGCCATATGTGTTGGTCCAGTATCATTCCCAATAAGAAGGTCACAGTTTGAGATAAGAGATACTAAGTCCACTAAAGAGAGTTTAGGAGCTATCTGAGCAAATTGGGACTTGTCTGATATCCACTGTGCCACTTCTCTTTCTACCTCGTTTCCCCAGATTAAAATCGAGTTTTCTTTGAGGGTGTTACACATTTCTAAGGCTAACTCTTTAGGGTACTTTTTAGATTCCCAAGAAGCCCCAATAACAACCGCTATACTCTTTTTATCATTAAACAAATCATCGCGTTTAGAAAAAGGGAAAATAGGTTTTTTATTTAAAATCATATCTTGAGTAATCTCAAAGCCAAGTCCATCACTTGCAACAAAACAGTTGCGTTTGACTACATTTTCTTCATAAGAGATACTTGAAGTAGTTTTATAAAATAGAGAGGACAAACCTTCTCTGGCTGATTTTGTGTCAAAGCCATGAGTCTTTTTTCCTACAAGCTTAGCGACAATAGCTGATTTTAAGAGACCTTGAATATCTATGACTATGTCAAACTCTCCTAAAGAGCGAAGATTAGAAATGGTTTTTTTTAAAAGAGAAAAGTCTTTTTCTTTTTTTAATTTTTTGAGATTTATAGAGTGAACACTGTTTACGAAAGGGTGTGACAGGAGAAGGGGCGAAAACACTTCTTCGACTATCCATGTTATTTTAGCATTTGGGTACTTCTGTTTTATAAACTGTAAAACCACAGCACTGTTAACAATGTCACCAAGAGCAGATAGTCGAACTATTGCAATACTGTTTATATTTCTATTCATTAACCCTATTATATCTAATTAGATTAACTCAAAACTGACTCTGCATTATTTATACATAATCTTGTGATATAATCATTTTATAAATATGAACGAAAAGGATTTTTTATGGAATTAAGTTATTTAGGTATTTTATTTATTATTGTAGCTGTAGCCCTTGGTTATTTTGTTGGTTTGGTAAAATCTGGATTTACAATAAGAAGACATAAAAAAGAGCTAGATGAGTATAAGCAGCACCTTGAAAGACAAATGAGGCTGACAAGTGAAGGTAGTAGAAATTTAGAAGCTGAACTTGCTTCACTAAGAAGTGACAATGAAAATTTAAGAATTTCAGTTCAAACCTTAGGTCAAAAACCTGGTCGTGCAGAGATTAGACTTTTAAATATTTATGATGGAGCACTCCGTAAAATGATGTTAAAAGCTCCTGGCTTTTCTTCAGCTTGGGAGATAGCACTTCAAGAGGCTGAATGCGAGTATGAAGAGAATGAAAAAGGTTTTAAATCTATCATCAAAAAAGTGTTTGGCCCAAGTCTAACACAACGTAGTGAAACTCATCATAACCCTGAACCTATGCAAAAAGATGGCTTTGCATAGAAAAATTATCTTTTTGTAACCATCAATTTGTTATAATAGCGATAATTTAAAAGAGGATTTACAAAGATGGTTGCATCAGACATTCAACAATTTTCCGAAGGGCGTACAAAAGTTAGAGCATATTTTTGTTATTTATTTTCTAAGAATATTCCAAATAGGTTGCCATCACTAAGCCAAGAGATGGTTATGCCGCGTTTACGTAAGATAAAAGCGGATTTAGAAAACTGTGAAGGAGTTTATTTACTTGACCATCAAGGTGTACAACTAACACCTACTTACACAGATGGTGGTAAATTAGAAGAAGATATAGGCAAAATTCGCGCAAATCGTGCTTACTATTATCGTGCTGTTCGTGAAGGTCGTTGTTCGCTAACTGATCCTTACCCCTCTTTAATAACACAAGAGTTGACAGTCACTGCATCTGCTCCAATTTATTGTGAAGATGGCAACCTTAAATATGTAGCTTGTTTAGATATGCCTCTTGATGAGGTACTCAAAATATCACATATGAATACTTTTGATACATTCTTCTCAAGACTTTTCAAATACTCATATGCTACTTTTGCTTTTGCACTAATGGCTGTTGCTATTCTTCTTTTTGTTCATGGTATTCAGAGCTTTTTTATAAATGAGATATCACTCTATCATTTAGCAATTGACGATATGTTTAAAGCAACAATTTTACTTACACTTTCCCTGGCCATATTTGATTTAGCCAAAACCCTCATAGAAGAAGAAGTCCTTGGTAGTCATAAAGAACGCGATATTTCTGGACCAAACAAAACAATGGTGAAATTTTTAGGTTCTATTATTATTGCACTTTCAATTGAAGCCTTGATGCTAGTGTTTAAGTTTGCTATCACAGCACCAGAAAATCTAGTTTTTTCAATGTACATAATTGGTGGTGTAGCACTGCTTGTTATGACATTAGCGATATATATAAAATTTACAAAAATTAAACACAGTAGAGATGATTAGTGATAGCGATAGTTGATTACAACATGGGTAATTTAGCAAGTGTTAAAAATGCATTCGCTAAATTAGGAAAAGATACAGTAGTTGAAAGTGACCCCGCAAAATTTAAAGATTATGATAAGCTAATTTTGCCAGGTGTAGGTGCATTTGGCGATGCTATGGATCATCTTCGTGAGCGAAATATGATTGAGTCTATAAAAGAGTTTGCAGCAAGTGGTAAGCCTATGATTGGAATCTGTCTTGGAATGCAACTTCTTTTTGAATCGAGTGAAGAGTTTGGAAAGCATGAAGGTTTAGGACTTATAAAAGGACATGTGGCCGCGTTTGAAGCTTCAAAGTTTAGTGAACCTTTAAAAATTCCTCATATGGGTTGGAATAGAATTTTCACAAAAAAACACCCACTTTTTGTTGGACTTGATGATGAACATTACCTCTATTTTGTACATACTTATCATGTGGACTGTGCAGATGATAATGATATTATTGGGACAACGGAGTATGGATATAAATTCACTTCAGCAGTTGCTCACAATAACATAATGGGTATTCAACCTCACCCAGAAAAAAGCCAGGAAACTGGGCTAAAAAGACTCGACCATTGTATACAACTAGCGGAACACAATAATATGACTTTATACCCAGCAATTGATTTAAAAGATGGACAAGCAGTTAGACTCACAAAAGGTATTATGGACAGTGCAAAGATTTATTCAAATGAACCTTATGAACTTGTAAAAAAGTTTGAAGAGATGGGTGCTGAGTGGGTACACTTAGTAGACCTAAATGGTGCATTCGCAGGAGAACCAAAAAATCTGGATTCAATCATTAAGATTAGAGCTAACTCTAGTGTTAAATTAGAACTAGGTGGTGGAATTCGTGATGAAGAGACCATTAAAAAGATGATTGAAATTGGAATTGATAGAATTATTTTAGGTTCTATTGCCGTTAAAGACCCACAGTTTGTAAGAGATATGGCAGCCAAATACCCTATCGCAGTTGGAATAGATGCAATTGATGGTTATGTTGCAGTTGAGGGTTGGGGTGAAGTCTCAACAATGAAAGCGACTGATTTAGCTCGTGAGTTTGCAAATGCGGGTGTTGAAGCTATCATATGTACGGATGTTGGTAAAGATGGGACTCTTAGTGGTGTGAATGTTGAGTTTACTTTAGATATTGCTAGAGCTAGTGGTGTGAGTACGATTGCAAGTGGTGGTGTTAAGGATGCAGGTGATATTGAAGCACTTATTGCAACTAAAGAAGTAGATGGTGTTATTATTGGTAAAGCTTACTACGAGGGTAAATTAGACTTACTTAAGATGTTTAAACTATTGGATTAATAGTAAAACAAACAGAATTTTGCTATTATTATAGTATTAAATTTGCAAATTATTATATAAAGGATTTCATTTGAAATTACTTGTTGTTGATGACAGTTCTACAATGCGTCGTATTATTAAAAATACATTAGCTCGTTTGGGTTATAAAGATATACTTGAAGGTGCTGATGGTGTTGAGGGTTGGGCTCAAAATGGATGCTAATCCAGATGTTGATATGTTAATTACAGACTGGAATATGCCAGAAATGAATGGTTTAGAATTAGTTCAAAAAGTTAGTGCTGATGCATGTTTTAAAGATACACCTATTATCATGCTAACAACTGAGGGTGGTAAGACTGAAGTTATGGGTGTAGTTGAGTAATGCAAGAATACTACTATGAACTAGTAGTTAAAGTTTCATCTCACCATTCACTTTTTTCAGATTTTTTATCAGACACCTTACCTGTTGGTTTTGAAGAGACTGACGAAGGGTTTGTGGTTAGAAGTGAAGATGAACTTGACACTATTACATGGGGACTTGAACAGTTCCAAGAAGCACTTCAAAAAGCACTAGGTGAAACTATAGAGCTTGAGTGTAATCAATCAAAGCTAAAAAATAGTGATTGGGTTGCACTGTATCAGCAAAGCATTGAACCATTAGCTATTGATAAATTCTATATACATCCTACCTGGAATGAACCAAATCCAGACTTAATTAATATCGCAATTGATCCAGCTCTTGCTTTTGGTACAGGACACCATCCAACAACAGCATCTTCTTTGCGAGCAATTTGCGAATATGTAAAAAAAGACGATAGTGTTATAGATGTTGGCTGTGGTAGTGGTATTTTAGGAATGGCGGCTATGAAGTTAGGTGCAGTAGTTGATGCTTGTGACACCGATATAGTTTCAGTAGAAAACTCAATTGTAAATGCTAAGCTAAATGACTTAGAATTTGCAAATATTTGGGAAGGCTCATGCTCTTTAAGTAAGAACAAGTATGACATAGTAGTAGCAAATATAGTAGCGGATGTTTTAACTTTTATAGCTAAAGATTTAAAAGGTGCTATGAAAGATGATGGGATTTTAGTTCTATCAGGTATTTTAGATAAGTATGAAAATAAGGTTCTTTCATTTTATAAAGATTGTGAAATTATCAAGAGAATTGCCCAAGATGAATGGGTTACATTAATTTTAAAAAGAAAATAGGAAGAGATGATATATGGCTAACAAAGACCAAAACAATAACAATAATAATTTTTTCAACCAAAATCCACTAATTACATTTGCAATTTTTTCTGTTGTAGTGATTTTACTATTTAAGGTAGTGGTTGGTGATGGTGCTTCAACTGATGGTGCAATGGCTGGGACTAATAAAAAGACTCAAAAAGTTAGTTACTCTGAGCTTAAAAGTTTAGTTTCTTCTAAGAGTATTAATAAGGTTGACATTGGTCAGACTTTTATTAAAGCGGTTTCAACTGATGGACGGACAGTTTATACTACTAGAATTGTAAAAGGTGATAGTAAACTTATTGATGAGTTGGACAAGCAAGGTATTGAGTATGAAGGCTTTAGTGAAACAAACTGGTTTACAGAGATGTTTGGATGGCTATTTCCTTTCCTTTTAATTATTGGTATCTGGATGTTTTTTGCAGGACGTATGCAAAAAAATATGGGTGGTGGAATCCTTGGTATGGGTAACTCTAAAAAGATGGTTAACTCTGAGAAACCAAATACTAAGTTTGATGATGTAGCGGGCGTTGAAGAGGCTAAAGAGGAAGTACAAGAGATTGTTGACTTTCTTAAATATCCTGCTCGTTATGTTGAAATAGGGGCAAAAATACCAAAAGGTGTACTTCTTGTAGGTTCTCCTGGTACTGGTAAAACACTTCTTGCTAAAGCAGTGGCTGGTGAAGCTGATGTTCCTTTCTTCTCTGTAAGTGGTTCTAGTTTTATTGAGATGTTTGTTGGTGTTGGTGCGGCTCGTGTTCGTGATCTTTTTGAACAGGCTAAAAAAGATGCACCAAGTATTATTTTTATTGATGAGATAGATGCTATTGGTAAGAGTCGTGCTGCTGGTGGAATGATGGGTGGAAATGACGAGAGAGAACAAACACTTAATCAACTTCTTGCAGAAATGGATGGTTTTGGAACTGATACTCCAATTATTATTTTAGCTGCAACAAATAGACCAGAAGTTCTTGATGCAGCTCTTTTAAGACCAGGACGTTTTGATAGACAGGTACTTGTTGATAAGCCAGATTATGAAGGTCGTATTAAAATACTTAATGTTCATATGAGAGACGTAAAGATGGATGATGATGTAGCGATTAAAGAGATTGCTCGTCTAACTGCTGGTTTAGCAGGTGCGGATTTAGCAAATATTATTAATGAAGCAGCACTTTTAGCTGGACGAAAGAGTCAAAAAACGGTAAAACAAAAAGACCTTTTTGAATCAGTTGAGCGTGCAATCGCTGGACTTGCTAAAAAATCTCGTAGAATTAACCCTAAAGAGAAAAAAATAGTAGCTTATCACGAGAGTGGTCATGCACTATTAGCTGAGACAACTGAGGGTGCTAAAAAAGTATCTAAAGTATCTATTGTACCTCGTGGTCTTGCCGCATTAGGGTACACTTTGAACAAACCAGAAGAGAATAAGTTTATGATGCAGCGACATGAGCTATGGGCCGAAGTAGATGTACTTCTTGGTGGTCGTGCAGCCGAACAAGTTTTCATTGGTGAAATTTCAACTGGTGCAGGAAATGACCTTGAACGTGCAACTGATATCATAAAGTCTATGGTACAAACTTATGGTATGAGTGATGTAGCAGGTCTTATGGTACTAGAAAAATCTCGTCAATCATTTATAGGTGGACAACAACAACCTACTCGTGAGTATAGTGATAAGATGGCTGAGAATATGGACGAGTTCATTAAGTCCTCACTCTCTGAACATTATGAGCTAGTTGTAGCACGTTTAGAAGAGTATAGAGATGCTATTGAAGCTATGGTTGCACTTCTTTATAAAAAAGAAAATATTGAGGGCTCAGAGGTTCGAGATATTATTATAAATTTTGAAAAAGAGAATGGAATTGAATCAAAGGTTTCAGAAATTAATGATGAGATTGCAGAAGAGTTAAAACAAGACTCTGAAATGGTTCATAAAGATGATGAGCCAGAAATAAAAATAGATACAGAGATTAGTGATGATGAGAAGTAATCTACTCCCAATAAGTCAGGCTGGTTTTAAAACAATAGGGTGTGCACTAGGACTTTTTGTGCTCTCTGTTGTTTTTGATTTTGACTTTTTTTCGTTTATCTTTTTAGTTTTAATAGCTATCTTAATCTTTATATATCGCAATCCTGAGAGAGAGATGATTGTTTTTCAAAATCATAGTGTTTTGAGTCCAGTAGATGGAAAAGTGCTCTCAATTGAAAATATTGAAGATAGTGAATATGCTTACAAAGTTACAGTTGATTCAACTTATGCAGATGTAGGTGTTTTAAGAGTTCCGATGAATTCATCTGTTAAAGAAATCGCAATTGTTAAGGGTTCAAAATTAGCACATAATAGTACTGTAGCTGCTAAAATCAATGAGAATTGTACTCTTGTGTTTGAGGACTCTTCATTAAATAGAGTGAAGGTTACTCATCTCCTTAAGCAGAGTTTTGCAGATATTTGTATAACTTCTACAAAGAGTCAAGATTTACTACAAACAACAAGATACGGTTTTATGACAAATGGAATAACTACTATCTATCTTCCTCAAAATTTTAGAGTAAATGTAAGTGTTGGAAATGACATTATGGGTTCTGAAACTCTTATTGGATATTTTTCGTAACCTATGCAA
>CAZPRE010000070.1:0-9148 GCA_964588875.1 uncultured Sulfurimonas sp. | reverse complement strand
ATCTCAGAGAGTTCAATAAGAAGAACATTTTTAGGTTTTATAACTTTTGGAGTTATTAAAAAATCTATAGTTTTTTTGATAATTGTACCGACAAATGTTAGTGGAACACCAGCAAAGTGGTCGATGTTTCTCATTGTATCTACATTCATATAATTGTTTCCTTGTTTGTTTTTAAGTTGCTTTTTTACTTTTTATCCAGAAGTAAGAACCTGGTAGCGCACTTAGAATTAGAAGTAGTCCATAAAGAATACTCATCACTAAAATCTTTGTCTCATCTGCTCCAACAAGCATAAATATACCAATCATAGCACCTTCACGAATTCCCCATCCAGCTAAAGATATAGGCACGATAGTCAGAAGAAATACAGGTGGAACAGCAATTAAAAAGACTTGAAAAGGTAAATGTACATCAAGACTTAAAGAGAGGCCGTAGATGGTTAAAACTGAGAGCATATGTACAAGTACTGATATACCGATATGTTTTATAAGTATTTTATTATCAGGATATAAGTCATTAAGTCTACGTGCTAATCTATGAAAAAGGTCTAGAAATTTGTAGTTACCTAAGAACTTTATTTTTTCAAGATGAAAAAGAAAAATAAATCCCAATATACCAGTAGATGTAATGAGTATGATTAGTAGAGAAAAATCTTTCTCAAACGTACCAAAGAAAATAATAGAAGCAATTAAGTTAAGTACTAAAAGACCTACAAGTCCAACAACTCTATCAACAAAAACACCGTAAAAAGCATCTTTTTTATCATAGTGTTTTCTTGTTAAGTCGATGATACGAGCGGCATCTCCACCAATACTACTAGGAAGTACTTGATTAAAGAAAGTACCCTTGAAGTAGCTTTGGACATAAAAAGATAGTTTCTCTTTAAAGACTAAAAGTTGAGATATTTTGAACCATCGGTAGGCTGCAAGATAGGTGCTTCCAAGTTGAAGTATAAGAGCAAGTAAAATCCATCCACCATGACTCTTTGCAAGAATATTGTAAAATTCATTGAAATCTATATCTTTAAATAGATAATAGAAAATAGCGATAGTTATAAGAAGCTTAATAATGTTTTTCATCAACATCCAAATCTGAAATTAGATGTTATTTTAACTAAAAATTGTTTAACCTTAGGTAAACTACTTTTTTATAGGCTGAGAAACACGGTATATATAGAAAGTTCTTTTGTCTGGAATGATAACTAGAGTGTCAATTAACTCTACTTTTTTAAAGAAAAGTCTAAGTTCAGCATCGCGTTTTCTATAGCGCGTTAAAACAAGACCATCTTTGAGATAATCCTTCTCTCTCCACATATCATACTGTGAAAATCGAGAGTTTAGAGCTACATCCGTATTGGGATGATTTGGCAGATAATATTTTAAATATGCTGCAGTTGAGAGATGATCACCATAAAGCCCATCACCAGCCTTTATATGTGTTGCAAATAGATCAATAGGGTCTTTTGCCTTGTACATCTCTTCTCTAATAATATCAAGGTGAAACATCATCATATACCTTGCGATAATTGTGAAAAATAGAGCGACCATAAGACCTGTTTTAAATGTCTTTTTTAGCTCATATTTTGAGATAATATAGGCCAAAATAACAACTCCACCAACATAAGCGGGTGCTGCAAAGTTTGGCGCCATTGATTTAAAGAGTGATTTATATCCAAAAAATCCTAAGGTAAGGGCTACACTTAGAGATATAAAAAAGAGTTTGTTATCTTTGAAAAAGAGTTTCTCTTTGAATAAATAGTAAAAAAGAACAGCTGCAAAAACAGGTGAGAAAACTCCAAATTGCATACCAATAAACTCAAAAAAAGTATTGAGACTAAATTCAAATGTATCAGTCGAACCGTGTCCTAGTTGAAAGAGAAAACTTATCCACTCGTTTTGATAGTTCCACCAGAGCATAGGGGAAACGACTACAAACGCGATAAGAAGAGCGAGATAAAACTTTATGTTTAAAAGCATATCCCGTCTTTTAAGAAGGATGAAAATTATGATAGCAAAGACTAATACAATAGCTGTATATTTACTCAACATCATAAGCCCAATCATAAGACCTGCTAAAGCAAAATCCCTGAGCGTTCCGTAAAAAATGGCTCTATAGGTATAATAAAGAGAAAGTGTCCAAAAAAGTATGATGGGTGAATCGGTTGTGGTTATTATAAAGCCCGCGTTTACAATAATAACACTAAAAAAGATTATGACCGCGTTTAGAGCACTCTTATCATCGCTTATTTCACGAGTTAGTTTAAATATATAAATAGCAGCAATAGAAAAGGAGAAGACATTTACAAGTCGAACTCCCCACTCACTCTCAGAGATAAAATTTGTGATATAAATCATAAAGGCTATCATCGGTGGATGGTCATAGTAACCAGTTTGAAGGTTATGACTCCACATCCAGTAGTATGCCTCATCTCCATGAAGAGGTATATAAGCATTGTAAACAGTGCTAAAAAGAGCCATTATCAAGATAAGTATAAAGGCTGATTTTTGAGGGTTTTTATATAGTTTTTCTATCACTTTACAAACCTGCTATTTTCATTTAATACTTGCAGTATAACATTCTGTCTATTTGTGTTTTTTGCCTCAACTTCTATATATTTTTCTGTTGAATAGGTTTTATCATCAAAGATTCTATTTGGCAGATTAGAAAAAACATAGGTGTAATCATCTGTAAGTATGGCATTGTTATTCCAGTTGCCAACGTAGGCTTGTTTTCTATTATAGTTTTCGTCAAAAAGAGAATATCCATTAGAATAGTCACTCGGATCATTTTCAACACCAATATATGAGAGCAGAGTAGGAACAAGATCTAAGTGTGAACTTAGTCTTGTAACGGTCTTGTGTTCATTAGTAGGGAGATGAATTATAAATGGAACCTTGACCTGTTCATAATTAAACGAGGTGTTGTGCCCATATAAACCATGTTCATAAAACTCCTGTCCATGGTCTGCTGTAATTATGATAATAGAATTTTCATAAAGACCTTTTTCTTTAAGAGAATTTATCATTTTTTCAATCATTTTATCAGCAAAGTAGCTAGAGTTTTTATATCTATTTAAAAGAACAGGGGCATCCTTAGCACTAACAGTCAAAAAGTTTGTTTCACCATAATGGTCAGGCATAAAAACACTATCTTCTTTAGGATATGAAGCACCATGTGGTGCATCTAAGAAGACAAAGGAGAAGATAGGCTTAGAGCTGTTTATATCATCTAACCATGTAATGAAGTCATCCGAACTCTGAATATCTTTTTCATAAGGAACACCTGCATATGTATCTGATATCTTATCTTGAATGTCAAAATAGGTCGTTTTCCTAAACTCTGGCCAAGCAGTAGAAGTTGAAGAGAATATATGTGTTTGATAATCCATATTTTTCAGTGTTTCAAAAAACACAGGACCCTTTTGGGCATTTAAAAAAACAAACCAATAGGGAGAATTTATACCATAAAAGAGACTAAATATACCAAAACGTGTAGCATTACCACCACTGATATGGTTTTTGTAAACTAGACTTGTTTTTGAAAGTTCATCTATAAATGGTGTGACATCCTTTGATAAAATAGACTCTCTTAATGCATCAATACCAAATATAAAGATATTTGTTGGATTGGGATTGTTTATTTCTAAAGGCTTTAATGGATAGTTTAGATCTTTATTTGCATTAATGGCTAGTGACTGTTTTTTACTAGTTGTTCCTTTTAACCCAAAAACATCTTCCATAGTACCAGTAAAATCCATTGGTTGATAGAGTGGTATAACCTTTGTGGGTTCTAAATACTCTACTTTCGCATACATATTCGCAAAACCGTCAACAAGTTTATCACTTACGATAACTAAGAGCAGTATTGGTAATAGTTTTCTATTGATTTTTGAGTTAAGGTCTCTATTTAAACCCTTGTTCCTATTTGTAAGTATTTTTATAAGATATAGTTCAAAAGCAATGAGAACGACTATGATTAGAACAGCGGTTATAATTGGAACAAGCCCTGTCTGAATGCTATCTGCAGCATCTGGAGACATAAGTATATTTAAAACCATCGCATTTATATGAAATTTCCATATTCGAAATATGAAAAAGTCAACGACAAGGACTATGTTTGTTGCAATAAAAACGAAGGCACCAAGATAAAGAGGAAATCTTCCAAGAAAAGAGAGTGGAAAAAAAAGTATGTAAAAAATCAGATAAAGAGTTACAGAAGTTGAGACTGAAGCTACAAGTGTAAATATAAAAGAGTTTATAGAATAATCAGGATACAGAGTGAGAAACACTAAAAATAAGATAGTAGTTAGTAGTAAGTTAGCTTTAATAAGTAGTGAAAAGTTTAAAAGATTATGTTTGAAGTTGTTGATCAAATGTTTTCCTTGAATAGCTATTGTAATGAGTATGATAAGTATATCAAATTTAAGCAAATATAGATTACAATAAGCTTTTAAAACAAAGGGTCGAAAATTGAAATCCATTTTTATTACAGCCACTATTTTATGGATGCTTAACTACAAGTTATTTCTTTCCCTATTTGAGTTTTCTCACGGCTTTTATGAACCATTTTATGAAGTTCTTGTATATTTTATAATTACTCTCTTCTTGAGTGCAATGTTCGCTTTTAGTAGGGTTCTAAATGCTATCTTTATCAATTTTCTATTTTTTGTTTCTATTATGGCTATTTATTTTATCAGTACTATGGGTATCGAGATAGATGGTGATATGCTCAATAATGCATTCTCAACAAACTCTTCAGAAGCCTTAGAGTTAGTGGATATGTACTTTTATGCTTATATAGTTATGTCATTTGTTGGACTCTATTTTCTCAATAAAAAGCTACTTTTAGTTGAAAAAAACTTATCTATTAAATATTACATCCCTTTAATTCTTATACTTCTTTTAAGTGCTTTTGGCATGTTTAAACTAAATCGTGTAGCTCTTGATGAATTTATAAAGCATGATACTCCAAAAGTGGTTCCAGTTTATATCTTTCCTGCTATATCAGATTATGTGATTAGCTTAGATAGAAAGGTTGAAATAAATAAAAAAAATATAAGCTCAGAATTTAAATTAGAAAAGGACTCAAATAATACTATTGTTGTCTTTGTAATAGGAGAAAGTGCTAGAGGTGATAGATTTGAGCTAAATGGATATTCAAAAGCTACAAATACAGAACTTTTAAATCAAAATGGTGTAGTCTCTATTAATAATGCAACATCTTGTGATACATCAACTCTCAATGCTATACCATGTATGATGATGAGAGTAGAGCATAGTGCATATAATCAAGAGATTAAAGAGTCAAGTTTTGTAGAAGTTTTTAAAGACTTGGGTTTCGATACTTACTGGTACTCACGTAACAGTGATCAAAAAAGAGTAAATAATTTTTGCCAAGAAGCTGCTGTATGCGAATATAAGTATGATTTAGAATATGACCATGAGTTAATCCCTGCACTAAAAGATGCTATTAAAACAGATAAAAAAACTCTTATTGTTTTACATACAATGGGTAGTCATATAAATTACAATGTAAGAGTTCCTCCGGAGTATCAAAAATTTCAACCTATATGTGAGTCCAGTGTTTCAAACTGTTCTAAAGAAGAATTAGACAATAGTTACGATAATTCTATATATTATACAAATGTTTTTCTCTCAAGACTCATTAATATTTTAAAAGATAAAAATGCACTATTAATATACACTTCAGATCATGGTGAAAGTCTCGGTGAAGACTCGTATGGACTAATGAAACGTTTTGGACATTCAACTCCATACGATATCGCACCAAAAGAGCAAATAGATATTCCATTTATCTTGTGGTTTTCTGATAAATATATACAAAACCATAAGAGTTTAAATTTAGAGAAAATAAGAAATTTAAAAAATATTTCACATGATAATATTTTCTACTCTATTCTAGGATGCACTGATATAAGTAGTAAAGAGGATAAAAATCTAAATAAATTAAACGTATGTAATAAATAATAGTCTTTACATAAACATTTTTGTGGTATTATAAGCTTAATATTTTTATTAAGGTTTATGGTGTGATTGAACTCCCTGTTTTAAAACGTATGGTTCTGATAATTGAAGAGCTACCAAACGATGTGGATGTAAGTGTTGAGGGTCATACTGATAATACAGGTCCTGGAGCAAAAAGTCCATTTTTTGGTTCCAAGTCTGATGGCGAAGTAAAAACAAAAAACTCAATCTTAGATAGAGCGTCAGCTAAGTAATGTTGCGTTTATTTCTCTTTATACTTGCTTTTGCATCGGTTTTAGGTGCCCAAGCGGTAACAATCCCTACTATGAACTTTGCTCTATCTTCTCCCGATACTCCCGAGCAATTAGTATCTTCTCTAAATGTATTAGTTGTTTTAACACTACTATTTTTAGCACCATCAATGGTACTTGTTATGACAACATTTACTCGTTTTGTCATAGTATTTGGTTTTTTACGCCAAGCGATGGGAACACAGCAAGTTCCACCAACACAGCTACTCGTTATGCTTGCTATGATTTTAACTTTCTTTGTAATGGAACCAGTTGGAACAAAGGCTTATGAGCAGGGTGTTAAACCATATATTGCTGAAAAAATAGGTTACGAAGAGGCATTTGAGCGGACAACCCTTCCTTTTAAAAACTTTATGATTAGAAATACTAGAGAGAAAGATTTAGCACTCTTTTTTAGAATTAGAAAGATGGAGAATCCACAGACAATTGCTGAAGTTCCTCTTTCTGTAATCATTCCAGCATTTGTAATAAGTGAGTTAAAGACCGCGTTTGAAATAGGCTTCCTACTCTTTTTACCATTTTTGGTGATTGATATGGTTGTTGCATCTATACTTATGTCTATGGGTATGATGATGCTTCCTCCCGTAATGATATCTCTGCCCTTTAAGATACTTGTCTTTGTCCTAATAGATGGATGGAACCTTTTAATCGGTAATTTAATAGCGAGTATAAAATAATGTTAGGATTTAACAGTGGAATGTAAATATTTTGGTCAGTGTGGAGCTTGTCGACTTTATGAAAATGGTTATGATGCTCAATTAGATGAGAAAAAAGAGTTAAATAAGGAAAGATTTTCTCCATATTATAGTGGTGAAATTACTACCTTTAAATCACCAGACTCGCACTATCGCTCTCGAAGTGAATTTAAAATATGGCATACTGAAGATAAAATAGATTATGCAATGAATCATATAGATAAAAAAGGCATAGTCCTGATTGATGAGTGTCCTCAGGTAAATGAGCATATATCAGCCTTGATGCCTAAGCTTTTAAAAGAGGTTAGTGATGCAAAGATAGGCTTTAAACTCTTTGGTGCTGATTTTTTAAGTTCAAGTGTTGGAGAGATAGTAGTCTCTCTACTTTATCATAGAAAACTTGATGAAGAGTGGCAAGCAATAGCCTCGCAGTTAGCAGATAGACTCGGCATATACATAATAGGGCGTTCTCGTAAGCAGAAGCTTGTTATAGGACAGGATTATATCTCTGAAACACTTTTAATTGATGATGAATCATATACATTTCATCATATAGAAAATAGTTTTACACAGCCAAACCCAAGAGTAAACGAGCAGATGATATCTTGGGCTATGGACAACTTCTCTGGTATAAAAGGTGATCTTTTAGAGCTTTATTGCGGTGCAGGAAACTTTACTATACCATTTTCTAAAAAATTTGATAAAGTATTAGCAACTGAAATTTCAAAATCATCAATAAACGCGGCTAAGGCTAATATGGTTTTAAATGATGTGCAAAATATAGAGTTTGTACGCATGAGTGTTGAAGAGTTTGTACAGGCTCTTGATGGTGTCAGGGAGTTTAGAAGAATGAAAGAGATAGATAGAGACTCCTTTAACATTAAAAGTATTTTTGTAGATCCTCCTAGAAGTGGTATGGATGAGAATTCATGCCTTTTTTGTGCACGTTATGATCATATATTATATATCTCGTGTAATCCTGAAACATTGGTAAGAGATTTAGATATATTATCTAAGAGTCATGATATTGTTGATATGGCATTATTTGATCAGTTTCCATACACTCATCATGTTGAGATGGGTGTAAAGTTAGTTAAAAAAGGTATATTATGAAAATTTTATTAATTATTGTAGCTTTAGCAACTCTTGTATTCTCTGATGAGATGCAAAGAAATAAGATTTTATTAGCTGAAATCGATATTTTAAAAGTAAAAATAAATAAATTAGAAAAAACTGTAAGAAATCAAGAAATTTCACTAAAATCCAAAGAAGTCTCTAAAAATAATTTGAATAGTACTAAAACATTAATGATTAAAAAACAAGTTCTTTGTGAAGAAAAAAATAGCTTTCCAAAACTACTCATGAAAGAAGAACCACCAAGTGTTTTAAGTGACATAGAAGATACTTATACTTTTGAAGCTGCTGCATTTAGACTTAAAAATGATGCAACTGTTTATAATAATATTAATGGCAAAGAAATCTATATTTGGAAAAAAAACAGATCCTTTACCTCTAATGAAAAGAGTGATAGTTGGGTGCAAGTAACTGGATATTTCATTGATAAACAATGGTTGCCATCCAAAGAAGAGCTATTATGAAAAAAATACTAATAATTAGTGATGGTGATGCAGGGCATCATTTTATTCAAAGATTTATGGAAACATATACGAGCGAAAATATCTATTATATAGTTGAATTAAAAGCTAATAAATATAAAGATGTAAATCCAGCTCGTTTTAAATTTTATGAGTTTGACCCTACAAGTTTGTATAAACTCGCTAATCTTTTAAAAATGGAATTTGTTCAAGTTATTGTATCTATGGATTCTCAAGTTGATACAGAAAACACTATCAAAAACATTAGAATTATAAAAAAACAACTACGTATTATTGTGCTAAATCAGTGGAAGCTTGAAAATGAAGATGCAAATGTTGTTTTGATTAACTCAAATGAACTCTTAGCTTCAAGGCTTTTAGATTACTTACCAAATGTTCCCGTAATTGCACAAAATGTTGGAATAGGAGAGGGTGAAATAATGGAAGTACTTGTTCCGTTTGGAAGCTCTTTTGTTTATAGGCATATTGGTGTTATAGAGCAAAAAAACTGGCGAATAGTGGCTATTTATAGAAACAGAAAGCTTGTAATGCCTTCTCGTAGAAG
>CAZPRE010000069.1:0-9220 GCA_964588875.1 uncultured Sulfurimonas sp. | reverse complement strand
CCAAAGTTTCTACTACAAATAGTAATGCTCAAGCACTAGATATAGAAGTAGATGCTACCTCAGATGGAAAAGCTAAACATATAGTTTCTCTTAATGGAATCACAACTCAAGCTATAAGTGAGATAGCAGGAGCAATTACTACTATTAAATCAAGTGGTTTAGTTGAAACTAATACTACAATTCCTAATACTACTACAGTAGTATCTGTAAGTGCAAATCCAGATGGAACAGCCCAACATATAGTTTCTAACAATGGTAAAGAGTCAATGGTAGTTTCTAAAATACCAGGAGCTTCAACGCTTATAAAAACAAGTGGTGAAGTTGAAACAATTGCAGGTTCAGCAGTTTCAGATGAACCTGACTATGAAATCAAAGCAATCGCAATCACTCAAGCAAACGGTGAAACGATTACAAGATTTATAAAAGTTTCTAAAACAGATGCAAGTGATATGAGTACTATTGCAAACACTCTCATTGAGTCAAGCTCATTCGCAATAGGAAACGAAGTTGAAATATCTAAAATAAATGAAACTCTTTACATTAAAACAATAGCACCACTAGATACACCTCTAGTAATAGAATAAGGATAAGACAATGAAACTATATAGAAATATACTCATAGCATCTCTAGGGATGCTACTTTTAAGTGGATGTAGTGAGAATGGAGATGCCGCGTTTAAAGATGGAGAGACTATTATCTCTCTTGTAGGTGTAAAGTGTGTAACAGGTACACCAACTGATACAGATATATCAAACTATGAAACACTTCAAGCCGGAGATACAATAGTAAAAGATGATGATAATGCTACAGTAATCATATACCATGATGTAACTGGAACAAAGAAGATATGTCTAGTAGATAATGGTTCTTCTGCACATATAGTAAGATAGAGGAAAACACAATGATAAAGAAATTACTATTAACATCACTAAGTACATTACTCTTAAGCACTACAGCATTAAACGCAGGAGATACATTTGTAGGAGTTACTCTAGGATACACTCATCAGAGCGTAGAACAGAATGATAAAGTAGGTGCTTTTATCTTAGCAGATGATATTATCTTAGCAGATGATATAAAAGAAGATGGATATAACTTTGAACTAAAAGCAGGATATAATATTAATGAAGCAGTAGCTCTTAGTATTAATTACCAAAAAGTTATTCAAGACATTACATTCTCAAATAATGTATATTTAGGTGCAGAGTATCAGTTACACAATAGTACAGATATTACACCTTACCTAGGTATAAACCTTGGTTACTCACAACTAGAGTACTCAGAAGAACCTATGAATACTACAGATAATGATTATATATCTAGTTCATGGTTAGCAGGAGCTAACCTTGGAGTAACATACCCTCTTACAAAGAGTATGAATCTTGTTGGTCAATATACACTTAATGTAACAGACCACAAGACACAACTAGAATCAAGAAGTGCAAGATCTGAACTTATTAACAACTATTCTCATAATGTTAATATTGGGGTTAGGGTTTACTTCTAACTTCTACTTATCCTCTCAAATGCAAGAGAAGAGATGTTCCTATCCTTTATTTGAGAGAGGGCATAACTCCCATCTACTTGACTCAATCCTTTTAATAAAGAACAAATATCAGAATGTTTTAGCAACAGACCCACTCTATAAAGTAACATCATATATAGATGGTGGAGCCATTAGCTACAAACTTAATTATAAATTCTAACTATTTAGCCTTAGGTCTAAAAGCTTTGATTACTTCCTCATTTACTTCTAAAAAAGGACCTTCAATCAGATCAATACAGTATGGAACTGCAGGGAATACAGCATCTAAACATTCACGAATAGATTTTGGTTTTCCAGGCAAGTTAATAATCAAGCTTTGACCTCTAATCCCAGCCGTTTGACGAGAAAGAATTGCTGTTGGCACATACTGCAGGCTTACTTGACGCATCAATTCACCAAAACCTGGCATCATCTTTTCGCATACATTTTCAGTAGCTTCTGGAGTAACATCACGAAGTGCGGGACCTGTTCCACCAGTTGTTACAACTAAGCAGCATTTGGCCTCGTCACACAACTCTTTCATAGTAGCTTCAAGCACATCTTGCTCATCTGGAATACATCTATAAACTATCTCAAACTCACTCGTTAAATAGTCTTTCATTGTATCTTGAATTGCAACTCCAGAAATATCTTCATATATACCTTTACTCGCTCTATCACTTGCTGTAATTACACCTATTTTAATTTCTGCCATATTTATTTGTTCCTTTAATTAATTTGTAAAAAATGATTTGCATTTTTTATATATGTGAGTGTAGCTGCCTCTAAGAAAAAATCTTTCGCATTAAGTACATCAATAACACTATCTTTCTCACCAAGGTAAACTTCAATCTTAACACCAGCATTCGATAACTCTTGTAAACTTGAAAGACTCCATTCATAAGTTAACAACTCTTCAAGCTCATTATATATAGCTTCTGTATGCTCTATAGTAGCTTTAGTATACGGAGAGAAGCAAGAGCCAACAAACATCTCTAAATAGCTACTCTGATCGTGTTTAAAACCTATTAATTGTATTTTTTTAAACTTCTCTGACTTAGTTTGAAAAAATGCAGGAGAAAAAAGTTGTAAAGTATCTACTCTGTTACCTCTTTGAATCTCTTGTGACACATGTTTAAAAGCTTTAATTGCTCCATAGCTAAAACCTGCGACACAATACTCTGAAGAGTTTAGATATTTATCAAAAAAATGAATATCATTTTTAAGAGAGAAACCACTATAAAATTTCATCAATATACTTTCTAATCTCTTCTTTTGTAATACTTTCTCTCTCATACAATACCTGTTGTACTCTATCCATCACAACATCCATTGACTCTATTAATTTTTTTGTCTCTTCAAAAAGTCTCTGAACCAACACTTCATCTTCTCTTTCATGAGCGATTAAAGAACTTCCCATACCATACTCATTTAGCATCTTCTGCAGAAGCTCTTTTGCCTCATCTAAATCACCTTTAGCACTACTTGTATGCTCACCATAACTAATATCACAGGCTACTATACCTGCTAAAAGCATTTTAACTCTTGACTCTAGCTCATGTTTAATTAGAGGCTCATTTGTTGATGGTGTCAACTTCTCGCTTGAAAGCATTAGTTTTTCAAAAGGAAGATTAAAATATGTAGCACTTATCGCCTTGGCAGCTTGATATGTAATGCGATACTCTTTTTGTTTATCACTTAACATGTGAAGTTTTTTCTTTCCAAACATCACCTTATCTTTGACATGGTGAAAATGTTCTATTGTTACATGAAAATCATTTTGTCTTAAAGAGAGAAGTGCGGCTTCATTTACAAGAGCAGCTAAAGAGGCTCCATTAAAGCCTACCGTCATATTTGCGACAGCTTTAACATCCAACTCATTTGGTACTTTTTCTAAGTACTTTAAAAGAATAGATTCGCGTTCTCGCTTGGTAGGTAGTTCCACAAATATACGTCTATCGAATCGACCAGCACGAAGAAGTGCCGAGTCTAGAACATCCACTTTGTTTGTTGCTGCTACGACTATAATGCCACTTGATCCCTCAAAACCATCCATCTCTGTAAGAAGTTGATTAAGAGTTCCTTCACGCTCATCATTTCTATCTCCACCACGTTTTTTACCAACTGCATCTATCTCATCTATAAATATAATAGAGGGAGAGTTGTTTTTTGCCGCTGCAAAAAGCTCGTGAACACGCTTTGCACCCATACCTACATAGATTTGCACAAAAGATGCACCACTTTGATAATAAAATGGTACGCCAGCCTCATGTGCAACAGCCTTTGCAATCATTGTCTTACCAACACCAGGGGGACCAACAAGAAGAACACCACGCGGCATATGAGCACCAAAATTCTTGTAGCGTTTAGGATTTTTTATAAAATCTATAATCTCTTCGAGTTCCATTTTCACATCAGATATGCCACCTATATCATCGAAAGTAACCTCGCTTTTTAGTGACTCAACAGGAGCTTGAGCATCCATTGGCAGAGAAGTTGAAGCATTCGCAGTATTTGAACCAAACATAAAAGTATCTTTCTTCTGCAACCATCTTACAAGTAGAGAACCAAGACCTAAAAATATAACCAAGAATAAAACATATACTAATATATTTGATTCATTACCAACTTTCACCTTATAATCGACAAACATTCCAGGAGTGACCTGAGTAGATGCTATTTTATAAAAATCTTTGTCTGTTCTGAGATATACATACTCTTTTGAGACAACAACACTCTTAACACTACGGTTATTTAAAATTGTATTGGCCTGACCCAATGTTATAGCCTCTGCATTATCTCTTAAAATCGCAAATAAAATTAGAGCGATTACAACAAAAGCTGACACATACAGAGCTATTCTATTAGTTTTAGAATTTAGCATAGTTAAACTCCTCTTTTATCTCATATTTTTCTACATTTATCCAGTTACCAAGAAGGTCTTCATTTGACTCGACCATTATCTTGTTAAAGTGTTGGTCAAACCCTTGATAGTGTCCATCTTTATAACTCTCTATTAAAACTTCCAAATCTCCCCGGTAAGCTTTTCTAAAATCTATATTTTTATCTTTTATAAGTCTATCTAGTTCATGTAAACGCTTTTTAGCCACTTTACCATTAACTTCCGGTTTCATTGTTGCAGAAGGTGTTCCATCGCGTTTAGAGTAAGTAAATGAGTGTATATGAGTTAAAGGTAACTCTCTTGCATTTAACATAGCCTCTTGCCATATCTCCTCACTCTCACCAGGATGACCTGTAATAAAATCTGTTCCTATCGCAAAGCCTTTCGAAGCCAATAATTCGAAAAGCTCTCTATCTTGCTTGTACACATTTCTTCTATTCATATGTTTAAGCATTGTAGGCGAAGTATGTTGTAGTGCGATATGAAGATGACGTTCCAACCAAGGTTCATCAAGTATTTCTAAAAATTCATCTGTTATTTGAATTGGCTCAACACTTCCTAAACGAATACGTCTTACTCCACGAATTTGAGAGATTCTTTTCATTAGTTTTGCTAATGAAGTGCCCGTATCTTTGCCATAACTTCCAACATTCGTTCCAGTGAGAATAAACTCACCAAAACCATTAAGAGCTAGTCTTGAAATCTGCTCTAAAATACGAGCTTCATCCATACTTCTCGCATCACCACGAACAAAAGGAATAATACAATACGAACATCTAAAGTTACATCCCTCTTGAATCTTAATAAATGCCCTACTCTTCCCAACAAAGTCATCAACTACTGTATCATCAATATAGTTTAAATCACCTGGATCATAAAAGGGTTTATCAACAGAGAGCATAAAGTCAATTTTTTGCTTTTCGCTCTGTCCAAAAACACCATGTACACGATTCTCTTTGAGTAATTTTTCACCCTTAGTGTGAGCACCACATCCTGTTAAAAATATTTTTGCACCAGAATTTTTCTCTACATGGGAAATATATGAACGAACATGAGTGTCTGCACCGTTTGTAACCGTACAAGAGTTAATGACAACCGCATCGGCTTCATCTTCATTTTGAGTTATGTCATAATCTTTAAGAGAACTCATCATCACCTGCGAATCATAAACATTCGTACGACAACCAAAAGTTTTAAAATAGACTTTCTTTTTCATCACACCATCTCATTATCATGTTTTATCGGTTTACTACTTTTCATATTGACATTGAGTTGTTGTGTAGGGTAAGCGATTGTTATGTCATCTTCAGCATTGAATGCATCTACTATTTCTGTAGATATAACACTTCTTAGTGTTAGCGTCGCATATGCATTTGTAAGATACCAAGCTTCTATGTCCATACCGTTTAAAGCTATAAATGAAAATATCCTAGGTTCAACATTAGTATTTTTGAGACTATAGTGCTGACGAAGTTTGTTTAACTGTTTTCTTGTAATATCTGTGTAACCTTTTGAAAATTTCTTAGTTATTTCTTTTGCTATATGCATCGCTTTTTTATGATTAGAATCGAATGTGATAGTTATTTTAATCCCATCCCAAACTGTCTTTAAAGAGTTGTGTGTATAGTTTGCTATCATTCTAGTAAATACATAATTATTTGGTATAAATATAATTCTACCAGCACGTCTATTTTCACTAATAGAAGTCAATGTAATATCCTCAAGAAGAGTCATACGAAGTAGCGATATATCCATAACATCACCAACATATCTAATTCCGTCCATATCAACACGAATTCTATCACCAACATGAATACTTCCACCAAAAACAATAACAAGCCAACCAAGCATACTCATGAACCAGTCTTTCATGGCAATGGCAATACCAGCTGAGGCAAACCCTAGGATTGTTACTAAATAGCTTACATTTTCAATATAATTAAAAAATAAAATTAAGATAATTAGCGTTACATTTGTAAATGTAATAATCTTATTTGCCATATAAAATCTTTCATTGTCTGTGATGTACTTCTTAACCACAAGTTTTAAAAGAAAAAAGATAAAAAATACAACCAATACAATAATACCTATATTTATAAGTCTATATGTCTGTTTTTGAACATCTTTGTTGATGTTTAACTCAATAACTTCTAATCTTTTTTGATAAACTTCAGAAGTCACCACTATTGTATCTAAGGCTATTTCAAATCTTTCTAGCTGTTTTGATTTTTCTTTTGCTAATTTAACATGCTTTTTATCAAGATCTATTTCTGAGATCTTTTTATATATCTCGTCCTCTTTTTTTATAAGTGCTAGAAGTTCCGTTAGCTGCTGTTTTCTCTGTTTATATTCATTTAAATATGAATCAAAAGTTTTAATGAGAGATATGCCAGTGAAAATATCAAAAGGATTTGTGAGACTTTCAACCTCTTCTATTTCAGGTGGTGTTAAGAGTTGAGAGAAAAGTGCACTATCTTTTTCTTTAAGTTGGTTCACCTGAGTAACTAAGATTCTTTCTTTTGAAATAAGAGAGTTCAACTCATCCTTAGCTTCAGTAGAACGTCCCTTTTTCTTAAGATAAGCTATTCTTTTTCTCATTTTTTTAAGAGAGTCACGAACTGCTAAAGATGTAAGGTATGAGGAGTAACTCTTCATCCAAACTTGTTCTTTAGAAACCTCCTCTTCTAATCTATCTAGGTCTCTAAAGTAGCTAGATATTTTATTTTTTCTCAAATTTGCAAGGTGTATCTCTTCTGTTGTGACATTACTTTCCTGACTCGAAATATCATTTATGGCAAAGAGTGTTGAAACAAAAAGTAGTAAAAGTAGAATTTTTTTCATTAAGATTCTCCAAACTCATTAAGAACTGACATAATCAACTCTTTTTTGCATCTATCTGTTATTTCAACACTGCCTATTCCTACTGGAAGAATAAATGTGATTGATGAGTCTGAACTCTTTTTATCTAGAAAGAATGTCTCGTAAAAGCTTTCTTTGTCCGCTATATTATAAGTAATTGGTAGATTATACTTTAGCAGTAATGCTTTGACTCTCTCTGCTTCCTCATTAGACATAATACCCATCTTCTGAGATGTACTGTTTGCCATCACCATACCTATGGCAACTGCTTCACCATGTAAATATTTTTTATATTTCGTTTCATTTTCTATAACATGACCAAAGGTATGTCCATAGTTTAATGCAGCTCTTATACCATGCTCTTTTTCATCTTGAGCAACAACATCTGCCTTAGTCTGGACAGCTTGTTTTATCGCCTCTTGCAAAATATCCGCATCTCTTAAATCAGCAATCTCTAAAAATTCAAAGAAAGATTTGTTAAATGTTACGGCCATCTTAACGACTTCAGCTATACCTGCAGCAAACTCACGAGTAGGCAATGTAGTTAAAAACAGAGGATCAATGTAAACTGCTTGAGGCTGATGAAAAGCACCTATTAAATTTTTTCCATAAGGGTTATTCATACCAGTTTTACCACCAACACTTGCATCAACTTGAGACAAAAGAGTAGTAGGTATTTGGATAAAATTAATACCGCGTTGATATATACTAGAGACATAACCGGTCATATCACCAATAACTCCACCACCAAATGCGATCAGCATTGACTTACGATTAAACTTATGATTAAAAAGAGATTCTAAAATCGTATTGACACTCTCTTGGTTTTTATACTCTTCTCCATCAGGAACTGTAATGATATACAGCTCTTTTGCGGTAATTTTAGAGAGTAAATACCCAAGGTGTAACCCAGCTACTTTAGGGTTTGTTACAATGGCAACTTTTGTATCAAAATGAAGCTTTTGGAGTGAGTCTATGGTAATACCATATGAGTTGTCAACGACTTTTTTAAGGGAAATGTTTACTTGCATTATCTATCCAAATATATAAATTCTATAATTAGATATATAATACTCAAAAAAGAGTAAAAAAAAGCTAAAGACTAGCTATTAAAGCTGCACAGGTATAAATATCTGATGATAATCATCAAGTTTATAATAAAGTTTTTCACTATCAGTTGAGAAAAGTGAATATATTCTTCTTTTTATCAACTTATTTGTAAAAGGGAGAACTTGAATAAAATTGTCTTTTTTCTTGAGTGTCATAATTGGGTTTTCATTAATTTTGTTTACCTTAATAGACTTAGAAAAAATAGTTGAAAGGTTATAATAATGTTCTATAACCTCTTCTATTGCACTCTGATGTTCGTTCTCATAGTTATACAACTCCATATTAAAGCCCATCTGTTCTGAAATATCAAAAATTGTAGCCGATACCTTTTCTAAGTCTTTATTGTCCGAAAGTACTAATGCAACATCTTTTACTGATGAAAATGATCTATCGGAAATCTTTAGTACTGGTACATGGGATTCATACAAGGTATTGCGCACATCATAATTAGCAAACATGTCTTTAGAGACTATAACAAGTCCAATATGGTAGTACTTAATATCAAGATGAAACTCATTTGCAAGGTTTTTATTATCATACTCAATGACAATTTTTATATTGGTACTTAAATAGCTTTTAATATATTGAATAACTTCAATATTACCAGGGTTAACTATTTTAATAATAAGGTTATGCTTGAACTTTTTATGTGAGTATACGGCTCGTCTTACCGACTCTTCAATTGTAGAGTGATTTACGATGTTCATATCAATATAGAGATAAAGATTTGTTCCAAAAGGTTCAGGAAATTGCCCTAGCTCGCGTTTAATAGCACGGTAAACTGATTTTAAAACCGCTGGTTCACCAACCAAGACAAGCAAAT
>CAZPRE010000068.1:0-9397 GCA_964588875.1 uncultured Sulfurimonas sp. | reverse complement strand
GTCTGTTTTGATAAGTTACATTAAAGCTTCAAGAAGAAGTTTTTCAGTAAAGGGATCTCCAACTTGAACAGTAGGACGAAGAGACTTAGACTCTTCTGTAAAGCTATCAGAACTCATTACAGCACCACCAAGACCATCACGACCTGTTTTTGCACCAACATACATTACAGGATTACCGATACCCTCAGCACGACCTAAAAAGATTTCGTCTGATTTTGCGATACCAAGGTTAAAAGCATTTACAAGAATGTTACCATTGTAGCACTCATCAAAACTAACTTCACCACCAATAGTTGGTACACCCATGCAGTTACCATAACCACCAATTCCCTCAGTTACACCACGTACTAAATAACGTTGATGTGCAGAGACTTTGTCATCATTCATTACATTACCAAAACGAAGAGCGTTGAGAGATGCAACAGGACGAGCACCCATAGTAAATACATCACGCATAATTCCACCAACACCAGTTGCAGCACCTTGATAAGGTTCAATGAAAGACGGATGATTGTGTGATTCCATCTTAAATACAGCCGCATAACCATCACCGATATCAATAACACCAGCATTTTCACCAGGACCTTGAATAACCCAAGGTGCTTTAGTAGGAAAACCTTTTAAGTGTACTTTTGAAGACTTATATGAACAGTGTTCACTCCACATAGCTGAGAAAACACCAAGCTCTACTAAGTTAGGCTCGCGTTTAAGTATCTCTTTAATATGTGTGTAATCATCTTGTGAAAGTTTATGGTTTGATAGTTGGGTGTCAATGTTTTCTAGTTGTTGGCTCAAGATAGAATCCTAAAAATTGGTTTTTAAAAATGAATTGTATCTAAAGGATGGTAAAAGTTATTTTAATAGAAGAAAAGTAGTGTAATTTTTCTTCTATTTGCTTATCAAATACAGGTAAATAATTACAAAACCGAAGATTTAATAACCATTAGTTTTTCTTTACTCATCTCATGCATAGAGTAAGGAATTCCACCCAAGCCTAAACCTGAAGCTTTTGCTCCGCCAAAAGGCATCCAATCTACTCTAAACGCGGTATGGTCATTTACCATAACTGCAGTGGCATTTAGTCTTTTTACACTTAGAAGTGCTGTATCAATATTTTTAGTAAATACTGCTGCTTGAAAAGAAACTTCTAAGCTATTTGCTTCTTTGAAAGCATCATGTATATTGCTATAGCTATAAACACAGACAACTGGAGCGAATACTTCAGAGGTACTAACTTTGGCATCACTAGCTGGATTTAGAAGTACTGTTGGCTCATAACAAGTATCAGAGATACGTTGACCACCACAAAGAACTTTAGCTCCACCTTGTATAGCTTCATTTACCCAAGATTCGACTCGATCAACTTCATTATGTGTTATTAGCGGTCCCACTTCTGTTTTAGCATCCAGTGGATCTCCAACTATAAGTTTTGATGCAGATGCAGCAAGTTCTTGGGCTACACTCTCACAAATATCTTCATGCACATAAATTCGCTGTACCGATACACACACTTGTCCAGCATGGTAAAATCCACCCTTAGTTAAAGCAGGAATGAGCTCTGTCATATCTGCATCAGATTCAACTATAACAGGAGCGACTCCACCATGCTCCAGTCCAACACGAGTACCTGCTGAAACTTTAGAGTTTAGGTACCAACCAACTTTTGCAGAACCGATAAATGTTAGATAGTCTACTTTTGCATTTGTCGCAAGATATTCAGCTTCTGCTCTATGACAAACAAGAACTTGACACCATGCTTTTGGTAGACCTGCTTCATAAAGAATCTCTACAAAATTCAGAGCAGACATCGGTGTTGTCTCAGAGGGTTTAATAATAACAGGCGATCCTACAGCAATGGCAGGTATAGTTTGATGTACGGCAAGGTTTAATGGGTGATTAAACGCCGAGATTGCAGCAACAACACCGATAGGCTCTTTCATAGTATAAGCCATACGATTTACAGAACTCTGAGTATGACCCATAGCTATTTCTTTACCTTCGAAGACTCCCATATGCTCTATTGCGAGTTTAACACCATTGATGGCACGCTCAACTTCTATTTTAGAATCAAGGTAAGGCTTACCACCTTCATTTACAGCAATGAGTGTAAGCTCTTGGACACGACTCTTCATAATCTCGATAGTCTTCTCTAAGATTGCGATTCTTTCGTATTTTGGAAGCCATTTGTCTTGATCATCAAATACATCTCTAGCAAGATTTAATGCTTTATCGACATCAGTCTTACTAGCGGCTGGCATTTCATGTAATAATTCTCCACTAAAGGGTGATCTTACTTTTATTGTATCTTGTTGCATAATAACTCCTCAGTTATGTTCCTATTTTATACTAAACAGGCTTTGTTTTGAAGTAACTCATTTAAAATGAGATGATTGAGACTATAATCCACTGGTAAATCTATAAGATGGACACCTTTAGAATTGATTGCAGTTTTTAAAATAGAGACAAACTCATCACAAGAGTTTGGACGATATCCAACAGCTCCAAATGAGTTTGCATATTGAACAAAGTCTGGATTTGTATAATCTAGTCCAAAGTTCTCAAAACCCATACCTTCTTGTTTCCATTTAATCATTCCATAAGCATTATCATTTAAAATAATTACAACAAGGTCTAACTTAAGTCGAACAGCTGTTTCTAACTCTTGTGAGTTCATCATAAAACCACCATCACCAGATATAGAGATGACTTTTTTCTCTGGGTGGACCATCTTAGCTACCATTGCAGAAGGAAGTCCTGCTCCCATAGTTGCTAGTGCATTATCAAGCAGAAGAGTGTTTGGTAAAGAACATTTATAGTTACGAGAAAACCATATCTTATAGATGCCATTATCAAGTGTTAAAATACCATCTTTTGGTAATACTTCTCTGATATCTTTAAGTGCTCTTTGAGGTAATATAGGAAACCTATCATCTTTGAAATATTTTTTAATATGCTCTTGTGCTTCATCAATCACTCTTATATAGTATGAAAAATCCCAATGCTCTTGTTTTTGAGCAAGTCGTGTGAGTGACTTCATGTTACAAGCGATATCACCTACAACATCAAGTTGAGGGAAATAAGTCGCATCAACATCAGAAGGTAAAAAGTTAATATGGATTACTTTTGTTTTACCTTTTTCCATAAAAAATGGGGGTTTTTCAATAATATCATGACCTACATTAATAATTAAGTCAGCTCGCTCAATAGCACAATGTAGGTAATCATTATCTGACAAGGAAGCTGTTCCCAAACATAGAGGATGAAACTCATCAACTACACCTTTACCCATCTGTGTCATAAAAAATGGAATTTCTAATTTATCTATAAAATCTTGCATCGCTGTACCAATACGTGTTCTATTTGCACCAGCACCAATCAAAATAAGAGGCATTTTTGATTCATGTATCATTTGGATGGCACCGTCTAATCTTTCATCTCTTGCGACTGGATATCGTGGACTATGAACAGGAAATATCTCTGCATCAACCTCTTCTCTAGCAATATCTTCAGGAAGTTCAAGGTGGACAGCGCCTGGTCTCTCTAAAACAGCTATTTTAAAACTCTCTCGAATCATTGCGGCTATATTATTACCATTGACTATTTGCTTTGAGTATTTTGTGATAGGTTGCATCATTTGAACAACATCTATAATCTGAAAACGGCCCTGTTTACTTTTTTTAATTGGTTTTTGCCCCGTTATCATTAGCATAGGCATTCCACCTAAGTTTGCATAAGCAGCGGGTGTTACTAAGTTTGTAGCTCCGGGGCCTAGAGTTGCAAGGCAGACGCCAACTTTGCCAGTAAGTCGACCATAAGTAGCAGCCATAAAACCTGCACCTTGTTCATGACGAGTTAAAATCAGTTTAATACTTGAGTTTTGCAAAGAGTTTAGAAAATCAAGATTTTCTTCTCCCGGAATACCAAATATATACTCTACACCCTCATTTTCTAAGGCTTTAACAAATAGATCTGAAGCTTTCATTTTAGTTCCTATTATTTTAATAAAGAGATAATATCAATTTATTGTGTAAGCATTGTGTGAAAATTATTTTACCAAAATAATTTAAAGCTTTGTTGTGGATGTTACTTTCATGTAGTATTATTTTAATGAAAAGCAAAATCTTTTTTTGTTCGTATATTTTTCTTTAAAGAGAAGATATTTTCATACTCTATTTCTGTAATTTCATACTCTTTAGTGAGATGAGGAAGGTTAACTTTAAACTCATCATCTACAGCTTTGCCTATCATCGCTCTCGCTAGAGGAGAATGAATTGAAATCAATCCATTCTCAGGCTCACTTTCTAAAACACCACAAAGAGTATATTTTTCCTCTTCATCTGTATCAATATTTACAACTCTAATACTACTACCAAAAGTGACTTTATCATGATTATGTAAGGAGGGGTCTATTATTTGAGAGTTTTGTATCATTTTATTAAGATAAAAAAGTCTTCTGTCTATAAAGCGCAATTTCTCTTTTGCAGCATGATAATCCGCATTTTCGCTTCTATCACCTTGTGCGGCAGCAACAAGTTTTTCATCAGCAACTTTTGGTTTTTCGACCTCAAGAAGAAATTTAAATTCCTCTACTAGAAGGTCGTAACCTTCTATGCTCATCGGTTCTACCATAAAAAGTTTTACTGATTAAAACCAGAGATATAGTAAGTCTCTTTATTATCTAGTTTGATGATATCTACTTTAAACTTGTCACTAAAACGTTTTACTTTGTCATGTGCCTCTATAGTAAGTTCCGGGCTTGATGCCTCGATTTTTATTTTAAATACATCTTCAGAGTTTGAAAGAGCTACAAATGAACCATCAACTTTTAGATGATCATGTAAATCCATAATATGTTTTTGGATTTTTTCATATCCAGCAGTATTTTTTTCAATTCTTTCTAGTTGACTCAGCAGAGCTTCATTTGGGGCATAACCTAATTGTGTTAACATTGCATCTCTTTGCATTATTAGCCTTCTCATTTAATTTATTTAAAAATAATATCAGTTTTTTGTAAATATTCAGAATTAATTCTATGAGTATTGACTATAATAATGAAAATAAGCAAATCAACACAATAAAGAGAGAGAGAGATGACATGACTGAAGGTATACTCAAAAAGATAAAACAACTTCCACTACTTCCTGAACCTGCAAAAGAACTTATCGAGGAATACTCTCTTGATATGGAAGGCTTTGATAAAGCCATAGAAAACGCTTGATAAACAGCATTGAAATCTCTACTTATTAGGCTCACTCATGGTTTGAGTGAGCAAGACATTACCGATACTGAACTAATTCATATAAACAACTTTCTTGCAAAAAAATACATCACCAAAAAAGATACTCTTTATAAATTTAACTCAAAATATCGTGCTGGAACACTAGGTCTAATACAAAATGGTACTGCTTACCTTAATGTGATTGGTGAAAATGTACGTGATTTGTTTATCGCTGAGGGTGACATACTAAATGCTAACGAAGGTGATTTAATAATTGCTCAAAGACTACTAGGTAAACGCGGTACACCTAGTGCAAAAATAGCCGAAATTGTGGGTCGTGCACAGAGTTATTCAGTCGCATATATTGTACTCAAAGAATCTCATAAATCTTTAGTTGATTTAAGAACTGATTTTCCAATTGGAGCAGAACTTACACCCGAAGAACTAGATGGTTATAATGTCGGGGATGTCTTTAAGATAGACAACAAAGAGAATGTCATTATGGAACTGCTGGGAAATATCAAAGATCCAAAAGTTGATGAAAAAATCGTTCTCGCTCAATTTAATAAACATGATGAGTTTGAAAAAGAAGTTTTAGAGATTGCTAAATCTTTTAAACCTGTAGATGCTAGTAAATATCCTAAACGCAAAGATTTAAGAAAATTAGCATTTTGTACTATTGATCCTGTAACTGCAAAAGATTATGATGATGCAATTTACTGGGATTCTGAGAATTCAACACTCTATATAGCAATTGCTGATGTTAGTGAATATATAAAACCTTTTGGTGCTTTGGATAATGAAGCAATCTATAGGAGTTTTTCTATCTATCTTCCACATCGTTCTATTCCGATGCTTCCTCGCCAACTTAGTGAGACACTCTGTTCACTGCAACCTCATGTTGATAGACTTGCTTATGTTTTCCAAATGAAACTAGACCTTAAAACTCTTGAGGTTAGCGAGTCAAAAGTATATGAAGCTCTTATTCACTCTCAACGTAGATTTAACTATGAAGAAATTGATGCATTTTTTGAGGGTAAATTAAAAGCACAAAGCTCTGAAGAAAAACAGATATTTGAAGACTTAACAAACCTCAGAGTTATTACAGATGCCCTTAAAGCCAAACGTCTTCTGGTGGGTTATGATTTTCGTTCAGATGAGTTAGAAATGCAGATTGATGAAGAGTCTAACCTAAAAGAAACGACTATAGCTGATGAAACACCATCGCATGCACTTGTTGAAGACTGTATGCTTCTTGCTAATAAAGCGGCTGCTTCAAAGTTTGAACGCGGTATCTTTAGGATTCATGAGCCTCCTAGTCAAACAAAAATACAGATACTCTACCAAGAGTTAGCTGGAATTGGCATGGCAATAGATATCAAAGAGACTATGAAAGAGACTATCAGCGAGATTCAACAACAAGCCCGTGATATGGACTTAGAATCAGAAGTCGATACTCTCATCATCCGTTCTCAAATGCAGGCTCGTTATGCACCACTAAACTCTGGACACTTTGGTTTAGGATTTGAGGCTTATACTCACTTTACCTCACCTATTCGTAGATACTCTGACCTTATTGTTCATCGTCTACTTAAAGCTATTAATAACGACGATACAGAAGAGGGTTCTTATGTTCTTAGAAACATAGAGTCACTCAGTATGACCATAAGTGAAAAAGAGAGAGAGTCTAGTTCAATTGAACAAGATTTTATGGCTAGAAAATTTGCTCGTTGGGCAGATAAGAACATTGGAAAAGAGTTCAATGCTCGAGTTAGTGGAACAGACCCTGAGATTAAAGCTGATTTACATGATAATATTAAAGGTGCTAGACTTATTATCACATCAGGTGAAAAAGTAGTTCTTTTTGAAGATGTAATAGTTAGAATTGACAAGGTAGACATTCCTAAGGCTAAAATATATGCGGCAGTAGTAGGTAAAGTGGATGTATAAGAACGAATTAGACAAACATATACAGAATCATTCTGTATCTAATAGCTTTGTCTTTTTTGGCGAGAGTAGTTTTTTAATAGACATGTATACAAAAATGTTAACAAATATAGAAGACTCTTCAATTCTCACTTTTTACCATGATGAATATAACTTTAACTCAGCAAAAGCACACCTTTCACAAGGCTCTCTTTTTGGAGATAGAAATGTACTTGTTATAAAGAGTGAAAAGAAAGTTCCTAAAAAAGAGTTAGACATTCTTATAGATTATTGCGAAAAGAATCAAGATAATATTTTGGTATATGCTTACTATGGAAGTGACCAGAAGGCTTATGCTAAGGCCTTCGCAAAAAAAAGCACTATGGCTGTAAGATTTTTTCATCCCAAAGATTTTGAGGCTCAAAATATCATAGCTTCAATCGCCCGTGATAAAAATGTAAAAATTGATAAATATACCATTTCACATCTATTGAACATTCACAATGGAGATGTAGCACTATCTTCAAATGAGATAGATAAATTTCGAGTTTATGATAGAGAGATAACGACCAAAGATGTTGAAAATTTAGTTTATGGACTTAGTGAAGTAAACCTAGATGACTTTATCAAAAAAATAATCAATAAAAAAGAGTTTACACAAGATTTACAAAATATACTAGAACACGGGGAAGATGAGATAAGGATTCTTACGGCAATTACTTCATACTTAACTCAACTCTATATGTTTAACATATACATTCGCATTAACGGTACTCCAAATGCGATAGAGATACTAGGTTACCCTGCCCCAAAATTTGTAGTAGATGAAAAAGCTGCCTTATCACTAAAGTTTAAACCTAATACATATTCAAAACTACACGAACTGCTTCTACAAAGCGAACTTAAGATGAAAAGTTCAAATGTAGACAAAGGTGCTATCTTACTCTCAACACTAATAAGAGTTCAAAAACTACTGTAAATTTTCCAACTCTATGAAACCGCTTATTAAGTTCTCTTTTTGAGTTAAATATAGGTGAGGTTATTAAACCAATAGCGAGAGCAACATACATAACAAGAACAAAATTGAAATTAGAAATTGGATTTCAATCCAACATACCCACTAAAAATTTAGTAAAAAAAAAGGTAGTTAGAAATAAATCTAACTACCCTTTTTACATCCCAATAAATTGTAGTAATCAACTACAATCTTAATTAGAGCCTAGTTTGTATCTTGATCTACTATTTTACTTGCACCAATCCAAGGCATCATTTCACGAAGATTATTACCAGTTACAGTAATTAACTTAGTTTTGTCGTTGTTACGCTCAGCATTCATACGAGGGTAACCTGATTGACCTTCAAGGATGAAGTCCTTTGCAAATCTACCATCTTGAATCTCTGTAAGAATTTCTCTCATAGCATCTTTTGATTCTTGATTGATAACTCTTTTACCAGAAACATAATCACCATACTCAGCAGTGTTAGAGATTGAATATCTCATATCAGCAATACCACCCTCGAACATTAAGTCAACGATTAATTTAAGTTCGTGAAGACACTCAAAGTAAGCTAACTCTGGAGCATAACCAGCTTCAGTTAATGTTTCAAAACCAGCTTGTACTAGTGCAGTTGCACCACCACATAGAACTGCTTGCTCACCAAAAAGGTCAGTTTCAGTTTCATCTTTGAAAGTTGTCTCGATGATAGCCGTACGACCACCACCAATAGCAGATGCATAAGAAAGAGCTAACTCTTTAGTGTTACCAGCAGGGTTTTGACCAACAGCGATAAGGTCAGGTATGCCACCACCACGAACAAATTCTGAACGAACAGTATGTCCTGGAGCTTTTGGAGCAATCATAGTAACATTGATGTTCTTCGCTGGATTAATGCGACCATAGTGAATGTTAAAACCGTGACCAAATGCGATAGTTGCACCATCTTTTAAGTTTGGAGCAATTTGCTCTGCATAGATTTCAGCTTGGTTTTCATCTGGTAAAAGAATCATAACAACTTCTGAACATGCAGTAGCTTCTGCAATAGTTAAAACTTCAAAGTTTTTTGCTTCAGCTTTAGCCCATGAAGAACCGCCTTTACGAAGACCAACACATACTTCAACACCAGAATCTCTTAAGTTTTCTGCGTGTGCGTGTCCTTGAGAACCAAAACCAATCATTGCAACTTTTTTACTCTTGATTAGTTCTAAACTTGTATCTTTGTCATAATAAACATTTAATGCCATCTATATTTCCT
>CAZPRE010000067.1:0-9449 GCA_964588875.1 uncultured Sulfurimonas sp. | reverse complement strand
TTAGATTTTGAGGAATTCTGCATTGCATTAGGACAAAAGTCTATTATAAAAGTAGAAAATTTTTCACATAACCATGACACTATATATAAACTACTACTACTCTTCAAAAATGTTATTTCAGTCTTTACAGTTGCTGTTTTTTTAGTGACGATACTATTGATTTTAAAAGAACTTAGAATTTGGCAGTTTAAACATACTGAACGTATGAATATTATGGGTCTATTTGGTGCACCTATCTGGCTGCGTTCAGCAGTCCTATTTAGACTCTCGATCGTTGATGCTCTTGTTGCAAGTGCATTTACTTTTGTACTCTTTACTTATATTGCATCAAGTGAGTGGATATTAAAGCAGTTTGATAGTATTGGAATTAATATTGTTATCTTTGATCCATTGTTTGACTTCTTAATCTTAAGTGGAACTGCAATTTTTCTTTCAGTTCTTTTAGCTTCAATGATAGTTTTAGGACATAAAGAAGAGGTATGATTCGTTTTATTTTAATATTTATTATCTCTACTACAATAGTATTTGCAAAAGATGATATTAGTAATAAAATCACTAAAACAAGCACTAAATTAAGTGGTTTTTCCAAAGAGTACACAAAAGTTAATAAAAAAATGGCGAAAAATGCCAAAGATATTTTAAAGCAAAAAAAAGAGTTGTCAAAACAGAACAGATATTTAAAAAAGTTAAAATCGGAACTTAATGATAAGTCTAGTTCTTACAAAGAAAATACGAAACAGTTAAAGTTTTTAAAAAGCTCTCAGTCGAAATTAAAAGAAAAACAAGAAAAAATAAAAGAAGAGTTAATCTCTTTAATAGCTCAAAGTGTTTCTCTCTCAATCATACTTGATGAAGAATTTAGTGTTGATGCAGAATCTTTAATGGAGTTTGAAATACTCAAAAAGATGCTTCAAAATTCTAAGGATAATGTAGCTAAGTTAAACAAAATATTTTTTAATAATTCGAAGGATATTGATCTATTAAATAAACATGCTAGTTCTTTAGAAGTGGCTATATCAAAAATAGATAAAAAGAGGAAAGATTTAGTTAAAACTCAAAAGTCAAATAAAAAGGCACTTAAAAATCTAACTAGTGCAAAGAGTACATATAAAAAAGATGTTAAAAAGCTTCTCAAAAAACAAGACACTTTAAAAAAGACGCTAGCAAGCTTAAATATTATAAAAATAGACCAGGCTAAAAAGGCTAAAGAACAAGCATTAAGAAAGAAAGCATTTGAAAATAAACCTATAATGTCAAATAAAAATCTTCCTAAAGTGAAAAAGCATGGAAGTAGCTATCAAGTTGTTAAAACAAAAAAATATAAGGGTGTAAAAACAATTTCTCCGCTTGATTCTTATACTATAATAAAAAAATATGGTACTTATACAGATCCTATTTATGGTATTAAAATTTTTAATGAGTCAATTTCTTTAAAACCAAAAAATAAAAATGCGAAGGTTAAGACTGTCTTTAATGGAAAGGTGATTTATGCTGATAAAACGGCAGTGTTAGATAATATTGTAATTGTAGAACATCGGAATGGACTTCATACTATATATGCGAATCTTTCTCAAATATCTCCAAATATTAAAAAGGGAAGTAAGATTAAAAAAGGGTATACTATAGGACGTGTAAGCGAAGAGCTAATCTTTGAAGTGACCCAAAAATCCTACCATATAAATCCGATCCGACTCTTTAAGTAGATTAAAAATTTACATGTAATGTTATTTGTGTTATAATATTTATATACTATGCGGGGGGGGGAAATTATGGCAATAGGTATGAAAGAGACTGACTCACCTAAAAAGAATTTTTATTATACTGATGTTGAAGATGTAAGAGACTATAAAGATAGAATGAAAGATTCTCGTAAAAAGAAGTGTCATACTGAATCCTTTGGTGAACAAGAAGTTGATTTAAATAGGTATTTAATCTCTCCTGCTGGTTTGGAAGGATTGATGTATACAATATACTTTTTATTAATCCCTTATGCATTTGGAGCTCTGTTCCTATTTTTCTTTATAGCACATATTTCATTTGATAAATTCTTACAACTCGATTTAGCCTCTCTTTTTATTGTCTGGGCTATTGGTTATGAATTAATTGCAGTACTATTGCTTTTTATGATTTTATTATCTTATCTTTCTTATCTGAAAAAATCATCGAAAAGAAATTAAAAGCTATCATATAAAACTTTAGATACAATTTCAAAAATAATTAGATAAGAGTAAAATATGAACTTTATCCAGACTCGTGGGTTTGATGAAACAAAACCCAAAACAGTAACTTTTTCACAAGCTATCCTTTCACCAATTGCTTCTTTTGGTGGTCTTTATGTCCCAGAAACTCTTCCTGAATTAGGTGAAGAATTTCTAAATAAACATCTAAACTCTTCATATAAAGAACTTGCAAAAGATATGTTAAATCGTTTTGAAATTGATATAGATCCTCAAGTTATTGATGAGGCTCTAAATCTATATGATATGTTTGATGATGCTTCTAATCCTGTTCCTGTTGTTAAGGTTCTAGAAAAGCTTTATGTAAGTGAACTCTATCATGGTCCAACTCGTGCATTTAAAGATATGGCACTACAGCCTTTTGGTCATATACTTTCATCAGTTGCACAAAAACAAGATGAGAACTACTTAATCTTAGCTGCAACAAGTGGAGATACTGGTCCAGCTGCATTAGAGACTTTTAAAAATAAGAAAAATATACAAGTAGCTTGTATGTACCCAGCAAAAGGTACATCTGATGTTCAGCGTCTACAGATGGTTACAGAAGATGCCCAGAACTTAAAAGTTATAGGGATAAAAGGAAATTTTGATGATGCACAAACAGCACTTAAAAATCTTCTCTCTTCTTCTAGTTTTAAAGCAATTTTAAAAGAAAAACATATCTCTTTATCTGCTGCAAACTCTGTAAACTTCGGAAGAATTATTTTTCAAATTGTTTATCATATTCATAACTATTTAGAGTTAGTAAGACAAGGTGAGACTAAGATAGGTGATAAAGTTTACCTCAATGTTCCAAGTGGAAACTTTGGTAATGTTCTAGGTGCTTATTATGCACAGCTTATGGGACTTCCAGTTCAAAAGCTTATAATCGCTTCAAATGACAACAACATTTTAACTCGTTTAATTCAAACTGGTGTATATGATATGCGTGGACAGGATTTAATACTTACAACTTCTCCAGCTATGGATATTTTAAAATCATCAAATGTAGAGAGAGTTCTTTTTGGTCTTTATGGAGCGCAGAGAACAAGAGAGTTTATGAACGATTTAGATACTAAAGGTATTTATACTTTAACTTCTAAAGAGCTCAGTGCACTTCAAGAGATATTTGTAGCTGATTATTGTAGTGATAAAGAGGGGAAAGAGTATATTAAAACTACTTTTGAAAATGGCTACCTGATGGATCCTCATACTGCTACTTGTTTTAAGGCTTATAAGTCTTGTGCAACTAAAGATATTCCTACTATTATCTACTCTACTGCAGAGTGGACAAAGTTTTCTCCTGTAATAGCAAGTGCACTTACTGGTGAAGCAAATGCTAAAGATGAAGAGGCTCTTAAAGCTATTTCAAGCACAGCAAAAGTTGATATACCTGCTATGATAAATGAACTTTTCACTAAGAAAGTTATTCATGATAGTATAATTGAGAAAGAAGATATTGAAAAAGAGATACTAAACTTTTTATAACAACGGAGCCTTATAGCTCTGTTGCTTTTTTATAAGCTTTAGCTACTGCATCTATACAAGATGCTCTTACATTCCCATCTTCAAGTGCTCCATAACCCGCAGCAGTAGTTCCACCTGGACTCATTACACCATCTTTAAGAAGAGCAGGGTGAATATCTTGAATCAATTCTCCAAAACCACCAAATAAACCTCTCATAATAGCCATGGCATCATCGCGTTTAAGACCTTGTTTTACGGCACCATCAGCTAAGGCTTCAGCGATAAGTGCTAAATATGCAGGACCACTTCCAGCAAGTCCAGTAGCTATATCTATCTCTTTTTCACTTGATAACCAACGAGTTGATCCAATAGCACCTAAGAGCTCTTCTGCCTCATCTTTAAACGCGGTGTCGCCCGTAAGGGTAGTCATAGATCTATTTACACTAGCAGCTAGGTTTGGCATTGTTCTAACTACCGCGTTTGTATTTAGGTTTGAGCGAAGTTTTTCAACAGATGTCCCTGCTAAAACAGAAAATACTACTCTTGCTTTTCCAATAAAGGCAGATGAAACTTCTTCAACATTTGCAGGTTTGACACAAAAAAGTAAAGTTTTATTTTCTATACTAAAACCCTCTATTAATGATTTTTCAATTTTTATGCCTAGTTCATTCTCAAATTTATCTAGTTTTTCTAAGTTTCTACCGACAACCTCTATATTATAATTTTGCTTTAAACCCTGAGCGATACTTAACGCCATGTTTCCATTTCCGATAAAAGTAATTGTGTTCATAAATAGCCTTAATATTTTTATGATATTATAGCGTTAATACAAAAGGTGAAATTATGGAACAATTTTTAAGTGAAGCAAAAGACGCGAGTAGAGTGTTGTCCACATTAAGTGGAGCAGATAAAAATAGAGTTTTAAGAGAGATGGCAACAGCTCTTCGTATAAATAAAGTAGCACTAATTGAGGCTAACAAGTTAGATATGCTTGATGGTGAAAAAAATAGTCTGACATCAGCTCTTATGGATAGACTCTTCTTAGATGAAGGTCGAATTGAGGGAATGGCAAAGGCTATTGAAGATATAGCTGCACTTAAAGAACCTATTGGCCGCATTATAGATGGTTGGGTAACTGAAACAAATTTAAAAATAGAAAAGGTAAGTATCGCAATTGGTGTAATAGGTATTATCTATGAATCACGTCCAAATGTAACGAGTGATACAGCGGCACTATGTTTTAAAAGCTCAAATGTCTGTATCTTAAAAGGTGGTAAAGAGGCTGAAAAATCAAACAGAGCTATAGCTGCAATTCTTCAAGATGTACTTATTAAAAATGATTTGCCTTCATCTTTGATTTCATTAATTCCTGACTCATCTCGTGAGGGTGTGGCTAAACTTATCAAGATGGATAAATATGTAGACTTAATTATTCCACGTGGTGGAGCAGGACTTATTAAGTATGTAAGTCAAAACGCTACTATGAGTGTTGTTAAGCATGATAAAGGGCTATGTCACACTTACATAGATTCTGATGCAGATGTACAAAAGGCTTTAGACATATGTATAAATGCCAAGTGTCGTCGTGTTGGTATTTGTGGAGCTATGGAGACTTTACTTGTTAATGAGACAATTGCACCAACAATTCTACCTATGTTAAAAGAGAAGTATGATGCTTTAGGAACAGTTCTTAAAGGTTGTGCGAATACTCAAAAAATAATTGATGTAGCTTTAGCAACTAATGAGGATTTTGATACTGAATATCTTGATAACATTTTATCCATTAAAATAGTTTCAGGAGTACAAGAGGCTTTAACTCATATACAAACATATGGTTCGGCACACTCAGATGCTATTATTACAGAGAACTACACAAGTGCGGAAGAGTTTTTAAATGCTGTTGATTCGGCTTGTGTTTATTTAAATGCTTCAACTCAGTTTACAGATGGTGGTGAGTTTGGTTTTGGTGCAGAGGTTGGGATTAGTACTAATAAACTTCATGCTCGTGGACCTATGGGAATTGAGGGTTTAACTACCTATAAATACAAGATTTATGGAAGTGGACAAATTAGATAATTCTTTTATAATATTGATACAAATCAAGTATAAGAACTGACATTTTCTTTATAATAACCGATATCAATTAGAAAAGGTAATTATTATGTCAAACATTCCAAATAATGCACAAAAAATTGAAGTTGAAGGTGCAACTGTAGATTTTTTTAAAGAAGCTAAAGATTCTCAAAGTATCTATTATTTCGATACTTCAAAAGAGGGTCCTCCTGCTCCTATGGTAAACGCGATGAGTGGTTTAAAGCTTATTAAAAACACAAATGATACATTAGTAATGATCAACCATAAAATGCCTGGTGGCCTTTTTGGTAAGCTTGAAGCTGATGTGTCTCATGTAGCTGAAGATATTGATGGTGGTTTAGTTAAAATCGTATTTTCTAGTATTTCAGCTGATGTAGAGTCAGATTTAGAACAAACTTCTTGTCACGGATAGTGAATGAGCTCAATCTCGCAGGACTTTGCTCCTCCCTTTAAACTAATAGCTCCCTTCTTTATATTGGGGAGTCTTTTTTATCTCATATCATCTTTTTATGTTTTTACTTTCAGTGTTGAGAGCTTATCATTTTTAGATTCTCAAGTACTAGGTTTTGTACATCTATTTTTACTCGGTTTTGTTATGATGATTATATTTGGAGCAATGGCTCAACTCGTACCAGTTGTACTTGAAGTAGGGCACTTTGGAGTAGAACTATTTTATTCTATTTGGCCATTACTGCTTATAGGCACAATACTTATGGTTTTAGGATTTCTGTTTTCTCCTTCTTTACTACCTTATGGTGGAGTAGTTGTTCTTATCTCTATGATGATTTTTGTTATGGAAATTTTTCTGACTATTTTTAAAGTAGAAAAATTGAACCTAGTTATGAGTAGTGTTTTAATCTCCAATACATTTCTATTTTTTGGAATTATATTTGGTCTCTTAATGGCGCTAGGATATGCAGGAACTATAGATGTAGATATTACAGCACTTTTACATGGACATGTATACCTTGTTATAGGCGGATACATTATTATTACTATAATGGGCCTTTCTGTGGTTCTAGTACCTATGTTTACTCTTTCACATGGCTTTTCTATGAAACCTCTTGAATTATCTATATGGATGATGAGTATAGGAGTTGTTTTAGTAGTCCTATCTTCATATTTTGGATTTGAGTTCTTGGAGTATTTAGGATATCTATTTTCATTTATATCGCTCATCTCATACTTTTATCTTATTTATATAATCTATGCAACACGACCAAGAAAAGAGAATGATGTTTATGCAATATCTTTAATATTTTCATTTATGTCTATGCTTGTATCTATGTTAATGGGTGTTTTGTACTTTGTATTAGAAAAAGAGGAGTTGCTTTTAGCTTCGGGATGGTTACTCTTTTTTGGATTTATTGCCTTTCTAATTACAGGGCATATCTATAAAATTATTCCATTCCTGGTATGGTTTGAGAAGTTTTCTCCTCTTGTAGGGAAACAAAAAGTACCTATGCTTGCAGATATGGTGCCATATAAAAGTTCACAAGCACAGTTCATCTTTTCAGCACTTGGTGTAGTGATTGTAACTTTAGCAATTTTAACAAAGAGTGATATTTTAGTAGGTGCGGGAGCTTCATTTTTAGTTGTAGGTGCGTTTGCATTTGTGCGAAGTGTATTTTATATGATAAATTTTAAATAATAAAGGAAAAAAAATATGTATACAAAAGAAGAATTATTTTTAGCAATATCAACAGTAATTGACCCAGAAGTAGGATTTAATCTTGTAGAGATGGGTCTTATATATGATGCTAGTAGTGATGAAGATGGTAATGTTAAAGTAACTATGACTCTCTCAACAAAAGCTTGTCCTCTGCATCAGATGATTGTTCAGTGGGTTAAGGAGTCAGTTGAAAAGATGGCTAATATAAAAGAAGTAGAAGTAGAAGTTGTTTGGGAGCCAGTTTGGAATATAACTATGGCAGATGATAATGTTAAAAAAGCTCTAGGCAGGATGTAATTAATAAAATATAGGAACGATATAAAAGAGTTATATATATTCTTTTATATCTGCAATTAACTCTTGTAAATGTTCTTTATAGTTTTCAAGAAGAGTAAGATAACTTTTCTCATCTGTATCTTTGAGTGCCTCTTTTATTGTGCTTGCAATAGTATTTAGGGAATCAGCTCCAATATTTGCAGTAACTCCAATAATATCTAATAGTAGTTTGTCAGCTTGAACTAACTCTTTATTTTCTAAAAGTTCACAAAGCCTATCTGTAGAGTATTCATATGTAGTAACAAACTCATTTAGTATCTCGTGATAAAACTCTTCATCTCCACCACAAATCTCTAAACCTTTATTTCCATTTAACTCTTTTGTCGCAACAATATGTATATAAACTTCACTGTTTATCTCTTGCTCATTACCAGTATATGCATATAGAATATCATATAATGCATCCATCCTCAAAGGTTTTTCTAGGTGTTCTTGCATTCCAGATTGAGTCATTTTAGCTATATCGTCAGCCGCTGTATCACCACTTAAGGCAACAACAACAATATGGGCATAGTTGGGATTTGCTCTAATTGTACGAGTTGCTTCAAAACCATCAACTCTTGGCATATGTGCATCCATAAGTATTATTGTAAAATCACTGTCTGATTTGAGTATATCTAATGCTTCTTGGCCATCATCAGCTAATGTAATCTCTATACCTGTATCTGCAAGTAGTCCTGTAATAACCTTCTGGTTAATAAGGTTATCTTCTGCTACTAGAATTCTTGTTCCAGCAAATTCTTTAAAATCTTGTTTTGTTATTTTTGTATGACTTGGGACACTTCTTTTTCTGATTTTTTTTGCTGGTGAAGTAACTTTTTCTTCTTCAATTTGTTTTATATCTTGTGTATCAAATTCATCAATCGAAACTTCTTGGATAGTTTCGTCTGTTTGGGCAGGCTCTATTGTTTCTACAATACCAACTGTTTTTTTCTTCGGTTTTCTAATTGTGAAGTATATAATACTAACAACAAGAATTAATATAAGGGCAATAATTTCATTTTGATACTCTATCAACATGTTTGGTTCCTCTTTATTATGAGTAGCTTGTTTCTTTATAGTTATGTTTTCTTTTTTATCATTAATTATAACTATATCTTCTTTTTGCTTTATATTCAAAGCCTGGCTAGTATTGAGGTCTTTGCTTTTTATACTTAGCAGTGATATTATTTTCTTTATCATACGGTATTAAAAATTAAATTTTACAAAAAAACTGTATAATCTATTTAAATTACTACTTAAGGTCCCCTGTGCAAAATATTCCTCATATTCCAGTACTTTATCGTGAAGTTATAGAAGCTTTTAAATCAATAGACGAAGGGATTATTATAGATTGCACTATGGGGTATGCCGGCCATTCATCAATGATTTTGGAATCAAATCCAAACATCAAGTTAATAGCCATAGATCAAGATCAAACTGCAATAGACTTTTCAACTTCAAGATTAGAACCATTTAAGGATAGAGTTGAGATAAGAAAGGGTCGTTTCTCTGCGATTATAAAAGAGATTATCAAGGAGCATGATGTCTCTGAGATTAAAGGTGTATTGGCAGATATTGGTGTTTCATCTCTGCAACTTGATCAAAAGACAAGAGGTTTCTCCTATGAGAGTGATAACCTTGATATGAGAATGGATAAAGATGCTCCATTAACGGCTGAAATA
>CAZPRE010000066.1:0-9498 GCA_964588875.1 uncultured Sulfurimonas sp. | reverse complement strand
ACTCTTCTTATTACAGGTTTTGACATCCTTTTCTTTTGGGTAGCTAGAATGATGATGATGGGTGAGAACTTCAATGGTAAACTTCCATTTAACCACATTTATCTCCATGCTCTTGTTCGTGATGAAAAAGGCGACAAGATGTCAAAATCAAAAGGTAATGTAATTGACCCTCTTGATATGGTAAATAAATACTCTGCTGACATCCTACGTTTCACCCTTGCAATCTCTGCCGCGCAGGGTCGTGATATTCGTATGAGTACGGAAAAGCTAGAGTTAAACCGTAACTTTACAAACAAGCTTTACAACGCTTCAAAATACCTACAGATGAATGAGCCAACTTTTCCTGACTTAAACGGTTTCTGTCTTAAAACTGACCTTGGTAAATATATGGCATCGCGTTTAAACCAAGCGACTAAAGAAGTAAGAGCTGCGTTAGATGAATATAAGTTTAATGATGCCGCTACAGTAATATACAGATTTATCTGGAATGAATTTTGTGGTTGGGGTATTGAGCTTTCAAAGGCTGACAAAGGCTCTATAATTGAGCTTGGAGCTATCTTTAAAGAGGCAATGAAACTTCTTCACCCTTTTATGCCTTTTGTTACCGAGTATCTTTACCATGAGCTCTCTGGAACTACGCTTGAAGATAGTGATTCTATTATGATTATGCCTTACCCAAGTAAGACTAAAAAACGCAAAGAAGAAGCGAAATTTGACGTTATTATGGATGCTATCGTCTCTATTCGTCGCGCAAAAGTTTTAGTTGACTTAGCAAACCAAAAAATAGAAAAAGCCTATGTAAAAATAGATGGGATTAGTGAGAAAGATAAAGAGATGATGTTACCATTTATCATCAGACTAGCAAAAGTTACTGATATTGAATTTACCCAAACTTCAGTTGAAAATTCTGTAAGTGACATAGCTGATAGTTGTGAGACTTTTATTCCAACTGACTCTATCGACTTAAGTTCTATCATCGCTAAACTAACTAAGCAAGATGAAAAACTACAAAAAGAGATAGGAAAACTTAGCGGTATGTTAAGCAATGAAAGATTTGTAGCAAATGCACCTGAAGATGTATTAGTAAAAAACCGTGAAGCACTTGAAGATGCGCAAGCTAAATCAGAAAAAGTTCAAGAACAATTAAATTCACTACAAAGCTAAAGAGAAACTCTCTTTAGCTTTACTTTATAGGTAAATAGATTAGACACTAAACATTAGCTGCGATAAGAAAATGATAATCACAACTAAGATAAATGGAAATCTATGACTCTTAAAAACAAGAGGCTGAATTCCAAAAAATACCTGTAAAATTCCGCGAAGTCCTAACCATCCACCTAAAAAAGCTTTAATACTTAAGACTATTTGAAAGTTTGAAAGACCACTCGGTTCTATTGATCCAAAATTTACACTTATAAGATATATTCCTGATGCCACCGCAATAAGCAGTGCTTTAGGAACTACAACTCTTACATATTTCATAAAGTACTCTCGCACCTTTGGGTATTCATCACCTAAATCTTTTTGCATTCTACTCAAAAATAGATTATCTGTAATCAAAAATCCACCGTAAATAAAGACAGAGAATATATGTATAAGGTGTACACTTAGGTAAATCATAAATATCCTTTTAATAATTATTGAAATTTTAACATATTTTATTGGGCTTTTAGATATAATTCGAAAATTATAAAAAACACTACATTTAAGGGTTAAACTATTGTTTGATTTAAAAAAATACTCATCAAAAAATATCAAAAATGATATTTTATCTGGTCTAGTTGTTGCAGTCGCTTTAGTTCCAGAAGCTATCGCGTTTAGTTTTATCGCTGGTATTAGTCCTGTTGTTGGTCTTTATACTGCGTTTATTTTAGGTCTTATTACTTCTCTTATCGGTGGTAAACCGGGTATGATATCTGGTGCAACTGGTGCAGTTGCTATCGTGTTAGTAGGTCTGACTCTTGAAGTAACAAATACTCTTAACCTACAAAATATACCTGCAAATGATATAGCAGTGACAGTACTTAACTATATACTTCTTGCAACTGTTGTAGCTGGTCTTATTCAAGTAGCTATAGGTATGCTTAAACTCGGTAAGTTTATTCGTCTTGTACCTACTCCTGCTATTCATGGTTTTGTTAATGGTCTTGCTATCGTTATTGGTACTGCTCAATTTAAATTTTTTGAGGGTCAAGGTTATATGATGTATATTTTGGTTGTTGTCACCATGGCTATCATGTATCTTTTACCAAAGTTTACAAAGGCAATTCCAGCTGGTTTAGTGGCTATTGTAGTTATTACCCTTGGTGTGTACTTTACAGGAACAGATACTCTTTTACTTAGTGGTCTAGATGACATGAGTAAATATGCTGGTCAGCTTCCGACATTTGGTATTCCTTATTATCTCTTTAGCTTAGATGCTGTTTTGCTTGTTCTTCCTTATGCTGTTATTGTTGCACTTGTTGGTATTATTGAATCACTTCTAACTCTTTCAGTTTTAGATGAGTTAAGTAATACTCGTGGTTCTGCGAACAAAGAGTGTATAGCACAAGGAACTGGAAATATCACTTGTGGTTTCTTTGGAGGTATGGCTGGTTGTGCCATGATTGGACAGAGTATCATCAACTACACTTCAGGTGGTATTGGAAGGCTTTCATCATTTGTAGCAGCTGTTGGACTTATTATTCTAGTTGTATCTATGAGTGGCGTTTTAAACACGATACCAGTAGCTGTTCTAGTGGGTATCATGTTCATGGTGAGTATCGGTACTTTTGAGTGGTCAAGCTTCTCTCGTCTTAACAAAATGCCTAAAACTGATGCTTTTGTTATGGTAACGGTAACAATCATTACTGTTGTTGAAGATTTAGCTATTGCTGTTATTGCTGGTGTTATTATCTCGGCTCTCGCATTTGCTTGGAAACATGCAAAAATCTTCTCTCGTGTTCATACAGAAGAAGATGGAACAAGAGTTTATGCACTTGATGGTCCACTCTTTTTTGGTAGTGCTTCAACATTTGGAGACAACTTCGATATACTACAAGATCCACCAAAGGTAGTTATTGACTTTAAAGATGCTCGAGTTATGGATTCTAGTGGCGTTGAGGCTATTGATGCGATTACTAAAAAGTATGAAGATGCTGGTAAAAATCTACTTCTTCGTCACCTAAGTGCAGACTGTAAAGCTATTTTGAAAAAAGCTGGACCACACTGCTCTTACGAAGAAGATGATCCAACTTACAAGGTAGCGTTTAACTACTAAGTTATACAATAGAGTGGGCTTTACTCACCATATTGGCAGGGAGATATTTTCTCCCTGCCATCCCCTTCTATCTCACTTAATTTTTCACAACTATATAACTATCTGGTATCTGTGACTTATATTTTGGCATACTCTGACCTATATTTGAATTAACATAAGTAGGATCGGCTATTACAAACTTTCTGCCCCCTGCCTTAACACTATCACCAGGCATCGGGATATAGAGTGCTGTTGCCATGTGGTCTTTATATTTCACACCAATAACTCCAATCTTAAATAGTTTTTTTACAAGATAAGCAAACAAAATTGCTCTATCTTCACAGTCAGACTTAGCAAAATAAAGAGTCTCTTCTGCGAACATAACCTTTTCTCGTCCAAACTGTTGATTATCTACTTCATAGACAAAAGCATTTTGAACAAAATTTAGAACAAAATTTATAGCACTACTCGCCTGCTTACCATCAATATATTTTTTGAGACCATTGGCAATATCTTCATATGTTTCTTCTTCAAGTGGAGAGTTGAAATATGTCTCATAATCAGCCTGTGGATATGTAGCCATAAAATCAATTAAATTTTTATTATAGCTATATGTAACACCATACTTCTCTCCAAACTGTTTAAACGAAAGAGTTTTACTCTGCTTATCATTTTCAAAATTTGGTAGAGTTTTTAAAGATAGATCAAGATCTTTTGTCGCATTTGGATAATCATGTTTATATGAGTATAGACTCCCTACTCCACCTTTAGAGTAGTTAGAAACCACATAATACTTCTTATCACCAAAAGTGTAATTAGGAGTAGAGTATATAATTTTTTTAGAGTAATGCATCATAACGATGTGTTTGTTGGCGAGTCCAATTTTGACAGCATATCCAAGCTTATTAAATATAAACCAAGAGAATAAATTAACATTATCTCTATTTGAAAAAACTTTAGCACTTACCTCATTTACAAGAAGATAAACACCCCAATCGTTAAGATTTAAATTTTTTGAAATTTTTTCTATATCAGAAATAAGATAGTCATAATCACTAGAAGCCAAGGTGTCAAAGAAGTTCTCTATACCTTTTTGATTACGAGGATAAAAATTAGCATTCTTGATAGGAGCATCAATATTAAAACCAATATTTGAACCATAAAAATTAAAATTTATATCTTTTTTTATTTCTAAGATAGTTACAGTTTTATCTAGCTTTGGTTTTATATCAACTTCGATGATTTCAAGAACTATCTCCTCTCGAGGCTTTTCATCAACCTTAACAATCTCTGGAATTATTTCTTTTTGAGGTTTAACTTCCTCAACGAGAGGTATTTTTTTGATAAAAATATGAATCTTTGGACCTACACTTTTGATTGTAGTAGGTTGTGTTGAAACTATATTCTTTGGTTTTTGTTTCTCATAAAGAGGCATACCCTTCTGGGCATTATACTCAGTCCACTGCTCTTGTAAAAATCTTTTAAACTTTGTATCTCTTTCATCTGCATATTCTGAGAAAGAAGCAGCTTGAGATTTTTTAAACTCTGCAAAAGAAGAGCATAAAAGTGATGTACTAAGAAGTAAAACTCCTAAACTAAAATGGCCAAACAGCCTGAACAATTTTTGTACCCCATCCTTGTTTTGTCGCACGATCTACATCTCCTTCAGATCTATAAAGAATTCTTGCATCACTCATTTGTGCAGAGTTAATGTTGTTATCTTGGTCAATATCATAAGAGTGAATCACCCTGACCGAAGATACTTCCAGTAGAAACATAATCTTTGCTATCTTCACATGCCAGCATTTGTTCAACATACACAGGTGGTTCAAAATAAATTATAGCATAAAACGGTAGGGAAAATATTAAAAAGTTTTTTATCATTCTTATCTCTTTGTGTATTTTGCTATAATACTAGCAAAAATAGCTCCAAGGAAAAACTTTGACTTTAAGAGAAACAGTTAATCAAGATGTAAAAAATGCAATGAAAGCAAAAGAGACAAAAAAACGCGATGCACTGCGTTTACTTACTTCGGCTTTTAAACAGATAGAAGTTGATGAGAGAAAAGAGTTAAGTGATGATGATGTTATTAAAATTATTCAAACACAGGTAAAACGTAGAAATGATGCAGCGACTCAGTATAAAAATGCTGGACGTGAAGATCTTTTACAAATAGAATTAGATGAGATTTCATTTTATGAAGTTTACTTACCTGCACAAATGAGCGATGAAGAGCTTACAAGTTCAGTTAGTGTAATCCTTACAAAAGTTGGTGCTACAACTATGAAAGACATGGGTAAAGTTATGGGTATGGCTAGCAAAGAGTTAGCTGGAAAAGCTGATGGAAAAAGAATCAATGAGTGTGTTAAGAAGTTATTGGCTTAGTGCCAATAACCATATAACTAGCTATTTAATCCTTCTATCCGTTTTTAAGAGTTCTTAGAGCTGCCTCTTCATCATCAGTTCGCATTAGAGACTCACCAACTAAGAAAGCATCAACACCGGCCTTAGATAAATCTTCTAACTGACCATGTTCATATATTCCACTCTCAGCAACTATAATTTTCCCATTTGGAATAAGAGGTATAAGCTCATAACATAGATTCATATTCATCTCAAATGTTTGTAGATTCCGGTGGTTAATTCCGATAATATCACTACCAGCATAGATGGCCTTTGTTAAATCAGACTTATCATGAACCTCAACTAAAGCTTCCATGCCTAAATGTCTAGTGTAAGCTAAAAGGTCTTTTAACTCTGCTTTACTTAGAGCTGCTGCAATTAAAAGAATAAAATCAGCTCCATGTACTGTAGCTTCAAGAACTTGGTACTTAGATACTATAAAATCTTTTCTTAAAAGTGGAATACCCACATAACGACGAATTCCACCAAGGTAATCAAGTGAACCTTGAAAGAAGTGTGGTTCAGTAAGAACAGAAATAGCACTTGCTCCACCGCGTTCATAAGCTTGCGCAATTGCTAAAGGATCAAAGTTCTCACGAATAACACCCTTAGATGGAGAGGCTTTTTTAACCTCTGTAATAATTCTATAAGGATCTTCCTCTGTTGCCTTTAAATAAGGAATAACATCACGAGGAACTCTTGCATTAAACGCCAAAGAGCGTCCTAACCAATCAAGTGAAAATTTCTTCTCTCGTTTAACTAAATCCTCTTTTGTCTTTTTTATAATATCATCTAAAATCATTCTATATATTTTCCTTTATTTTTTTAAACATTTATCTATCTTTTTTATATGTTGCATAACTTCTACGTTATCACTGCCCTCTAACTTAACTACTCTACTCATCACCTCTTTAGCTTTTTTACACTTACCAAGTTTATAATAACCCCAGGCTAAAGAATCTAAATAATAAGCTGAATTTGGTTCAACAACCATAGCACGGTTTATATATCTCATTCCTTCTGCAACATCTATTTCATGGTCGATCAAGATATAACCTAAGTAGTTTAGATAAAGAGGGTCATCATTAACACTTATCACATCTTTGAGTTTATCTACAACTGAGTCTAAAAGCTTTTTGTCTTTTTGAGCTGCACTCTCATACTCATAAATTGCACTTTGACCTAAATAAGAGGAATCCCCAGTCTTGTCATAAATGGATATAGCTAAAGGATATGCCTTAGAATAGTTTTTTGTATTAGAGTATAGCTGTAAAAGTGTCTTGTCATCACTCCCTGAATTCTCTAAAAAACCCATCATTTTTATAAAATCTTTTTTATATGCATAAACCTGAACTATCTTTTTTGCGACCTCTTCATCTTTATCTATGGCATAAAGTCTTAAATAAGCTGAGAGTAATCCATCAATATTATTTTCATTACTATAAAAACCTATTAGCCTAGTACATATAGTTTTAGAACAACCATGAACTCTAGTGTGTGTTTCAAGTTGAGCAATTGCATCTTTTTTTCTCTGTAGATTCACATAAAGTATAATTGACATTTTATCAAGTATTTTCTCATTGTAATCTTTAACATAGGCACTCTCTAGATACTTAACAGCCTCTCCAAATTGACCAAGTTGCACATAAACGTCACTTACTAATAGGTAATCATTTATCGCTTGTGTCTTTTTAACTAAGCTAACAGCTAAGGTTTCTGCCTCTTTATATTTTTTTAATCCCATAAGTGAGACAATTTTTAATCGTATAAGATAAAGATCCTCTTTTTCATCTAAGGCATCTATTCTAGTGATAACTTTCTCATATTTTTTTGTTACTAAATCATTTTGAAGGGATCTGTATAGGTACTCTTTTTTATCTGATTTTTCATAAAGCTTATTAAAAAGCGTTGATGCAGACTCACCATCATGCATCTGTTCTGCACGAAGAGCAAAAAGTATATACATATCCTCTTTTTCAAAAACTCTCTGGTTAGGTTTTACTATCACTTGCATTGGTTTTGGCTGCATTGGAGTGCAGGCTACAAAGAAAAAAGCAAGAAAAACAGATATAAAATATTTAATCATTTTCTACTCCTGGGCACTCTAATTTTAATTCATTAACTCTAGTTTTATAATAATCCCAAAATGGGAATGTCTTACACTGAGAGGGACGTGCATCGTATATATTACAGCCATTTGATTCTCTATTATAAAAAATACACTCATGGGAATCATTAAATATTATCTCTTTGATTGAATACTTATACCCTTTTTTAAAGAGATACTCTTTTACAAAGACATTTACATCTAAGTCAAGTAGTCCCGCAATTTTAGTTATCTCTTCTTTTGTAATATAAATATAACCACTTTCTCCTGTACAGCATCTACCTTGACATGTCTCACAAGCAGATGGATTAAAATTATAAGTATAACCCTCTTCGCTCATTATATCTGACATTTAATACTCTGTGTACTTGCTTTTTTAAAGACTTCTTGAGCTATAGGGGAAACTTCATTTCCCTCAAAACTAACAAAAGGAGGCCAAACCTTCATAAGAGACTTTGAACCATTACGTGCATGAATCATAACTAAAGTGGCTCCTCTATCTATTTTTGCATGTACAAACTGCACATCTACAACTCTCAGTTTTACAGCATCTAACTCGGCACATATAAGGCCAAACTGAGAAGCATCATAACAAAAAACAAAGTGTGAGTGCGGCTTCAATACCTTGCTCACCTTTTTAAAAAAATCTTTTAATGGTAAGTTGACATTATACCTTGCATTAAATAACATTTCATCTTCACTCTTTGAAGCTCCCTCTGGATAAAAAGGAGGATTTGAAATAATATAGTCATACTTTATACTCTCATCCAACTCGGTAAAGTCACCCTCATACATTTTATACTCTATTTTATTGACTCTCGCGTTTGTTGTTGCATAGTGAATAAAAGCTTTTTGTTTCTCTACTGCTTCAAGTTCCACTTTTGGATTATCTCGTGCTACTAAAAGTCCTACTACTCCACAACCAGCTCCAACATCTAAAACTTTGCCTTTAGGCTTAAATGATGATATAAAATCGTAAAGAAAAATAGAGTCAGAGTTATAACAGTAACCTGATTCTGGTTGATAAAGTAACATCAAAACGCCTTTTAGATATAATTTTGTCATTATATCTAAGAGGCATTAAATTATGATTATTATTCCTGCACGTTTAGCATCAACAAGATTTCCACAAAAAGTTCTTGCTGACATTGGTGGTCTACCTATGGTAGTGAGAACAGCTAAGGCTGTCCAACATTTAGATAGAGTTGTAGTAGCCGCTGATGATGAGAAAATCATCGCTATATGTAAAGAGTATGGTGTTGAAGCTATGCTTACATCAACTACTCATAAAAGTGGAACTGATCGTATCAATGAGTGTGCCAATATTCTTAAACTTCCAGATGATGAGATCATAGTAAATGTTCAAGCAGATGAGCCTTTCATCGAAGCGGAGGTTGTTGAGTCTCTTATGCATAAATTAAAAGAACTTCAAGCCCAGAATGAGCCTTTTATTATGGGAAGTTGTTACAATGCTATAAACGCGGAGTCAGCAGAGGATCCAAACCTTGTTAAAGTGGTTTTAGATAGTGACAACAATGCAATCTACTTCTCTCGTTCACTCATACCATACAACCGTAGTGGAAGAGCTACTTACTTTGGGCATATCGGAATATATGGTTTTTCTAAAAAAAGTTTAAAGGAGTTTTGTAGTTTAAGTGATGCAGCCATTGAAGATATAGAAGGACTTGAGCAGCTTAGGGCTATCCATCATCAGAAAAAAATTACAATGTTAAAAGTAACTTCAACTGG
>CAZPRE010000065.1:0-9544 GCA_964588875.1 uncultured Sulfurimonas sp. | reverse complement strand
AGGGTTTTCTAACTCAATAAATGGATCTGGTGCAGTTCTAAAAATCTTATCGACGGGAAAAAACTCACTTCTTGGAGCTGCTTCTATTAAGATACGGCTCTCGCCTATTGCCATAGCAGATAGATTCCAAGAACCTATGTAGTAATCTAGTTTAGCCATCGTAGTACTTAAACGCAGGTCTTCTATATCCGTCATACCAGGAAGACGATTGTCAAGTGGGTTAATAACGTCTGTAATTCTAATGCTATCAGACTTACCCCAAACAACGATTTGACGACCAACTTTTAAATCAACATCATTAGAGAGACGACCTTGAAGGTAAACGTCATCAAATCTTAGCTGTGTTTGGTATGCATCTAAAGTCTCTTGGTTATAATTATTTTCAGTTCTTAAATCGTATATAGCATCATAAAAAGCATCACCGCTGATTCTTACTTTCCAATTATCACTTAGCTTTCCGTCAACTTGAAGATAAGTAGAAATTTGAGCTTGATTAAAACCTGCATAATCTACCTCTTTAGCATCGCTTTCGTTTGCCTTAACACCATGTTCTCTATATCCATAAGCTGTTTTAAACGTCACATTACCACTTAGGGAGAACATACTTTTTTCTACAACTTCTTCTTGTACTTCTTCACTTGAAGACTCATCGGAATCACCGAAGCCATCTAAATCATAGTTTTCCTCTTCACTTGCAACTTCTTGTGTGTCAAAACCACCTAAATCAGTGTCCATATTTTCTTCAGCAAAAAGTGAGTTACTTGCAAGTAAAGAAGCCAGTGTAATTGATAAAAGTAGTTTATTTGCCATTACTTACAGACCTCTTTCTAAAGTACGAGTAGTAAATAGAGACTCTTCAAGATCTTGGTTATACTTAATATCTGAGAATTTAAAAGTTGTTTTATGAAGAGTTTTTTTACCTTTTTTAGTAATCATTTGCGTCTCAACTGCAGTCCAAATACCCTCTATTTGTTTAAGGTTTTTAACTTGCATGTACTTTAGTTTTTTACCTGCTTTAATGTAGTTCAGTGCTTGAACAATTACAAAGTTGTCTTGTCTTACAAATACAATAGACTTTGTGTAACCAGTCTCAGCAATAGTTTTTTCACTCTTTGGAGTAACAAGCATCTGCCATGTCATGTGTCCGCCAACTTTTTTCTCTTTCATTACTTTATAAGTGTAATCCTGTACATTTTTTGAAGTCATATCAGAGTAAGTAAAATCACTTCCCATAAAAGAAGAACTCTTATCACTTGATGCGATACGCTTTACCTTTTGAAGTTCTGGAAGATATAACCACTGGTCATCATCTTTGTTTGAGTCTTCATAGTCATAAGTTAAAAATGCAGTATTTTTTACATCTGCAGGAGTTAGAAAAAACATTAGTTTTAGTTTATCCACACCCTTATTTTTTGTAAAAGTTTTCAAGTCTCTTACTCTTTTTTTACCATTTTTGTCGGTAAGAATCATCTTCATTTTTGAAGCTGAGTTATCACCCTCGTCCCTATCGTGAACGCTCTGTGCTATCTCTTGACCTGTTATGGCAAATAGTGAACTTAGTGTTAAACTTGCTATTAGTAGTGATTTGAAAATCATTTTTCATCCTTTGTGATTAGAGTAAGCAGTGCCGGCCCTAAAATAATGTTAGATATAAGAGCGATTGTAATTGCTCCACCTGTAAGAACTCCAAAATTTATAAGGTTTGAGAGTGAAGCAAAAATGTAAACATAAAAACCAAAAGATAAAACAATGCTTGTAGCAACAAGAGCACGCCCTGTCCCTAACATTGTCTTCTCTACTGCCTCTTTTGTTGAGTAACCTTGATGGTGATACTTGGCAAAGTTATGAAAGTAATGCACAGTGTCATCCACTGAAAGACCGATTACAATCGCTCCAACAAGCATAGTAAACATATCTAAATGCATACCAAACATACTCATAAATCCAATGGTCATAATAACAGGAAGAACATTTGGTATCATACTTACAAGACCTATTTTAACACTTCCTAAAAGTATCATCATCATAATCGCAATAAGTACAAATGCGGTCACATAAGATGTAGCCATAGATGTCATTGCTGCTGAGAGTGTTCTTTGAAAGAGCGGAACCATACCTGTAATAGTAACCTCAACATCACTTCCAAGTTCTACTTTCATCATCGACTCTAACTCTTGACTCAGCTCCTCATACTCACCCGCTTCCATCCAAGGGAGTTTAAATGTAATGCGAGCCTTACTCATAGCACTGTCAACTAAATCTTCAAGATCATCACTTCCGCTGTTCTCAAAGAGTAAAAACTCTTGAGGAATTAAAGCATTGTTATCTGTAATAGCATAAAACTCTTGCTTATTTTCATGTAGTGCTCGATGAATCTCTTTTAGAACTTCTCCTACACCCCAACCTTTTCCAACAAAATACTTTTCATTATCAATAGCTTCAGCTTTTTTAATAACTCTATCTATCGCGTTTAGAAGCTGTGTGTTATAAAGTCCATTCTCTTTTTTAGTGTCAATAATCACTTCCATAGTTACAGAACCACGTAGTTCTTTATCTACAGTCTCGGTTGAGATTTTAATTGCTGAATCGTCTGGCTGCCAAGAGAGTGGATCGTGCTTAAACTGGATTTGAGATGCGAAATAGACCCAAACAATAACAATTACAATACTGACTCCAAGAATTTTCTTTGCATTATTAAAACTAAAGAGTGCAATTGAACTTAAAATAGCATCCATTTTTGCAGAGTTCTTTTTTTGTTTTTCTTTTGCTGGTTTAATAGGTGTAATAGCAAGTATCGCTGGTAATAAGACTAAAGTATTTACAAGTGCAATCATTACTCCAATAGCTGCAAAAACACCTAAATCTGCGATAGGTGCGATGAGTGCAGTTGAAAAAGAGAGCATACCTGCCGCAGTCGTTAGTGATGTCATAACAATAGCTAGGCCAGAGTGACCAAGTGAATATGAAATTGCCTTATGTTTATCTCCATTTTCATTGAGATGTTTAAAAAACATTGCAAGAAGGTGAACAACTGCACCAATACCGACAGCCAATAAGAATGATGGAAGAATCTGTGTTGGAATTGTAATTGGTACTCCACTTAGAGCCATAAAACCCATAGTTGTGAGTAGAGAGAGTGCCACTATAAATATTGGTAATATAACTGCACTTATTCTGCGAAATACGATGAATAGAAATACCATCATCATAAGTAGTACAAGTTTTACAAATTTTTGCATATCTTTTTGAACAGCACGTTTGTTAAAATCATTTACAGCTAAAGAACCTGCAATAAACACATCGAAGCCTTCAGCTTTATATTTATTTGCAATATCTTCAGCTGTGCGAACCATCTCACTTTTTGATGTATCTTTTAAAAACTCTGCTTTTTGAGAACTACTCTCTTCATCATCACCAAAGCCTTCTAAATCATCACCACTCGCACTACTCTCATATGCATCTGGCTCAAGAATAATAGTAGTAAGGGTTAAATCATCACTTATTAAAAGGTTTTTATACATCTCACTCTTAACAGCTATCTCTTTAATGGCTTGTAATTCAGCCTCATTTTGCGGCCAATCAAAAAAGAGGTCTTCAACTATTAGTTGATCACCCTCGCCTCTTGTATTTCTAGCATTTATCAATGAAGTAATGTCTGTTAAATGAGGAACTCCATTTTCTAGTTCTTGATGCAGTTCTCTAAGCTTTTCAAGATTTTTCATCTCAAAAATATTTTTGCTTCTAACAACCATCATAATTCGCTCATCTTGACCAAACTGCTCTTTAAACTTTTCATATCTTACAAGAGCAGGGTCTTCCTTATGTAAAAAACCTTCAGTCGAAGTATCTATAGTTATTTTTGGTAGGTTAGATATAACCATAAAACTAAGTACTAGCATAATTAAAATTATTGTTTTTGGATAGGTAGTGATTGTATCACCCATTCTTTCAAAACGAGATTCCGTTCTTGTTCGCCAGTTCATATAGGACCTTTATATATTGATGGTAGAAGATTACTACTTTTACATTAAGCTAATGTTAATACACTTAAAAACACAAAATTTGAAAATTTTTTTCATATTTATTAAAGTAATCAATATCTTGGTCGATATTCTGTGAAATAACTATATTCTAAAAGAGGAGTACGTCATGGATGGCATAGCAAATGTTGCTAAACAGCAAGATTTAGTTGCAGAACTAAATAATGCAATGGCTCCAATGAATACTAATTTACGATTTGGTGTTGAATCAGAAACAAGTAAGAAGTTACAGGCATGTTATTTGACTCAAAAGGGTAAGAGAATTACTCTTTTGACAACATATAAGATAACTTAAAACAGACATTTCTCTCTTCCATTAAATCTCTCATATAAAATTTAATAGCATAAACTAACTATTTTTTAATCTATTTTATAGTAGAATCGCGAAAATTATTTCTCTAATAAAGGTTTTTTATATGAAAAAAGACGTTAAAAAAGTAGTTCTTGCCTATTCTGGTGGACTCGATACTAGTATTATTTTAAAATGGCTACAAGATGAGTATAAAGCTGAAGTTATTACTTTTACCGCTGATCTTGGTCAAGGTGAAGAAGTTGAACCAGCCCGTCAAAAAGCACTTGACAACGGCATCAAACCTGAAAATATTTTTATTCTTGACATTCAAGAAGAATTTGTAAAAGACTATGTATTCCCTATGTTTAGAGCAAATGCAATATATGAGGGTGAATACCTTCTAGGTACTTCTATTGCTCGTCCACTTATCGCTAAAAAGCAGATTGAAATCGCACAAAAAATGGGTGCAGATGCAGTAAGCCATGGTGCAACTGGAAAAGGAAATGATCAAGTTAGATTTGAACTTGGTTATCTTGGTCTCAACCCGGATATCACTGTTATTGCTCCATGGAGAGAGTGGGATTTAAACTCACGTGAAAAACTTTTAACTTATGCTGCGAAGCATGGAATAACTATTGATCAAAAACATGTTGATGCTGATGGTAACCCATCTGTTAGCCCTTATTCAATGGATGCTAACCTACTTCACATATCTTACGAGGGTCTTCACTTAGAAAACCCAATGAATGAACCAGAAGAATCTATGTGGTTATGGTCAACTTCTCCTGAAAATGCACCTGATAAGAAAGAGTACATCACTATTGGCTACAAAAATGGTGACCCTATCTCAATCAATGATGAAGAGATGAGCCCTGCTACAATGCTTCGTACTCTAAATGCTTATGGTAACAAGCACGGTATCGGTAGAATCGACATCGTTGAGAATCGTTTTGTTGGTATGAAGGCTCGTGGTTGTTATGAAACACCAGGTGGAACTATTATGCTTAAAGCTCACCGTGCTATAGAGTCTATCTGCCTAGATCGTGAAGAGGCTCATATGAAAGATGGCATGATTCCAAAATATGCTGAACTTATCTATAATGGTTTTTGGTTCTCACCAGAGCGTGAAATGCTACAAGCTGCTATTGACACTACGCAAAAATATGTTCAAGGAAATGTAAAACTAAAACTTTACAAAGGAAATATTGAAGTTGTAGGTCGCGAATCAGATATGTCTTTGTACTCTGAAGAGCACTCAACATTTGAAGAAGATGAAGTATATAATCAAAAAGATGCGGAAGGTTTTATTAAACTAAATGCACTCAGAAGAATAATTGCAGGAAAAAAGAGAGGAATTAAATAATGAGTATGATTAAAATTGATATGAATTCACCAGAGTTCATCGAGAGAATGGAAAAAACAGTTAATTTTACAGATAAGGTTATCAATCAATTTGGTTGGGAATATAACCCTCAAGCTGAAGTGAACGAAGGTGTACAAATGGGTCTTTCTCGTAACAAGATCATGTACAACAAACTTTTCTGTCCATGTTTCATGGTTGAAGAAGTAGATGGAAAACCTCAATCAGTAGATAACAGAACTTGTCCTTGTACACCTGCTATAGAAAAAGAGATTCCTGAGACTGGTGCTTGTCACTGTGGAATCTTCTGTACTCCTGAGTTTGCAGCGGCTAAACGTATTGAGCTTGGAATGGAAGAAGCAGTTCATACACATTCTCGTGGTTTAACTAAAGAAGAGTGTGAACAACTTGTAGGCCAAGCAGAATTAGATGGCGATGAGTTAATGGCACTTTTAGAAGCTAGAGACTTAGGTATGGTTAACTTTACAATCGTTGATGTTCGTGAGCATATGGAATGGCAAATGGGTCACATCAAAGGTGCTGACAAACTAGTTCCAACAAGTTCTTTCTTCCAAACTTGGGATGAAGCAAAACTAGAAAAAGATGATAACATTATCCTTTACTGTCATGTTGGTAGTCGTTCAGCACACGTTGCAAGAATTCTTGTAGATATGGGTTACTCTAAAATAGGAAACCTAACACACGGTATCGTGTCATATAGTGGGGAGAAAGAGAGATAATGAAAGTTTTATTAATAAAAGATGTAAAAAGCCTTGGTAAAAAAGGTGAAGTTAAAGAAGTTAAAGATGGTTATGGGAAAAACTTCCTAATAGGAAAGGGATTTGCAAGAGCTGCAACTCCGGAAATTTTAGCACAACATGCTCAAGATGAGATAATTGTAGCCCAGAGTCTAGAAAAAGAAGTGAATGTTCTTAAAGAAATCGCAGCTAAGCTTGATAAAGCTGAAATTATCATCACTAAAAAACTTGGTCAAAATGGACATCTTTTTGGTTCAGTTACAAAAGAAGAGGTAGCAGTTGCACTTAAAGAGCAACATGGCATTGAAATTGATAAAAAACATATCAATGAAAAATCCGCTATTAAAACTGTTGGCGAACATGACTTAGACTTCAAGCTTGGTCACGGTCTTCATGCTAAACTTCATGTGGATGTACAGGGCGAATAATGTTTGATGCCACTACAATACTAGCCTACAAAGGCAAGAATAAAGCCGTTATCGGTGGTGATGGTCAAGTTACCTTTGGAGATAGTGTTTTAAAAGGTAATGCAACAAAAATTCGTTCACTTCATCACGGCAAAATCCTAGCTGGTTTTGCTGGAAGTACGGCAGATGCATTTAATCTTTTTGATATGTTTGAAGAGTTTTTAGAGAATAAAAAAGGAGACTTACTTAAGTCTGTTATCGAGTTTTCTAAAGCTTGGAGAAAAGATAAGGTTTTACGGCGTTTAGAAGCTATGATGATAGTTCTCAACAACGACCATATTTTTATACTAACAGGAAATGGTGATGTAGTTGAACCTGAAGATGGAGAAATAGCAGCTATTGGCAGTGGTGGAAACTATGCTATCTCAGCAGCACGAGCTCTTAAAAAGCACACTTCTTTAGATGAAGAGACTCTAGTAAAAGAGAGTTTAAGTGTTGCAGCTGACTTATGTATATATACAAATCATTCTATTAAAACATTAACTCTTGAGGCTAATAAATAATGAATATGACTCCAAAGGAGATAGTAGCCTATCTAGATGACTATGTAATATCTCAAAAAGATGCAAAAAAGACGATAGCATTAGCACTTCGTACTAGGTATAGAAGAATGCAACTCTCAACTGAACTTCAAGATGAAATCATGCCAAAGAATATACTAATGATAGGTTCTACCGGTGTTGGTAAAACTGAAATCTCACGTCGTTTAGCAAAAATGATGAGTGTTCCTTTTATTAAGGTTGAAGCTTCAAAATATACTGAGGTTGGTTTTGTTGGTCGTGATGTTGAGTCTATGATTCGAGACCTAGTTGTCAACTCTATAAGTATAGTAAAAGCTGAAAAAGAAGAAGAAAATCGTGAAAAGATGGAGAACTATGTTCTCAATAAAATAGTTGAAAAACTCCTTCCTCCTCTTCCAGAGGGAGCTAGTGAGAGTAAAAAAGATGATTACCAAAGACTTTTAAAAGCTATGGAGGCACGTGTAGAATCCGGTGAAATGGACGATAAAGTAATCGAACTAGAATTTGACAAAATACATGTTGAATTTAACGATACTAATCTTCCTCCGGAGATGGTAAAAGTTCAGGAATCTTTTTCTAAAATTTTTGAGACTATGAATAAAGAGGACAAAAGAAAAGAAGTCACAATTAAAGATGCTAGATCAATCTTAAAACTAGAAGCTAGTAATAAACTTCTTGATATGACTAACATCAACGCAGAGGCACTTAAGCGTGCTGAAGATGGTGGTATTATATTCTTAGATGAGATAGACAAAATTGCTGTTAGTGAAAAATCTCAAGGAAGAAACGACCCAAGTAAAGAGGGAGTGCAACGTGACTTACTTCCAATAGTTGAAGGAAGTAGCGTTACAACTAAGTATGGTGTTATAAATACCGACCATATACTCTTTATTGCAGCGGGTGCATTTCATGTGAGTAAACCAAGTGACTTAATTCCTGAACTTCAAGGTAGGTTTCCTCTTCGTGTTGAACTAGAATCATTGACAGAAGAGACTCTCTACCTTATACTCACACAAACACAGAACTCTCTCCTTAAGCAATATGAAGCACTTTTAGGTGTTGAAGGTTTAAAATTAATTTTTGAAGATGAAGCAATTCGAGCAATAGCTAAGCTTGCACATAAAGCAAATGAAATCACAGAAGACATTGGTGCAAGACGTTTGCATACGGTTCTTGAAAATATACTTGAAGAAGTTAGTTTTGATGCAGATGAACATCAAGGTGAAGACTTTATCGTCACCTCTGCACTTATACACGAAAAACTTGATATGGTTGTCGAAGATGACGACTTATCACGATATATCTTATAAAAGGCAAAATATGACAAAGGCTGGTTTAAAAAAAACCCATGCGGGTTTCGTATCACTTATTGGGCGTCCAAACGCAGGTAAAAGTACTCTAATGAATTCACTTCTTGGTGAAAATATTGCAATGGTTAGCCATAAAGCAAATGCGACAAGACGTCGCTCAAATGCTATAGTAATGTATGAGGATACTCAAATTATATTTGTAGATACTCCCGGATTACACGAAAGAGAAAAAATACTTAACCAGTTTATGTTAGATGAAGCACTCAAAGCAATGGGTGATTGTGATTTAATTGTTTATTTAGCTCCTGTGACTGATGGTCTTGAACATTATGAAAAATTTTTAAAACTAAATGATGACAAGGTTAAACATATCATTGTTTTAAGTAAAATAGATCAGGTGAAACAAGATAAACTTTTTAAACGTATAGCATCTTATAATCAATTTTCTGATAGATTTGAAGCACTTATTCCTGTTGCCATTCCTAAGAAAATGGGACATCAAGAGTTATTAAAAGTTATAAGTCAGCATCTTCCAGAGTCACCTTTTCTTTACGATCCAGAAAACTTAACTAGTGAACTTGTTCGTGATATATATGCTGGTTTTATCCGTGAAGCTATTTTTGAAAATGTAAGTGATGAAGTACCTTATGAATCTGATGTAATCATAGAATCTATTGAAGAAGAGTCTAGAATAGATAAAATACATGCAATTATTATTATTGAAAAAGAGTCTCAAAAAGGTATTATTATTGGTAAAGGTGGAGATTCTATTAAACGAATAGGTACATATGCCAGA
>CAZPRE010000064.1:0-9742 GCA_964588875.1 uncultured Sulfurimonas sp. | reverse complement strand
TACTGATATGTTTTTGAGAGTTTGCACTATCAGCACCACCACGAAAGATATTATAGTTAAGTACTAAACGAGCACGGAATCTATCATCTGGTCTATCAAATCCATTAAGTGCATTATCATTATCATTAAAGTTTTGACTAATCTCTAAATCAACTGTTGGGTAAAAATCTTTCTCATTTTGTTTCCATAAAGATTGTGCACCTTTAATATTATACTTTGAAACTAAAAGAGATGGGTTATGGTTAATAGAGTAAAGTGCTGCTCTTTCTATACTCTCTGGCATTGCAATATCAAATTCAATTTTTTCCATACTAGCTACATCTGGCATACGTCCAAGAATATGTCTAAAGTTAAATTCAGTATCGCGAGTATTATTTAACTGTACAGTTAGGTTTGATCGTGCTAAAGCATGGGCAGACTGAATCTTTTTAACCTCAGAGTCAGTTGTAAGGCCAGCATCATATAGATCTTTTACTTTGTTATAAATAGATTCATTAATCTGAACATTCTCACGTGCTGTCCCGAGAAGTGCATATGAACGCTGTACATTTATGTATGCATTTGTCATCTTAAACGCGATGTCATTTGACTTTTCAACATAGTTGTAAGCCGCTGCTAAAATACGAGCTTCTTGATAGTCAACTTTATTTGTAGTACCAAAACCATCAAAAAGGTTTTGGGTAAGTATTAAAGATGTCTCATAATTGTTATAATCTTCATCACTAACGCTATGGCCCAAATCATCACCATCAGGGTTATCTTTAAGCTCGCCTGCATTGTTGTAACCAAGTGCTGCTCTGAAGTCTAGTGATGGATAGTACTCAGACTCAGCTATATTTAGATCCTGCTGAGTAGCTCTATAATTTTTGAGTCTCTCTTGTGCAACTGGATTTGTATTTATCGCTTCAACAACACTCTGTTTTAGAGTGATTCCACTTAAAGTTGAAGAGTAAACAAAACCAATAGCAGCCGTACTTATAAAAAGTTTTTTGAACATTTGATCTCCCTAAAATTCTTTCTCGTGCCATTATAGTGACAATAAGTGAGTTTTCAGTGAGTTTTGATGGAATTTTATAAATTTATGACATTACTACAAGTTTTTGGGTATTAATTGTCTATCTTTTGTTTCTATTTCTATTTTAAAACCTACTAATACTTTTTTACTAACTTATCTTAAATAAAGCTTTTCTAATTTATAATATAGTTATATCCGGAGGTCATTATGTTTATATCACAGGGGCAAGCTCAACACAATAAACAGATGATTGAACTAGGTCAAGAGAATGTACAAAGTGAAAAAAAAGATGGGTTTAAATCCGCTAATGCAGTTACAAAACTTTTTAGCTCAAATGCAACACTACAGAGTGCAAAAGTAGCTTATTCAAGTAACTCAACGATGTTTTCACTTTTAAAGAAACCAACAGCAACGATAGACCAGACTCCTACAATAGATAAAACTCTTCCTCTTGACATACAAGAGATAAAAGAGAATAATATGCGTCATCTTATGGTTAACACTTATTTAGCAAATGACAACTACTACCAAACTACTGCCTAAACTACTCTTCTATCCAAGCCTCTGTTTCTAATATACGTCCATCATCTAAAATTTTTAATTTAAAAGCTGAGCTACACTCCCCTTCGCTAATATCCATGATAGCTATTTGAAGAACTGCCTTACATTTTTTGGGTATATCAAAATGACCTTTCATACCACTTAAAAACTGCTTGATAGGAACCTTTGAGTCCATTCCAATAACATTGTCTCTACAACCAGTTAAACCTATATCACTTAAATAAGCCGTTCCCTTAGCAATCTGAAAATCATCTGTACTAACATGAGTATGAGTTCCAATAATAGCACTTACTTTACCTTGGAGTAGCATCATCATACCGCGTTTCTCACTTGTCGCTTCAGCGTGAAAATCTATAAAAATATTGTGAACACTATCATGATGTAGTGCTTCAACTGTATCTTGAGCACATCTAAAAGCATTATCGGTATAGGGCATAGAGAAGTGTCCCATAAGGTTGAGTACTGCTAACTTTTCACCAGCTACCTCATAAACTTTACACCCTGTTCCTGGAACACCCTCTGGGTAATTATGAGGGCGAAGAAGTTCATGTGTCTCAAAAAGAGGTAAGATGTCCTTTTTATCCCAAGTATGATTTCCACCACTCATAACATCAATACCAAAAGAGACTAATTCATTCGCATTTTTAGCCGTTAAGCCAAAGCCGTGAGAAGCATTTTCATAGTTTGCTATAACAAAGTCTATAGAGTGCTCTTCTCTTAAGTTACGAAGATGAGTCTGAATCATCTTTCTTCCTGGTTGTCCTACAATATCACCTATAAATGCTATTCTCATATTTCATCTTATAATTTAATTTTTTACAATTATATCTAATTTTTATGCTTTGACTCTTAACAATTCTTTAACAAACTTTAGCTATATTATTAGGAAATACATTAGGAGTACTTTTATGAAAAAAATCACTTCACTTAGCTTAGGCTTCGCATTTTTAATCATGTCATATACGGGAATTATGCTTTTTATAGTTCCTCATGGAAAAGTTGCTTATTGGAGTGACTGGCATCTTCTTGGACTCTCTAAGGGTCAATACGGAGACTTGCACACAACATCTATGGTTATGTTTTTATCTTTTGCCATACTTCATATATACTATAATTGGAAACCTCTAATAAGTTACATGAAAGACAAAAGTAAAAAAATATCGTTTACAAAAAAAGAATTTCTTATTGCCTTGTTAATAAATGTCATTTTTGTAGTTGGAACACTTACAATGATACCTCCTTTTAAAACATTCTTAGACTTTGGTGGAGGTATCAAAGACTACTGGGCTAAAGAGTATGGAGAGCCTCCTTATGGACATGCAGAAGAGACAAAACTAAATGTCATATGTAGAAAACTTCATATAAATTTAGAAGAGGCAAAAAGTAAACTAAAACAGAGTGGTATAACTTTTCAAGAGAATGAAACACTTAAACATATCGCTAGAGTAAATCAGACTTCACCTAGTGCTATATTTAAACTCATAAAAGTTAATGTTAAAGATGATAATGGCAAAGAAGTTCCATCGAGTCTTGGTAGAAGAACACTACAAGATTTAAGCGATATGGGAAAAATTGATCTAAAAAAAGCTATTGCTACATTAAAAGAAAAAGGTTTAAAAGATCCTGACACAGGAACTAAAATAAAACATCTCGCAGATGAACTTGAGATGAAGCCTTTAGCGTTATATAAACTTATAAAACTTTAGGCTTCGCGTTTCTAAGATAAAAGAGAGTAACTTTGATAATATCATCATCATCTCTTGAATCTGATTTTATCATCTCTTTTGATTCATTGAGATAGCTAATCGTAATATTTTGTCCATAATTCATAATGGACTTTATCTTTTTATCTAATGCTAAAAGTTTGATAACCATCAACTCAAAAAACTGTTTTGTAGAGTTATCAAGCTCACCAAATCTATCAATTACTTCAGCTTCTATTTCATACACCTCAACACTCTCTTCACATTGAGCTAAACGTCTATATATGTCTAAACGCAGTCTATCTTCTTTGACTACCTCATCAGAGATAAACGCGGAGATAGTGAGTTTAATATCGACCTTTGCTCTCTCGCTCTCTTTTGAATTACTTAACTCTTTAATAGCATCTTCTAACATTCTAAGATACAAAGAGTAACCAATATTTTTAATATGCCCACTCTGTGCATCACCAACTAAATTTCCACCACCACGAATCTCTAAATCATGATAAGCGAGAACTGAACCAGAACCTAAAAAGGAGTTGGACTCTAAGGCAAGAAGACGTTTTTTCGCCTCATCGGTAAGAACCTCTTTACTCTTAACTATAAAGTACGCGAAGCCCTCCACACTACCACGTCCTACACGGCCGCGTAATTGGTGTAGGTCGGCTATACCAAACCTATCAGCACCATCAACTAAGATAGTGTTTACCTTAGGCATATGGATGCCTGACTCGATGATAGAAGTAGCAATCATCAGGTCGTACTCCCCTGCTTCAAACTTGAGTAGTTCTTTTTCAGTCTCAACAGCTGAAATTTTTGAGTGAAGCATCACTACTCTTAAATTAGGTAAAATAGCTTTGAGTTCCCCTAGTTTAATTGGCATATGGTCTATGGAGTTATGCACATAAAAGACTTGACCACCACGACGAAGTTCTCTGAGTATTACTTCTTTTACTAGTTTCTCTTCATACTCTTTAACAAAAGTTCTTACACCTTGGCGCTCACTTGGTGGTGTTAAAAGTTGGCTCATAGTTTTAATCGAACTCATTGCTTGGTTAAGTGAACGCGGTATCGGTGTAGCACTCATAGAGAGAAGGTGTACATTGTGATACAACTCTTTTATCTTCTCTTTTTGTTTTACACCAAATTTATGCTCTTCATCTATGATTACAACTCCGAGCTTTTTAAACTCTAATCCAAACAGAGAGTGAGTTCCGACAACTGTATCTATCTCACCAGAGGCCAGACCTTTTATAATGTTACTCTTATCTTTTGTACTTACGAATCTATCGAGTTTTGCATATCTAAGACCCATCTCAGAAAAACGCTCATCGAGTGAACGCCAGTGCTGTGCTGAGAGCAGAGTTGTTGGAACTATCATTGCTGATTGATAACCGGACTTAAACGCGGCATAGATAGTATTCATAGCCACTTCAGTCTTACCAAAACCAACATCACCACTCAGAAGTCTATCCATAATATTTCCAGCACTCATCTGGCCTAATATCTCATTTACAGACTGTGTTTGATCCTCAGTATAAACAAATCCTGAACCTGCTTGAAATTCTTTTAAATCTTTTTTATTTAGAGTGATTTTAGGAGCTTTAATAAGTGCACGAGCCGCTGCAGTATTTACAATCTGTCCTGCAATTTCAAGAAGACGTTTACGAACCTTGGCCTTTAACTTTCCAAAACTTCCTTTTCCTAGCCTGTCTAAAATAGGGACGGAACCACCAGAAGCGATATAACGGTCTATATAGTCTAAGTTCTCGACAGGAAGTAAAATTTTATCATCACCAACATACTTGATAACAATAAAGTCTTTTATTCCTCCAAGAATTTCAGTCTGCTCTATTCCCTCAAAGATTCCAACACCATAATCTTCATGAACAACATAGTCACCATTCTTTAAATCATCTAGAAGTATTGCTGATTTTCTACGACGACGTTTTTTATCCTCTTTATTTAAAGATATTACTAATTCATGTGGAGTTAAAATATTTAAAATATAGGGAGCTTGAACCTGTGTGATATTTTGTAAATCAAAAAGTCCAACCTGTTTTATCACTGCCTTGTTTGCGGCTATAATTGTTATCTTTTTATTTTTATGCACCTTAAGTAAAGTAGTGATATCGGCCACGATTAAATCTTTAAAATCATCAGAATCTGGCAATAGTTCTAGGTTAAAATCATCTCGAGAAACTTGGGGATCATTGATACCATAGGCATCTACTAAAACAGCATCAAGGTTTCTACTTAGCATTGCCTTTTTAGAGGCTAGAAAGTTATATGCACTGTCTTTTAAGTACCAAAAACCAAGAGAGGCTATATCTTTACCTAGTGAGTCAAATTCTGAAGTTTCTATTTGCTCATTTAAAGTGTTAAACGCTTTCTCATCTAAAGAGTAAAATGCAGGGCTGATTTCAAATCTTTCTAACTCTTCTTTGAGAGTACGTTGAGATTCAAGTTCAAAATACTTTATCTGTTCTATCTCATCATCAAAAAGAGAGATTCTGATTGGATGTTTACTCCCCGGAGCATAGATATCTATAATATCTCCACGAAAAGATATTTCACCTTCGACTTGAACCATATCAACAAAGGTATAACCCCAAAATAGCATCTGTTCTTTGAAAGATTTTAGATCTATCTTTTGTGCGAATTCCAAGAGAGTTGATTGAAGAAGTTCTTCTTTTGGCAGATAAAATAGAAGTGTTTTAAGGGGTGAAATAATAAGTGGTTTTTTCTTTGAACGATAGTAAGTCCTCAGAGATGAAAAAAGTTCATGAAGTTCCTCTTTATAGACTCTTAAATCATCTCCAAAACTAGGACGAAAATCTGGAAAAACAATAACATCTTTATTAAAAAACTTTCCTACACTCTCTAACTCCTGAGCCTCTTTAAAATCTTCACAAACTAATAGTTCCAACTCTTGCTTTGTCTGGGTTTTAAAATACTCAAATAACGAACTTTGTGACATATCTTTCCTATGGGCTATTTTGTTTTTGTGTCTTTAGGCAAGACCGGAGTAGAAGCTGTATTTTTAACAATAGAGCTACCCTCAAAAATACCTTTTAACTCAATAATCAACTCTTCAGATTCAATCGTTCCAACCACTTTACCCGCTGCTTTGATTTCAACTTTAGTAGCATTTACACTCCCTTCCATATAACCTTGAATAACAAGACGACTTGTTGTAACATCACCTTTAATATGACCATTTCTACCAACATTAACCTCTTTTGAAGAGTTAATAAGCCCTTCAAATCCACCATCAACATATAGATTACAACTAAGGTTCATTTCCCCTTTAATTACTGCTCCTGCTGTGATGATTGTTGTTGTGTTTGTGTCTGTTTTACCACCCTGAGATGCACTGTCGCCGTTATTAAAGATTGCCATGGTATTTTTTTCTCCTTTTTAAATATCTCTTCATAATTTTCTACTGTCCATTTTATAAAATAATATGGATTCACTGTTCTATGTATAAACTTTATCCCATAGTGAAGATGTGGCCCACTACTCATACCGGTATTTCCAGTATATCCGATAAGGTCTCCCTTTTTTACAAATTTGGTGGATTTTACCACAATATTATTTAAATGTCCGAAATAAGACTTAAATCCATAATTGTGTTCTAGAATAATTAACTTGCCATATCCACTGCGTTTATGAAAACCTGCCCACTCTACAATTCCATCTGCAGTTGCATAAACAGGAGTCTTCATAGCAGCTTTAAGATCACTGCCTCCATGAAATTCTCTACGCTTTAGTGTAGGATGCATTCTATAGCCATATTTACTAGTAATACCCTTGTATTCAATTGGAGAACCATTTGGTATAAACTGTAAAAGAACAGCCATATGGTTTGAACTTAACTTTGTAGCATTAACTCTCTCTTTTATTGTAGTGCTCTCAACTGGTGAGAGACCAATAAGAGCCTCAATTTCACTTAAGGAATTAGAGAGTTCATCTAACTCTTTTTTCTTATCCAACAAAGCGAGTTTTGTACCCTTCATGCTTTCTTCAAGATTCGTATTTTTATTCTTTGAAAGAGTATATCTTAGTTCAACTTCTTGTATGTTGTCTTTTATATCATCCACTTTGGAATTTAGGTATAAAATAGTCCCTACCCCAATTAAGCCAACAATTCCAAAAAAGAGTACAGCATAAAGAATTGCACGCTTTACAAAATGGTGTAAATTAAACTGTTTTACTCCATTATCATCATGAATAGTAACAGTAAAATGATCATTCATCGTAAACCTTTAAAAATTCTTCGATTACACTAAAGGAGCCAAAGACTAAATACTCTTGGCTCTCATTAATATTCGTAAAGTTTTTATATTTAATATCTAAATCAGCTAATGATTTCTGCAAAAGAGATGATTCCTCTATTCTAGTATCACTCACTGATATAATCTCTACATGCTTTATTATTGGTTTTAAAATAGCAAAAATTTCTGTATAGTTTTTATCTTTATAACTATTATAGACTAATATATATTTTTTTCTTTTTAAAGCATTTAAAATTGCTTTTGCTGCAAGAGTATTATGCCCTACATCTATTAAAATATTTGGCTTAAATCTACTTAGTCTACCAAATAGTTTTGAATCAGCAAAGTTCTCTTTTTTATATGGTATTTTTAAAAAATTAAGGGCTGAAACACTAAGTGTAAGGTTATCTATCAGATACTCAGGGAGGCCCAACTCTAGTGCTATATTAGATATTATATTTCTATCTTTTTCATCTATATAAGTTGTTACTTTTGAAATTATCAGCTCTTTGTTAAAAGCAATGGATGAGGCTATCTCATACACCTCTGCATGCACTTGTTCTGCCAAAATTGCATAATTTTGTATCGCGTTTAGCTTTGTTGTAGCTATGGATTTTATAGTTGAACCTAAAAAAGATTCGTGGTCTATATCTATTGGAGTGACAAGTGTTAAACTCTTATTAAAAACAGCAGTAGCATCATGTTCTCCGCCAAGTCCTGCTTCTAGAACAACATACTCTAGGCCTTGAAATACGAGCATTGCTAGGAGAGTTGTATACTCAAAATAACTTAGAGCATCTGCATCTTCTTTGCTCAAGATTTCTAATAATTTTTCATGGGCTATATCTAACTCTTTATCGCTTATATCTTGAGAATTAATCCAGATTCGCTCATTAAAATTTAAAATATGAGGAGAGGTATAATGACCCGTGGAGTAACCTAAAGAGCATAAGGCTGAGGCAAGAAAACGACCAGTTGTACCTTTACCATTAGTGCCAATAAGATGAATAATTTTAGGCACTCTAAAACTCTCTTTTACCTTCTCGTATATACGAGGCATTCTAGAGTAGTCTATCGTTTCATAATAAAGAGGCTTTGCATCTAAAAATTGTTCTAACTTACTCATATTTTATTTGTATGCATCCCTGTTTCGTCCATCATCTTTACTTCAACAGAATGATTTTTCAAGTCTTGACTTAGAAAAAGTTTACCTTCTAATTCTAATCTTTTTAGAGATTTTTTAATAATACTTTGTATTGTCATAAATGAATCCTTTTGTACTTTTTACTCTTCTTTTTTTACTCTTGCACCCTCGGCAGAAACCTGTGTAATAAATGCCTTAATGGCTTTAGCAGAACTAAACTTAATAGCATTAAATCTCTCTTGATCTGTAATAACAGCATTTGCAACAATAGTAAAATCATATGTACCCCGTGTTGTATAGAGTTTCATTTTACCATCTTTATATCTTTTAATTTTTAAACTAATAGCAGTTCTATATGCAATAATATATCCATAAGTATCATACTGTGTTGGAGAATAACTCGGTTGATTAAGACTAATTTCAAGATGAGTTGTAGAGAGTGAACGAGTAGTTAAAGAGGCATGAAATACCTCTATTACAGCAGCATCAACTGCATCTTTAATAACAACCGTATTTTCAGGGTCTTGTGCAGAAATTATAACACTTGTGCTAATTTTTTCACCCACTATAACTCTTGCATATTTAGCACTTGGTTTATATCCACATGAGGTAAAGAAAAGCATAACGGTTACTAAAAAAAATACTCTACTTATTACTCCTACTCTACTCATTACTAACCTTTGATTACAATGTTTACAAGTTTTTTAGGAACAACAATCTCTTTAACAATTTCTTTGCCCTCAATCCACTTATTAATAACTTCTTTTGCTGATATTAAGATTTCTTCTTTGCTTGCATCTATTGCCACTTCAACTTCAGCTCTGCGTTTACCATTTACAGAAATGCCAAGCATAACACTATCTTCTACAAACACCTCTTCTAGAACTTTTTGAATTTTAAGGTTATGCAAAGAGAAATATTCATTTGAAATTTCCCAACATATATGAGGGATAACAGGTTCCATTATGGATGTTAGTATCCAGTAACCTTCACTCCAAATATCAGAGTTACTCTGAGCATTAAGTGCATTTATAGCCTCCAT
>CAZPRE010000063.1:0-9802 GCA_964588875.1 uncultured Sulfurimonas sp. | reverse complement strand
TTTTCTTAAAGTAACTTAGTCTATTTAGACAAAGTGCATTTATTTTAAAAATATTACCTATATTATACTTTCTTAAACCTTTAAATTGTACAATAAATGCACTTTGTCTAAATAGACTAAGTTACTTTAAGAAAAGCTTAAATTTATACAAAACTAGCAATAAATTTACAAATTTAGGAGTTTATAAATGATTGAACATCATGATTTATTAAGATCATTCAAGGATAACTGTGGTTTTGGTCTTGTTGCCAATATCAAAAATAAGCCTTCACGCAAGGTTTTAGATGATGCTGTTACAGCACTAGAACGTATGATGCACCGTGGTGCAGTTGCAGCAGATGGGAAAACTGGAGATGGTAGTGGACTTTTACTCTCTATGCCAGAAGAGTTTATCCGTACAACAGCAGAAGATAATGGAGTAGAGCTACCTAAGCAGTTTGCAGTAGCTTCGGTTTTTACAAAAGACAAGGCTCATTTGGATGTTATGGATGAAATCTGTACAAACAATGACCTTAAAGTTGTATTTACTCGTGAAGTTCCAATTGATATAAATGCACTTGGTGACCAAGCTATCGTTTCATTGCCAAACATTATGCAACTCTTTATCGTTCCTAATTCAATTATGGCTACAAATAGATTTGATGCACTTCTTTATCTTTCTCGTAAAGAAACTGAGCATAAACTAATCAAAGATCGAGATTTTTATATTTCTTCTATGAGTTCAAAAGTTCTTTCATATAAAGGGCTTGTAATGCCTACTCATATTAAAGAGTTTTATAAAGATTTTCAAAATGATAAATTTAAAATCTCTTTTTCTCTTTTTCACCAACGTTTTTCTACAAATACACTTCCTGAGTGGCGCCTTGCTCAACCATTCCGTGCAGTAGCGCACAATGGTGAGATTAACTCTGTTGAAGGTAACCGTATTAATGTAGAGATTAAATCTGAGTCTATTAAATCAGAAGTCTTTACTAATGAAGAGATTGCTAGAATCTTACCTATATTACAACTTAACTCATCTGACTCTGCATCAGCAGATAACTTCTTTGAGTTTTTAATTGTAAATGGTATGGATTTCTTTAAAGCGGTTCGTGCAGTTATTCCTTCAGCTTGGCAAAATGCTCCACATATGGATCCAGAACTTCGTGCATTTTACGAGTATCACTCAACTGTGTTTGAAGCATGGGATGGTCCAGCAGCATTTTCTGTAACAGATGGTCGTTATATTGGTTGTGTTATTGATAGAAATGGTCTTCGTCCTTCAAAATACATCGTTACTAAAGATGATAATCTACTTATTGCTTCTGAGTATGGTGTTGTAGATATTGCAGAAGAAGAGATTAAAGAACGTGGTCGCCTGCAATCAGGTGAGATGCTAGGTCTTGACCTTAAGTTTGGAAAAATTCTTAAATCAAATCAAATTGATGACTATCTCAAATCTTCTAATCCTTATATGAAATGGTTAAACGAACATATGATTTACCTTCAAGAACATGTTGAAGAGCAGTATGTGAGTAAATGTGAGTTTAGTAGAGAAAATTTTATTAAGCGTCAGCGTTATTTTAATATTACTCAAGAGATTGTAGAACAAGTAATTGAACCTATGATTAAAGAGGGAAAAGAAGCTGTTGGTTCTATGGGTGATGACACTCCGCTTGCTGCATTTTCAACTAAACAGAGAAACTTTACTGACTTTTTTAAACAAAAATTTGCACAAGTAACAAATCCACCGATTGATCCAATCCGTGAAAAAGTTGTTATGAGTTTAAATACAGGTTTTGGTGAAATTCATAATATTCTAGATGAGATTCCAACTCATGCACATCGCTTGAAGTCAATTTCACCAATTATTAATAGTGAAAAACTTGATGTACTGAAGTCATTTGGTGATAAAAAATCGCCGCGCTATCAAGCTTATTATCACAATACTACATTCTCAACTGCATATACTAATGATTTAGAAAAATCATTAGCAACTTTAGTTGATAATGTTATTAACTCTGTAAAAGAAGAGGGCACAAGAATTGTAATTTTAGATGATTATGAATTTAATCTAAATAACAAAATTATGCCAATGGCTATGGTTGTAGGTCGTCTTAATATAGCACTTTTAAAAGCACAAGTTCGTCATTTAGTGTCTCTGCTAGCTGTAACAGGTGAGGTTGTAGATTCTCACTCTGCTGCAGTTCTTATTGGTTACGGTGTATCAGCAGTCTATCCAAATCTACTTTTTGCTACTGCTATTGATAAAGTAGAATCATCGAATGTTATAGAAATTGAGTGTAGTGAAGCTATTAAGTCTGTTCACTCTGCATTAAACGCGGGTCTACTTAAGATTATGTCTAAAATGGGTATCTCTACTATCGCTTCATATCGTAATGCAGGGCTTTTTGATATTTTAGGTCTTAATGATTCTGTTGTTGAAGACTGTTTTGAGAGTTCAAACTCTGAACTTGGCGGACTTAATTATGAAGATATTGATGAGAGAATCTCTAAATACCATAAAGATGCATTTAGAGAGGATGGTTTTAATAAAATCTTCCCATTAAACATCGGTGGATACTACAAATTTTACAGTGGCCAAGAGCATCATGACTTTGGTCCTGCTGTAATTCATGCTATTCATGCAATGGCTGAGTCTGGTAAAACAGAAGATTATAATAGACTTAGAGATTTAGTAAATAAACGCGGTCTTAAATATATTCGTGATTTCTTTGATCTCAAATCAGGAAGAGAGCCTATATCTATAGATGAAGTTGAACCAAAAGAGAAAATCTTTAAACGTTTCGCTTCTGCTGCTATGAGTCTTGGTTCTATATCTCCTGAAGCACATGAGACTATCGCTATTGCGATGAACAGAATTGGTGCACAATCAAACTCTGGAGAGGGTGGAGAAGATAAAGATCGTTTTGGAACTGAAAGAGTCTCTAAAATCAAACAAGTGGCCTCTGGTCGTTTTGGTGTAACTCCTGCTTATCTGCGTTCAGCTGATGAGATTCAGATTAAAGTTGCACAAGGTGCAAAACCTGGTGAGGGCGGACAACTTCCAGGTCATAAAGTTACAGCATTGATCGGTAAACTCCGCCATACTGTTGCAGGTGTTACACTTATTTCACCTCCACCACATCATGATATTTATTCTATTGAAGATTTAGCACAGCTTATTTTCGATTTGAAGCAGGTTAACCCTAAGTCTCGTATAGCTGTGAAACTTGTTTCTACTATTGGTGTTGGTACTATTGCAGCTGGTGTTGCAAAAGCATATGCTGATAAAATTATTATCTCTGGTGGTGATGGTGGTACTGGTGCCGCTCCACTTACTTCTATTAAGTTTGCTGGTAATCCATGGGAAATAGGTCTTTCTGAAGCTCATAATGCACTTAAGGCAAATAACCTTCGTGGCCTTGTTGAAGTGCAAACAGATGGTGGTCTAAAAACTGGTCTTGATGTTGTAAAAGCTGCTTTACTTGGTGCTGAGTCTTATGCATTTGGTACAGGTGTTCTTACTATAGTTGGTTGTAAAATGCTTCGTATTTGTCATGTAAATAAGTGTTCAGTGGGTATCGCAACTCAAAATGAAAAACTTCGTGAAGAGTTTTTTAAAGGACATGTTGATCAAATTATCAACTTTTTCACACTTTTAGCTGAAGACATTCGTTCTATTATGGCTGAACTTGGGTTTAAAACTATGGAAGAAATGGTTGGTCAAGTATCTGTTCTTAAAGTGAAAAATGATGAGTTTGATAAATACACACCAACAACCATTTAATCATCCGTTTGATGATAATTCATTTGAACATGATGTTTTAAAAGAGGCAATGACAGCGATTAAACATCCTGAGCATCCTATTCGTATCACTCGTGAGATTACAAATGTACATAGAAGTTTCGGTGCTCTGATATCTGGTGAAATTGCTCAGTATTATGGTGATGCAGGTCTTAAGGCTGATACAATCAAAATCAACCTCTCTGGTGTAGCTGGACAGGCTCTTGGTGCATTCTTGATTCCAGGTGTTTCTATTTATCTTGATGGTGTTGCAAACGATTATCTTGGTAAAGGTATGCATGGTGGTAAAATTATTATCACTTCTAAAAATGAGGGTGAAGAGTTCTCTGCTGGTGGTAACACTTGTCTCTATGGAGCTACGGGTGGAAAACTTTATGTTTCGGGTTCTGTAGGTGAGCGTTTTGCTGTTCGTAATTCAGGAGCTGTTGCAATTGTTGAAGGATCTGGAGATAATGCTTGTGAGTACATGACAGGTGGTATAGTAGCTATTCTTGGTCGTACTGGTATCAACTTTGGTGCAGGTATGACAGGTGGTGTTGCATTTGTTTATGATGAAGATCATTCATTTGTTGAAAATGTTAACCGTGAGTTAGTTGAAGCTATCAGAATTGACACAGATGAGGGTGCAGATGCACGTCACTTACTAACAAGATTACTCAAGGATTACCTCGTAGAGACTGAGAGTAAAAAAGCAAAAGAGTTATTAGATAATTTTAGAGTCGAAGTTAGAAGCTTTTGGCTTATTCGTCCTAAAAACTTAACTAAACTACCTCTTAACTTAGAGAATGGAGACTAATTATGAAAGAATATTTAACAACTGAAAGAATTGAAGCAGACAAAAGATTAGTCGTAGAGAGAACCAAAGATTTTGGTGAAATATATGAAGTATTTGACCGTGATGATGCAGCTTCTCAGAGTGAGAGATGTATTCAATGTGGAGATCCATTTTGTCTAAATAAATGTCCTCTTCATAACTACATCCCGCAGTGGTTAAAATCAATCGCTGAGAAAGATCTAGAATTTGCATTTAAACTCTCTAATGAGCCTTCTCCTTTCCCTGAGGTTATGGGGCGTGTTTGTCCTCATGATAAGCTTTGTGAAGGTGACTGTACTCTAAATGATGGTCATGGTGCTATTACTATTGGTTCTGTTGAGACACATATTACAGAAGCTGGATTTAAAGCTGGTTATAAACCAGAATTTCCAGGCGTTACTACTAACAAAAGAGTAGCTGTAATCGGAAGTGGCCCTGCTGGTCTTTCTGTTGCAACTTACCTTTTACGTTCTGGAATTGCTGTAACTATGTACGAAAAAGCTGACCGTGCAGGCGGACTTTTAACATATGGTATTCCTAACTTTAAGCTAGATAAGAAAATAGTTGAGCGTCGTGTTGACCTTTTACTTGAAGCTGGTTTAAAACTGGTTCTTAACTGTGAAGTTGGAGAAGAAAAACCTTTTGAAGAGATAGCAAACGAGCATGATGCAATGTTTATTGGTGTTGGCGCTACTAAGTCTAAATCTGCTTCACTAGCGGGTGAAAATGCTTTAAATGTATATGCTGCAATGGAATATTTAACTAATATTCAGAAGAAAAACTTCAAGACAGCATACGATAAGAAATTCGACTTTAAAGACTTAAGTGTAGTTGTAGTTGGTGGCGGTGATACTGCTATGGACTGCCTTAGAACTGCAAAACGTGAGGGTGCGAAATCTGTTACTTGTCTTTATCGACGTGATGAATTAAACATGCCAGGATCTAAAAAAGAGTATAAAAACGCAATGGAAGAGGGTGTTGACTTTACTTTCTTAGCATCTCCTAAAGAGATTATTCTTGATGAAGATGGTACTGCTATAGCAGTTGAAATCGTAAGAACTACTCTTGGTGCTAAAGATGCATCTGGTCGTCAACGTATGGAAGAAGTTAAAGGCTCTGAGGCTAGAGTAAATGCCGACATTGTTATAATGTCACTTGGATTTGATCCCGTTGTTCCATCTTTCTTACACGAGAATGGCATCGAGACAAATGCATGGGGTGGGATTATTATAGATGAAGAAACTTATGAGACAACAACTTCTGGTATTTATGCTGGAGGAGACTGTTTTAGAGGTGCTGACTTAGTTGTAACTGCTGCACTTGACGGTCGTGAAGCAGCTAGGAATATAACGAATTCTTTACTAAAGTAAATTTTACAAATCTACACATTTCTTATGTGTAGATACTCTTTTTACTCTCTCAAAATCGAAAATAAGTATAATTTAGCTATAATCCAACCAATTATATAAGCTAAGGAATTTTTTTTGAATATTTTAAGCCTTTTTTCTAGAGACAATACAAAAACACCAGTTAAAGCAGAAGCATCATCACATTGGATTAAGTGTAAATCATGTAACTCTTTGATGTACTATAAAGAGGTTGAACATCAGAACTATGTATGTCCTAAATGTGGTTTTCACCTACGTATTGGTGTTAAAGAGAGACTTGCACTTTTGGCCGATGAGGGAACATTTGTAGAATTCGATGCAAACCTTACACCAGTTGACCCACTTAAGTTTGTAGATAAAAAAGCTTATACAAAAAGAATTGAAGAGGGTTTTGCAAAGACTGGTAGAAAGTCATCTGTTGTGAGTGGTTCAATCGTTATGAATGGAGTATCTGCTCAAATAGTTATTTTCGATTTTGCATTTATGGGTGGTTCTTTAGGCTCGGTAGAGGGTGAAAAGATTGTTCGTGCTGCTTCTCGTGCAATAGAGAACAGAGAAGGGCTTATCATTCTTTCTGCTTCAGGTGGAGCAAGAATGCAAGAGTCAACATACTCACTATTACAAATGAGTAAGACATCTGCTGCTCTTGCAAAATTAAGTAAAAATAATCTTCCATATATCTCAGTATTAACTGATCCTACAATGGGCGGTGTTTCTGCATCTTTTGCAACACTAGGAGATATTATTATAGCTGAACCTGGTGCTCTTATTGGATTCGCTGGTCAGCGTGTAATTGAGCAGACTATTGGTTCAGCACTCCCAGATGGTTTTCAGCGTGCTGAGTTTTTACTAGAAAAAGGTGCAGTTGATATGATTGTTAATAGAAATGAGTTAAAGAAAACTTTAGCTGACATACTAACTCTTTTAAAGGTTTAGTTCATGAGACTTTATGCTCTTTGCGATCAAGATATGCTTGATGCTAAAAGCATATCTCTTGAAGATTATGTAAACCTCGCAAAACTCCACTCTGCAGAAATTATCCAGTATAGAAATAAAAATGCAGATGTAGCATTTATAAAACAACAACTCATTGCAATAAGAAAGCTATTTGATGGCTTTTTAATTGTAAATGATGCCTATGAACTTGTAGAGTATTGTGATGGTGTACACCTTGGACAGGAAGATTTAAAAGAAATCGATGAAGATGCTGTTAAAGCTGTAAAAGCGGTACGTTATGTGATTGGTAAGGATAAAATCCTTGGTATCTCTACCCATAATATAGATGAAGTTCATAAAGCCAATGAGATGGATTTAAACTATATAGGTTTAGGTGCATACAGAAAGACTCTCACTAAAACAGATATTTCTGTAATACTTGGGGATTCTTTAGATAAGATAGCCTCTGAGTCAAAACATTATGTAGCTGCCATAGGTGGAGTGAAACTAAGCGATAAATTTGAAAATGTAAATTACCATGTTATTGGTAGTGGATTGGTAGGGTAGAGTGATGAGAATTAAAATTCAATGCAGTGAGGCACTAAATGCCGAATCGTAAAATAGACATTATTTCTATAGCAAAAAAAGAGAAGACTATATACGATCCTCTTTACAAAGATATAACAAAAATGATATCTCGCTTTGCAAAAATAGAAGATATTGAACTTTTCCCAAAAGATGTAGCGAAATCACACACTATTTCACCAGAGGCCTCACAGCAGGCTTATACAAGAGCTCTAAAATCATATATAGGCAAGGATTATTGCATAACTTTACACCCTGATGGAAAATTAATCGATAGTTTTGAATTTAGTAAGCTATTAAATGATAAAATTGCGGTGAAATTTTTCATAGGTGGAGCTTATGGCTTCGAAGATGAATTTTTGAGAAAGAGTGATTCTGTTATTAGTTTAGGTAAATTGACTATGAGTCATAAAATAGCAAAAGTAGTTTTGCTAGAACAGATTTATAGAGGGTTCTCGATATTAAGTAACCATCCATATCATAAATGAAAATATAAATAAGGACAAAGATTGCAAAAAAGTGACCTAAACTATTTTAGAGAGATTTTAGAGAGTCGTAGAACTCAGATTGTTCGTAATATTAATGGTGTAAATGATGAATTAGATCAGTTAAATGGATTAGAGTTAAATGATGAGGGTGATCATGCATCTGTAAACAACAATTCAATGGTTGAGAGTGTTATTCTTCAGCAACAAGAGCAAGAGCTTAGAGAAATAGAGATTACTCTTGGTAAAATTTCTACACTTGATTACGGTACTTGTGAAATGTGTGAAGATGACATTGGTGTTCAGAGATTAAAAGTTAAACCACATGCTATCTACTGTATAGATTGTAGAGAGATAGTAGAAAAATCTAAATAAAGGATTTGTAATGCAAATTAAAAGATATACTTTATCCGTACTACTACTTATTATCTTAGTTGGAGCGTTTGTTTACACTAATGTAACTCAAGCTAGTATGACTTTAGATTTCTTTGGTATTCCATTACCATCTTTTTCTACAGCTGTATGGGTTATCATACCTCTAGTAATTTTATATATAGCAAGTGTAGCTCATATGTCATTTTATGCTTTACTTGGCACTATAAACCTTCGTAGGTATGAAAAAGATTACGATAAGATGATAGATGCTATGGTTGAGGCTTATCTAGGTAAACTTGAAAGAGTACATACTTTTAAAACTGATAGATATAAACTATTAGGCTCATTTGTAGACCATACAACTTTTTTCTCAAATAAATCAATTATAACTGATAATCAAAAAATCAATGATGTAGTACAGCTGATTGAAAGTGTTAAACGCGGTGAAGTAGTTGAACTTAAGTCATATAAACTAAAAGCAGACAATGCTCTAGTTGTTCAAAATGATCGAAACAAATATAAATGTAATGATCTTAGTGCTGAAGATATTTTAAGTCATAAAGATCAATATAATGAAGGTTTATGTCAAGAAGTTTATTCTGACTTTGTTGAAACTTCTCCTCTTTATGCGATTGAACAGTATAAAAAATATATGACAAAAGAGACACTATTTAAAGTTTTAGCTAGAATTAATGCAGATGAATACACCTTAGAGGTTTCAAATGAAGCATTAATTTCAATTTTTGTAGACTTAGGATTAAGCAAGCAAGAATATATTAGTGTTTCACAAGCTTTAGCTGCAATGATACCAGAGCAGCGAATTAAGCTTTTTGAGATGATTAGTGATAATAATGATGAAATTATGGATGCTTATTTATATACTCTTTTTGATTTAGAGATGTTGTCTTTAGCATCAGAAATTTTATCAATTTCACAAAGTGATGAGTACATGAACTTTAAAGCTTATCAGGCCTTGAAAGATTGTAATAAAAACTTTAATATCAACCTATTTGTCTAGATGATAAAAAACTTATCGTTTGATAACCCGGTATATGTCCTAGCTCCTCTGGCTGGGTTTACTGATTTACCTTTTAGAAGTGTAGCAAAGAAATTTGGAGCAGACTTAACAGTGAGTGAAATGTTAAGCTCAAATGCCCTTGCTTACAACTCAAAAAAAACTCTGCATATGTTAAAAAAATCCCCAAATGAAGATCCTTACTCTGCACAAATCTCAGCTTCACAAGTTGATATGGCTAAGCGTGCGGTTGAAGTGTTAAATGAATATGATGGGATTGATATTATAGATTTAAACTGTGGTTGTCCTGTTCCAAAAGTAGTTGGACACGGAAGTGGTAGTTCGCTACTTTTAAACCTTCCTCTTATGGGTGAAATAATTAAAACTATTAAAGATACATCAAATAAAAGTCTTACT
>CAZPRE010000062.1:0-9822 GCA_964588875.1 uncultured Sulfurimonas sp. | reverse complement strand
AAAAGTAAACAATGACTCAAAAAAGCCATTGTTTGAACTAGTATGTTTTCAATTATTGATTTTGAAACAGTAATTTTCATAATTAAATTTCCTATATATTATATAATTTTTAGTATGTAGTAGTAGGGGGGAGTGAATATGTGAAAACCATATCCAAAGTCCTATTTTTAGAGTTCTTTTCGTAGTATGTAACTATGTAACTCTATTCACATATATTCACTTTTATGATTATATCTTTTTTTTTATATCTTTTGGGAGTTTTTACTCTGATGAAGTAATTTTATTTGTTAATTCTTCAATTTTTACTTTAAAATCTCCGTCATTTTGCATTAATTCATTAATCTTTTTTAAGGTATGACTAATAGCAGTATGATCTTTCATTCCAAAATATTGTGCAAGTTGAGGCATAGTATTTTGAGTAAGTTCACGACAAAGATAGATGGATATTCTTCTCGCATAGAGTATATTTCTACTACGTCCTTTAGATTTTATCTCACTAGGTTTCATATTTAGATCTTTTGCAACAAATTCAGTGATAAGATCAAGTGTTAAATGAGCTTTATTCTCTTTAATCTGATCTTTGAGTACATTTTTTGTAAATTCTAAATCAATGTCTACATGCATTAGTTGTGAATAAGCATGTAATTTTGATAGTATACCTTCTATTTCACGTACATTAGAGTCTATAACAGTAGCAATATAGTTGATAATATCATTTGTAAGAGTAACCTTATTTATTTCACATTTATTTTTTATAATAGCTATTTTTGTTTCAAGTTCTGGTGGTTGAATATCTGCAACTAAACCCCACTCAAAACGGCTTTGAAGACGAGCTTCAAGACCAGCTATTTTTTTGGGATGTTTATCAGCTGTTAAAATTATCTGTTTTCCATCACCCTTAAGTGCTTCAAAGGTGTGAAAAAATTCTTCTTGAATAGACTCTTTGTTAGATAAAAATTGAATATCATCTATAAGAAGTACATCGCATTTACGATATTTTTCTTGAAAACGTTCCATATTTTGATTTCTTAGATGTCTTACAAAGTCATTTAAAAATTGCTCCACCGTTGTGTATATTACACTCTTACCTTGATTTTGAAAAACATTACCAGCAGCCTGCATAAGGTGAGTTTTCCCAAGTCCAACACCACCGTATATAAAGAGTGGATTGTAAACTTGACCAGCTTTTTCACTAACACTTTTTACTGCTGCATAAGCAAATTGGTTTGATCCTCCAACCATAAAGTTATCAAAAGAGTGTGAAGGGTTTAAAAGAGAGTGTTGAGTCTTCTTTTCGGGTACATGTTTAATTTTTCTTTTATCAAGAGAATTTTTAAGAGCAATTTGAACACTTACTTTAGTGCCATTTTTAATTTCAAACAGATGAGCAATTTTTTCACTATATTTACTTTTTATCCAGTTGCAAACAAGAGCATTTGGAGCATAGTATATAGCTAAATCTGATGTAGATTTTTTTACATCATAAACTAGATGTAGAATATATCTCTTATATTCAATTTCTGTTATCTCTTCTTTGAGTAGTTTTAAAACTTCTTGACCAATATTCACATAAACACCTTGTTTAATCATTTATATGTGAATAATACTAGGATTATCCATAAATTAGGGTTAAATGAATGTGAATAACTTATTTTGTTTATGTGAATATTTATAGTTTTAATATATAATCAGCCTAAATAAAAGTTTTGGACAATAAATGATAATTTTAGGAATAGATCCAGGAACTAGAAATATGGGCTATGCACTTATTAATCTTGAAAAGGGAAAAATCTCTTTAGTTGAGGCTGGACTTATTAAGATGAAAGCTGAAGAGTTACAGTTTCAAATACCTCAGATGGTAGAGGGACTTGGTAGAATTTTTGGGAGCCATAAGATAGATGAAGTGGCAATGGAAGATATCTTTTATGCACATAACCCTGCTACAACTATAAAACTTGCTCAGTTTCGCGGGGCAATCATGTTAAAACTACTTCAAGAATTTGGACAGTTTAGTGAGTACACAGCACTTCAAGTTAAAAAGGCACTCACAGGCAAGGGTAAGGCTTCTAAAGAGCAGGTTAATTTTATGGTTAAACGCCTACTAAACATAAAGCAAGAGATAAAACCTCTTGATATTTCAGATGCTATGGCTGTAGCAATTACACACTCTCAACGGGTAAGACTCAAAAAAAAGTAGTTACTCTCTGAGAAACTTTAAGATATAATAATTAAAATATTTTAGGAATTAATTTGAAATTTATTGCTTTACTCTTTTTATGTAGTCTTACACTTTTAGCAAATCTAAGTATTAGTGAAGCTTGGCAGAATGTGGAACTACATAATGAGGGAGTAAAAGCTTCTTCTTCTGATGTCACACGAGCTGAGCTAAAAAAATCTTCTGCTGAATCTATGTATCTACCATCTGTAACACTTACTGGAAGTTATACACATCTAAGTGAACCAGTAAATATTGATATAAGTGAATTGAGTAGTGCTATAAATAATCTTTTTGCATCTTTAGATGTTCCAGAAAAAGTTCCTTCAGAATTAGATCTTTCAGAACAAGATATATTTTTAGCAGATTTACAAGTTTTATGGCCACTTTATGTAGGTGGAAAGATAGATGCTGCTCAAGATATTTATGCCGCACAGGTAGAGGAGCAAAAAGCTCTTAAAGAGATGAAAAAAGAGACAGAGTTTCTAAAGCTAATAAAATACTACTATGGTGTAGTCGTGAGCGAGTCTCTTTATAGAACAAGAGTTGAAGCTCAAAAAGCACTACAAATTCATTATGAAAATGCACAAAAACTAAAAGCTCAAGGTCAAATTGCAAATATAGAACTCTTAAATGCAGAGGTAAAATTAGACGCAGCCAGAATCGATACAAGTAAGGCTAAACATAAACTAGAGATTTCAAAATCTGCACTCTTTTCACTTACAAAATTAAAACCTATTCCAAGCTCAAAACTCTTTGTGAATGAAAATATTAGAGAGCAAAACTATTATAAAATGCAGACACAAGAAAACTATACAGGTCTGAAAGTTTTAGATGCTAAAGCTTCGCAGAGTAGTTCTCTTATACAAATTAAAGAGGCCGCATGGATGCCAGAAATAGCAGCTTTTGGAAACTATAATCTTTATAAAGATGATAGCCCACTTACGAGTACTCTTCCAAAATGGTTTGCAGGCATTATGGTAAAGATAGACATACTTCAAAGAAAAGATAGAAGCCAAGAGGTTCAAGCAGCTAAACTTTTAAATGACAAGGTGAAGTATCTTAAACTTGAAGCAATAGAAAATTTAGCTCTTTTAGTTGAAAAAACATATAAAGAGATGATTTCTCATAGAGAAGAGTTTAACTCTCTTGATTCATCAGTGGCATTAGCTAAGGAGAACTATAGACTTAGAACTGTCGCGTTTAAAGAGGGACTTTCAACTTCGGTTGAATTAGTTGATGCTCAGATATTTTTACTTGGTGTGAAAACAAAAAGATTAAGTGCAGCATATGACTTTGTACAAAAGGTTTCACAACTATGTGTTTTAAGTGGAGATAGAGAGATGTTTTTTAAAATTGAAAAGTTATCAGAGGGGATTGAATAATGGCTAAAAGTATTTTGATTGTAATTGCGTTTGTTACGGCGTTAGTTATTTGGGTAGGCACTACATTTTATGAGGCTTATCAACCAAAACCTATAATTCTTCAAGGTCAGATAGATGCTCAAAGCTATAACATCTCTTCAAAAATTCCTGGACGTATTAGTGAAGTCTTTGTTAAAAAAGGGGATAGAGTTGAAATAGGCGATGCAATTTTTAGTCTCTCTTCTCCTGAGGTTGATGCAAAGCTAAAACAAGCCCAAGCGGCAAAAGATGTGGCAGGAGCTCAAAAAACTGAGGCTGATAATGGAGCGAGAAAACAAGAGATTCAAGCTGCACATGATCAGTGGCAAAAAGCCCAAGCGGCAGAGGCTCTAATGCTTAGTACATATAACAGAATAAATACTCTTTACAAACAGGGTGTTATGTCTGAGCAAAAACGCGATGAAGTCTATACACAGTATAAGGCAGCAAAATATACATCAAATGCGGCAGAGCAGATGGCATCTATGGCCAAAGAAGGAGCGAGAGTTGAGACAAAGGCAGCTGCTTGGGCACAAGAGAGAGTATATGAAGCAAAGGTCGATGAAGTAAATGTCTATATAAAAGAGTCAAGACAGTACTCTTTTCATAAAGGTGAAGTGACTCAGATTCTTCTTCATTGGGGAGAATTAGCACCTACTGGATTTCCGGTTGTAAGTATTGTTGACATTGAAGACTCTTGGGCTAAGTTTGCAGTTCGCGAAGATTATTTAAGATCATTTAAAAAAGATAAAATTTTTAAGGCGAAGATTCCAGCGCTTAGTGATGAGAGTTATGAGTTTAGAGTCTCAAATATTGCAGTTATGGGTGAGTATGCAACCTGGAAAGCAACAGAGAGTGGAAAAGGCTTTGATATGAGAAGTTTTGAGGTTGAACTTCGTCCCACTAAAGAGATAAAAGAGCTTCGAGTTGGGATGAGTGTTCTTCTGGAGTTATAATGTTTAAAGCACTGAGTCAAGCTTTTTATAGTGAACTTGTAAGTATAAAAAATTCCTACTATAAACTCTTATTAATTACCCTGCTTCCTCTTATGAGTTTTGCTTTAATTATTGCTATTTTTTATAGTGGTGTAGTTCGAGATATGCCTATAGCAGTTGTTGACAATGATAAAAGTAAGTTATCCTCCCAGCTACTTTTTAATGTAGATTCTTCTCCTACTATTAAAATAAGCCACAACTCAAACTCTTTAAAAGAGGCTATGGATTTAGTTAAACGCGGTGAGGTATATGGTGTTGTAATTATTCCTTTAAGTTTTTCAAAAGATACTCTCCTTCACAAACAGCCTCAGGTTACTGCAATGTTAAATACTCAGTATATATTGATTGGTAAAATTTTAACATCCGCACTCTCTTCAGCTCTGATGTATAGTGCTGCAGAGGTTGACTATGTTCAAACACTCGCTACACTTGAAATTCCAGAAGAGAGTATAAACGCGGTCACCCCAATAGGTATGCAAGTCACTCCATTTTTTAACACTTATCAAAATTATTTTCTTTTTTTAGTCTCTGCTCTTCTTCCTGCAATTTGGCAAATATTTATAGTTATAGCCACCTTAGTGGCTGTGGGTAGCATGTTTAAGGCAAAAAGTGAACAACTGTTCTTTAAGGATAAATACATAGCAACACGATTAATTGGAATGATTTTGCCATATACTTTTTTCTTTATGCTTTTGGGAATTTTATACCTTTTTTATATATATGGATCTCTTGGTTGGGCATTTGAAGGCTCTTGGGCGGTAATGATATTTGCTATGTTTTTAACGACTGTTGCTTATCAAGGTATAGCACTTCTCTTTTTTGTAACAGGATTCGATTATGCAAGAAGTTTGAGTTTAGGAGCGGTTTATACTGCACCCGCGTTTGCATTTTTAGGAGTAACTTTTCCTGTTTATAATATGAATGCTTTTGCTCTATTTTGGAAAAGTATGCTTCCTATCTCTCATCTAGTTCAAGTTCAAATTTCACAAGCAAATTATGGTGCAGATATTTTTTTAGAAGTGGATAAACTTCTTAGTATTTTTTCTTTTTGGATAGTTTTTATTCTCGTTTTTATAGCCTTTAGAATGAAACTTGGCAAGGGAGTACAGAGATGAATCTCTTTAATGTTTTTCTTAGAGAAGTCAGAACTATATTTTCTGATATTGCTATTGTTTTAACAATTTTTGTTGGTGTTATTTTATACTCCTTTTTGTATCCACAACCTTATGCCTCACAAAGTATTAGCACATTACCTATTAGTGTTGTTGACTTAGACACAAGTGATGTTTCTAAAGATATAACCTTTAAGTTAAACGCGACCCCTCAAATAAATGTAACTAGGGTTGATTTAAGTGAGAGAGATGCAAAAGAAGCCATGCTTAAAAATGAGATAACAGCAATCATAGTGATTCCACCCTATTTTAAAAGAGATTTAGCTCTTCGTAAAAGCCCAACCATCGCTATTGGAGCAGATTCAAGTTACTTTTTGATTTATGGGGGTGTTTTAGAGGGAGCAATGAAGTCAATTTTAACTGAGTCTGCTACCATAAAAGTAGGTGAGCTTTTAAAAAGAGGTACCCCTATGAGTGGAGCGAAGGAGTCCTATACTCCTTATTCGTTAAACATCATGAATCTATTTAATACTCAAAACTCTTATACTCAGTATGTTATTCCTGCCGTATTTATCATCATACTACAACAGACTATGCTTATAGGGCTTGGAATTTTGGGTGGAGGAGTGAATGAGAGGCGAGAGAGAGGAGGTAAAACCTGGATGGTTATGCTTTCACGTGTTCTTATCTTTGCTTCTATATTTTTTATTCATATGTTTTTTTACTTTGGTTTTAGTTTTGAATATTTTGGAGTAACACATTTAGCTAGCATGTATGATCTTATTACATTTGGATTGCCTTTTATACTCGCTACTGCTTTTTTTGGAATCTTTTTAGGTTCACTATTTAGTTCTCGTGAAATTGCAACACCTGTGATTTTATTCTCATCTCTGCCACTTGTATTTAGTGCTGGCTTTGTCTGGCCACTTGAAGCTGTTCCTGAGTTGATACGAGTTGTATCAAACCTTGTTCCATCAACTCCGGCAATCAACGGCTTTTTAAAATTAAATCAAATGGGTGCAGAGTTTAGTATGGTTTTACCTCAATACTCTATTTTATGGATACAGGCGGTAATTTATATGTTTTTAGGATACTATTTTATAAATAAAAAAAGGAAAGATTATGTCAACAATTGAGAATGCAAGTATAGTTAAAGCGGCTAATATTTATTATGATGGAAAGGTTACAAGTAGAACTGTAAACCTTAGTGATGGTTCAACACAGTCTTTAGGAATCATGCTTCCTGGTGAGTATACTTTTGGTACTGATAAGGCAGAAATTATGGAGATGTTAAGTGGTGAGCTTGATATTAAACTTCCAGGTGAAGAGTGGAAGACATTGAGTACTCCAGAGAGTTTTAACGTCCCTGCGAACTCATCTTTTGATTTAAAAATCAATAAAGTAACAGACTACTGCTGTTCTTATATCAAGGGCTAAAGCCCAGCTTAGAAAAAAACTAAATCTTTTTCTAAGAAGTTTATATGAACTGAGTTACAAGCCTATTTAGGTTTGTCTCATCCATTGCACCTGAAACTCTCTCTACTTCTTTTGCGTCTTTAAAGACCATTAGTGTTGGAATACTTCTGATTCCAAATCTTGCGCCTAAACCCTGCTCTGTTTCAGTGTTTACTTTTATATAAAGAGCTTTTAAAGGGTACTTGTGTGCTGATTTTTCAAAAACTGGCCCAAACATCTTACACGGACCACACCAAGGTGCCCAGAAATCTATAATAACGGGAAGATCGGTATTTACCAAGACTTCATCTAAATTAGCTTCAGTAAGCTCTATAGGCTTTGTCTCTAATAGTGATTTTTTACACTTTCCGCAGTTTGCTTTTTTGTAAGAATCTTTTTTTGGAACATTGTTAACACTTAAGCAGTGAGGACATATTACTCTCATTGTAACTCCTTTTTATTTTCTATATTATATGGAAGTTCTATAAACCATCCTTACTAATTTCTTAGAATTGACCTTCAGAATATTTTACAGATGTAGAAAGAATATAACAAACCGAGTCTATTATTGAAGTTTGACTTTTATACTCACCTATACCAAAAGCTATGCCTTTGTCCTTAGAGATAAGTGTTATACCATCTTGCATATCTATGTGTGCTAGTTTATTTGCATCTAAAAGTTTTGCATCACTAATACCAGAAAACTCTAACGCTATAGTTAGCCAGTCAAAATCTCTAGCTCTATCTTGTGTAGCGAAGGTAAGCTGCATGCTTGTAGGGGAGACAACCTCTATGCTTCTAAACTCTGCATCTTTGAAGTTGTCAAATCTTTTTAAAAATTCATTTATGTTTGTTATAGGTTTCACCATTAAAGCCTATTGACAACCAACACATTCCATACTTCTATCTTCTACATCGTTATCAACTTCCGGTGATTGTGAACGTAGATAATAAGTAGATTTAAGACCTAACTTCCAAGCTAACATGTAGATATCATTTAAGTATTTACCACTTGCTTTATCTAACGTTATAAAGATGTTGAGTGATTGGCCTTGATCTATCCATTTTTGTCTAATTGCTGCTGCTCGAATTAAAACTCTCTGGTCAAGATCATAAGCTGGTGTATAGTAAGACCAAGTATCAGGAGAAAGGTTTGGTACAACAACTGGAATAAGACCAGATAAATTTTCTTCAAACCACTTGCGTTTAAATACAGGTTCAATAGCTTGAGTAGTTCCTGTAAGAATCGAGATAGAACTCGTAGGAGCAACAGCCATTAAGTAACCATTTCTCATACCTTGAGATTTAACTTTAGTTCTAAGTTCTTCCCACTCATAAGTTGAAGCAAAAAGTCCACCACGGTCAACTAAATTAATAACCTCCGCGTTTGCATGGTCCTGTGGCATAATACCTCTACTCCACTTTGAACCTTCAAATGCTGGATATGGACCTTTTTCGGCTGCTAGATTTGATGATGCTAAAATAGTGTTATAACAAACAGACTCCATAACTTCGTCTATTTTATCAAAGTGTTCTTGAGAGCCCCATGTTATAGATTGTTCTGCTAACATCTGTGCTTCACCCATTACACCTAAACCAATAGAGCGAGTTTTTATGTTAGTGCGTTTTACTTTCTCAGCAGGATAGAAGTTAAGATCGATTACATTATCTAAACATCTAACAGCAGTTGGAACGATTCTTTCTATTTCCTCTTTAGAACTAACTCTCGATAGATTGATAGAAGCAAGATTACAAACAGCAGTTGAACCATCTATTTTTTCTTTTTCAACAACATAGATAGGAAGTCCACCAAGTGAATCTAACGCTGTCACTTTTTTAGCAGGTTTTATTAGGCCACTATCTACAGTTACCATCTCATCTTCTTCATAAGAGACACTATCACCATTCTCAAAAACATATTTTATTTTATAATGATTTGGTGCTGTATTTTGAAAGATTTCAGTACATAGATTTGAACTACGGATAATACCAAAGTGGTCATTTGGGTTAGCTCTGTTTGCATTATCTTTAAAACACAAAAATGGAGAACCTGTCTCAAAATAAGATGTTAAAATCTTTTTCCAAAGATCTTTTGCCTTGAGTGTTTCTTTTATGATACTTTCATCTTGTTCAAATTCAACATATTTTTTATTAAATTCTTCACCATAAACTTCTGCTAATTCACCACAATCGTACGGATCAAAAAGTGTCCAAATAGCATCTTCTTGAACTCTCTGCATAAATAGATCGTTTAACCAAAGTGATGGGAAAAGATCATGTGCACGACGACGCTCTTCACCGGAGTTTTTCTTTAGATCTAAGAAGTCGTTAATGTCTATGTGCCAAGGCTCAAGATAAACAGCAATAGCACCTTTTCTAGTACCAAGTTGATCAACTGCAATAGCTACATCATTTGTGATTTTTAGAAATGGTACTGTTCCACCGGCTGCATTTTTATGTCCATCAATAAATGAACCCATAGAACGAACCTGTGTCCAGTCCCAACCAATACCGCCACCAAACTTAGATAACATTGCCATCTCTTGGTAAGCATCAAATATACCTTCGATATTATCTGGCATTGAACCTATATAACAAGATGAAAGCTGGTGTCTAGTTGTTCTCGCGTTTGAGAGTGTTGG
>CAZPRE010000061.1:0-9908 GCA_964588875.1 uncultured Sulfurimonas sp. | reverse complement strand
AAACCACAAAACACTATAACTAAAATACCATATTCAGAACTAAATATTGCTTTAGGTCTTGCACTTTATGGACCAAAGCTTATACGAACAGTTGGTTCAGAGATTACAGAACTTGATCAGATGAGAGCGTTTAGCATAGCTATGGCTGCATCTATCACTGTAATTATCGCTTCACAACTTGGGCTTCCCGTATCTTCGACTCATATCGCAATTGGTGGTATCTTTGGTGTTGGTTTCTTACGGGAGTATTTAGATGGTGCTGAGAAAGTAGATGGTATAGCTCTTGAAAAAGAGGCTATAGTTGATGAGAAAAAAGTATTAAAAGCACTTAATAATGAACTTAAAACATTGGAGTCTAAAGAGGATAAAGGAGAGTTAGATTATAAAAGAGTTGTTGAACTTTATAAAATGATTCATGATGAAGAAGATAAGATTAAAGATGCTAAAAAACATCTTAAAACTACTAAAAAAGTACAGTATGTGAAGAGAGATGCAATTAAGAAGATTATTGCTGCATGGGTTATAACAGTTCCTGCTGCTGCTCTTCTTTCAGCTTTGATATATTTTATGATTAGAGGTATAGTGCTGTAATGTTAAGAAGAATATTTTTACCCACTATTCTGATTATATTAGGATATGGTTTCTGGGTTAGCCCAGATTTTAAAGAGATAGCAGCGGGTGTAGCTGTATTCTTGTTTGGTATGATAACACTTGAAGAGGGCTTTAAAGTCTTCTCTGGTGGAGCATTAGAAAAAATTTTAAAAAAGTCTACGGATAAGCTTTATAAAAGCATTAGTTTTGGATTTGTTGCAACTGCTATTATGCAGTCAAGCTCTCTCGTTTCAGTTTTAACTATTTCCTTTATTGGTGCAGGACTAATTGGACTTACTCAAGGTATTGGTATCATTTTAGGTGCTAATATTGGAACTACTACTGGTGCATGGTTAATGGCTGGATTTGGTTTAAAAGTGAAAATATCTGCCTATGCTATGCCAATGCTCGCCTTTGGTGTGATACTGATCTTCCAAAAAGCCAAATCTTTAAAAGGAATCGGTTACATATTAGCTGGACTTGGATTTTTATTTCTAGGTATCCATTATATGAAAGAAGGCTTCGAATCATTTAAAGATGCCGTTGATTTAGCTTCATTTGCAGTTGATGGATTTAAAGGTTTAATGATCTTTATTGGTATTGGTATATTAGCAACTGTTGTTATGCAGTCGTCTCATGCTACTATCGTTCTTATCTTAGCGGCTCTTTCTGTTGGTCAAATAACTTATGAAAATGCTTTAGCTCTTACTATTGGGGCAAATATAGGAACTACTATTACCGCAGTTATTGGTTCGCTTAGTTCAAACATAGATGGAAAACGTTTAGCTGGTGCTCACTTTGTATTTAATGTTATTACCGCGTTGGTTGCCGTTATTTTCATAAACCAAATAATGGAAGTAGTAGGTATCCTTAGTGATTTCGTTGGAATATCACCTGATAATCACACTTTAAGACTTGCCGTCTTTGACTCTTTCTTTAAAATAATGGGTGTAATAATGTTTATACCATTTGTTGATAAACTTGTAATCTTTTTAGAAAAAACTCTTAAAGGTAAAGTTGAAAAAGAGCTTGAGAGTTATGAAACTGCACAATATCTTAATGAATCTGTTTTAGAGATTTCAGATACAGCAATTGCAGCCATTGAGAGAGAAACAAAACATCTCTATATAAATGCTTTTGAAATCATAACACATGGTCTTAATTTAAAAAGAACAAATATTATGTCTGAAATGCCACTTCAAGAGCTTGTGGATGACAAATTTAGTGAGAGTGCTGTTGATATTGATGATTTTTACAATCATCGTATTAAGGGAATTTATGGGGAAATTATAGATTTTGCAACTGTAGCTCAATCAAATATGTCACCCAAAGAAATTGAAAAATTATATGCTATAAAACTTGCATGTAGAGATATAGTAGATGCTGTAAAAGATACTAAGCATTTACAAAAAAACCTGGTCAAATATAATAAAAACTTGAATAAACATATTTCAGAACAGTATGATGAAATCAGAATGGGTTTAGCTGAATTACTACGAAATATAGATAAAATATCTATGATGACAGAGTATGATGAGATATTAATGTTACTATCAAAATCAAAAATACATATGCAAAAGTATGAGATAGTATCAAATGGTACTCTTGACAATTTAATTAGAAAAGACTTGATAACAAATGAGATGGCTACTTCATTAATGAACGATAGCTCTTATGCTTATGAAATTTCTAAACATTTAATTGCTATGACAGAGGTAATATTTACACACTCTTCAGATAGCGATATGAGTAGTTTTAGTGAAGATATGCTTATGAACGATGAAGATGTATCTGTAATTATAAAAAAAGGATAAGAGATGGGGAAGAAAAAGTTTATTCAAAATGTCACAGAGGCGTTAGGTTTAGAAGATTTTAAAACATCAAATAAAAAAAAGGCTATTAAAAGTCTTTTAAAAAAGTTAAATGCTAGAAAAGCAGTAATAGATAAAGCTTTAAAAGCAAAACTAGATAAAAAAGTAAAAAAAGAGTTAGAAGAAGATAGAGAGATTACATTATGCCATATTGAAAAAGGCGAAAAAATCTTAAAAAAGCTAAACTCTTAAATAAATATAAAAGGAAAAAAAATGGCAAATCAAGAAGAATTTAAAATAGATGGTGAAGTGGTTTCCCTTGAGGATTTAATAGCTAGTTATATTACAAAAAAGTCAAATAAGCGTACAAAAAGTAAGGCTGAGAAAAAAAGATCTGATGAGAAAAAACTAAAACCTTATCAGGCTGAACTGATTAAGTTACAGAAGTATCTTGAAGAGACTGATAAAAAGATGATTATTCTTTTTGAAGGTCGTGATGCAGCAGGTAAGGGCGGAACAATTCGTAGAGTTACTCGTTATATGGACGAGAAACACTACCGTGTTGTAGCACTTGGTAAACCTACCCAAGAGCAAAAGACACAATGGTTTTACCAAAAATACATTCAGCATTTTCCAAGAGCAGGAGAGATAGTTTTATTTGATAGAAGTTGGTATAACAGAGCTATGGTTGAGCAGGTGTTTGGTTTTTGTACAAAAAAAGAGTATGAAGATTTTATGTATGGTGTTCAAAGTTTTGAAAATGATCTTGTTCGTCAAGATATCATAGTGGTAAAGCTTTATTATAGTGTTACAAAAGATGAACAGGCATTAAGATTTGAGAGAAGAAAAAGTGATCCTCTTAGACAGTGGAAACTTAGTGAAATTGATATGCAAGCTCAAGAGCGATGGGATGATTTTACAACTACAAAGTACAACATGATTAAGCAGACTCATTCACATACTGCACCATGGACAATTGTTCGTTCTAAAGATAAGCAAAAGGCTAGAATGGAGTCTATGAAGGTTATTTTAAATGCGGTGGATTATGACGACAGAGATGAAAATCTTAACTACGCACTTAATCCTGATATTGTAATTTCTGGAGCGAGAGAGATAGAGATTATGGATGCACAGATAACAAGTAACGGTAAGTTTATAGGTTAATAATTAAAAAAATAAGGGTAATAAATGAGTAAAAAAGTAGAAGTTAAAAGTCAAGAGAAAAGCGGAAAAGTTCAGATTTGGGTAAAAAAAGAGAAGCTAGCTTATGAAAAAGAGTTATCAGCTCTACAAGTTGAACTTCTAAAGTTCCAAAACCATGTAAAAGATAAGGGTCTTAAAATCCTTATGATCTTTGAAGGTCGTGATGCAGCTGGTAAGGGTGGTACGATTAAGAGAATTACTGAGCACTTGAACCCTCGTGGTGCAAGAGTTGTAGCACTAGAGAAACCAAGTGATAAAGAAGAGTCTCAGTGGTATTTCCAACGCTATGTGAAACATCTTCCTGGTGCTGGAGAAATAGTTCTATTTGATAGAAGTTGGTATAACCGTTCTATGGTTGAACCAGTTATGGGCTTTTGTACAGAGAGACAGCATCACAAGTTTTTAAAAGATGCTCCAGAGTTTGAGCAGATGATTGTAGATGAAGATATCTTAATATTTAAATTTTACTTCTCTGTTTCAAAAGATGAGCAAGCTGCAAGATTTAAAGCTAGAGAAACAGATCCACTTAAGCAGTATAAGTTGTCTCCAGTAGATAAAGAGTCTCAAAGATTATGGAATGAATATTCACTTGCTAAGTTTATGATGTTAAGTGCAACTCATACAGAATCTGCACCTTGGACAATTATTAAGAGTGATGATAAAAAACGCGCTCGAATCAACTGTATCAAGCATATTCTAAATTTTGTTGAGTATCCAGATAAAATATCAAATAAAAATATAAAAGTAGATAGAGATATTATTGTATACGGTCGTGATGAAGCGATCTCTATGGAAAAAATGTTCAAATTTTCACTTAAAAAATAGTCTGCGTAAAAGGTTACAAGAGTTACGATTTTGTAATCGTAACGTAACCGACTAGTCATATACTTCCAATAAGAAAAAATAATATATAAAGAAACAAGGAAATACCCACATGAGAAAAATTGCATTATCAGTATTAGCTGCATTAACAATAGGTACTGTCGCTGTAAACGCGGGTGATATTAAATTATACCAAGATGCAAATGGTCAAGTTTTTACAACTGCTGCAGAGGGTCGTACTGAGCTAAAAAAATCAACGCCTACACTCGCTTCACATGCTTCGAAGTTAAAGTTTAGTGGTGTTCATTATTTAGATTTTCTAGGTAAAGATATGAAAGAGGGAGACACTACAACTAACTTTGAGATGAGAAGAAACTATGTTCAAGTAAAAGCTTATCTGTTAGAGGACCCTAAATCTTATTTTCGTGCTACTTTAGATGCTACTTATGATAATGGTACAGCAGACGGTGATGGTCATGCAGATGTTTATGTTAAATATGCTTATCTTTACTTAAATGAAGTTCTTCCTTTTACAGGTGTTGAGTTTGGTATGGTTCACCGTCCTTGGATTGATTATGAAGAGCATCAAGGTTGGTGGATGCGTTCTATATCTAAAGTATTTGTAGAAGCTGATGAGTCAGGACATCTAACAAACTCTGCTGACTTAGGTTTTAACTTTAAAACAAAAACTCCTTATTTTACATCAGAAGTTGGTGTATTTAATGGTGAGGGTTATCATGGTTCAAATGACAATGATGGAGCAAATGATGAAGAAATCGGTGATGGTGTTTCTGCTGAGTGGAGATTGACTGCTTCTATCTTAGGTAATGGCGAGAAAAAGAGAAAACCAAAGAAAGATACATACTTTGATGCTTCTTTCTTTGGTCAGTACAATATGGAAAATTCTCATAATGCTGATGTGAATGGTAAGACAGCTGACTATAAATTTTATGGTCTACATTCTGTATATAATGCTCCATCATTCTTAGTTGCAGCTCAGTATGTTAAATCTGAAAATGATCAAAAAGGTATTGTTGATGCTGATGATCCTGCTGGAACTACTGATTGGAATGGAGCAGGTTTCTCTGTGAATGCTACATATAGAATTGGTGAGAAAAAACAATATTCATTAGTTGCTCGTTATGACAACTGGGAAAATGAGAATACAGTAAGTAACAAGGTGACATCGACTGAAAATAATTATATTTACGGTCTTGCATGGCAACAAAACAAAAATGTGAAGTGGCTACTTTCTGGTCAAACTTATGACTTAAAAGATTCAAATGATAAAGATTGGAATTCTGCAATGTTAACTGCTGAGGTACACTGGTAGAAAGACTAAAGTGGCATCTCCTGCCACTCTCTAAAAAATAAAATTTAAACTTACTATATGCGATTATGATAATAATCAATTAAAATTTAGAATATAATTGTTATAATAATTATAAATTTTTTTGTAGGTGATAAAATGAGTGCAGCAATATATCCTGATATTTTTGATGAGTTAAAAGCTGAAGTTCGTGCAGCTGGTCTTTTAGATAGAGTTCCTGTTCGTGGAAGCATTGAAATGGTTATGACTATAATCTCTATGATTCTAGTCTACGTCCTGGTATTTAACTGGGAAGCTACTGGTTTACAGACTTGGGGAGCAATAGGACTTGGCCTTTTTATGACTATTATCTTTACTCGTGCAGTATTTATATCGCATGATATTTTACATACTCAGTACTTTAAAAAGAAGTCACTCTCATTTAAACTCTCTTATCCATTTTCTGCATTTATACTCTCTAATTCATCGTCTTGGTGGGATTTTAAGCATAATATAAATCACCACACTTGGTGTAATGTTCCTGAAAAAGATGAAGATATTTTGGCAATGGATGGGGCATTTGCTCCTAAATATAAAGGAAACAAAACATGGCTGCGTGCAAGTAAGTATTTAGTTTTTTGGGGTTCTATGTTTTTTATGTATCCCGCGTTTATTGTTCAATCATATAACTTTACAATCAAACACGGTAAGTGGGGCGAGTTTGGACTTATGCTTATGCACTGGCCAATAGTTTGGGGTCCGATTTTTTACTTTTTACCATTTAGCGAAGCTATAGTTGTCTTTTTAACTCTTAATCTTGTACTCTCTCCATGGTTGGCATTTGGATTTATTACAAATCACCTAGGTTGTGAAGTTTTTGAAAAAGATGAGAGTGAAGACTTTACTTGGATGGAGCTTCAGATGAGAACATCACGTTCACTTTCTGGTGGAGCATTTGTACACTGGTTTTACGGTGGACTTAACACTCAGATAGAGCACCACCTATTTCCAAAAGCACCGCGTTTCAATCTTTTAAAGGTGCAGAAAATGACTAAAGATTTTGCTAAAAAGAATAATATATATTACTTTGAAACTTCACCTCTTAGAGCATATATTCAAATAAATGATGTTTTAAAAACCTACTAAATTCTCTTTAAGTCTTTTCCTTTATTGTGGAAAAGGCAATGCCTCTTCCTTGTAATTTAGACTATCTTTAAATTCCTTCTATTCTAAGTACTTTAGTTTTTCCAACCATTAAATCAACAGTCATCCCAATTCTTTTAAATACCGACTCTTGTCTATATTCAAGGTTATGTTTTATGCAGATCTCTTTTACAATAGGCTGCATTTTTTGGTAAAAACTATGTGGCATATCTGGAAAAAGATGATGCTCTATTTGGTAGTTTAAAAAGCCATGACCAAAATCTATAAGATCTGTTCCCGTATTATAATTTACACTTCCCATAATCTGTCTTAAGTAGTACTCGCCTTGTGTTTTATGTGGCGTTGAAAACTGATAAATATCTTCAGCAGAGTGGTTAGGTACAATTACTAAAAATGAGTGTAAGTTAGCAAAAATTTCTGCAAGTACAAGTAAAATAAAAGCATTTAAAACGGCTTCTAGTCCTAGTGGTAAAAAGAGCAGTGGAAGAAAAACAAATTGAAAAAGACCATAAGGTAAGATGTAATCTTTCCATAGTGTTAAACCATTTTTAGTAAAAGGACTGAGCTCATAATCAAGTGTAGGTTCCTCTTTTCTTCTAATACGTTCTTTGTTCTCTAAAATCCTAAGTGTATTTGGTGCATAATAAGCGACTTTCCAAAAAGCTGCAAAAATGTAAACAAAAATATATTTAAAAACTATAGGAATCTTTATATCATGAAGCCATTTAAGGTTTTTTTCTACATTATCTGGATCATCATCTTCACCAAGATGATAGTGGTGCATAATGTTATGCTCATAAGCCCATGCATCAGGTTTAATCCAATCTAACCAGTCTACCCAGCGTCTATTCCCAGAAGCATAACCTTTTTTTGTATATCTGTATGGAATATCTGGAACCTTATCGTAAGCACCATGTAAAATAGGGTGACTTACATTTGCCCATCTTCCAACATTTCCAACACCAATAAGTACTGAACCGACAATACCAATTAGCCAGAATGATAAATCAGAAATTCCATAGTGAGTAACATCTAAAAAGTTCACCATTACTATTAAAAGAAATCCAATAATTGTTGCACTTCTTCCCCATCTCTCAAGTTTTAATAGGTGTTTAAAATCTTCCCTAGTTCTCTTTCCGATAGTCTCTTTTATCGCGTCTATGTCTAGTTCTAATTGTTTTTGATCTATATCTCTATAGTCTGCGTAAGCATGCGTCATTTAATATAAGCCTTTTAACTAATTCTCTTAAGCTGACATTATATATAAAAAAGCTTAAATGCTTTAATTGATACCCTCAAATAGCTTTTTAAAAGTATGGGTATTAATTTATTAATACAATATAAACATCATTTTGGATAAAATACAAATAATTTTATGAAAAAACTATTGGAGAATTTATGGACGCAGCCAAATATATTTGGATGAATGGAGAGTTTGTAGCTTGGGAAGATGCCAAGGTACATGTACTTTCACACACTCTACACTATGGAAATGGTGTAATTGAAGGAACTAAAGCATATAAAACTGAAAAAGGTTATGCAATTTTTCGTCTAAATGAACATACTACAAGACTAAAAGAGTCTGCAAAAATGACACTTATTGATATTCCTTACTCTGTAGAAGAGATGAATCAAGCACAAATTGATTTAGTACGAAAAAATGAGTTCACTGGCGATAATGTATATCTTCGTCCTTTTGCATTTTTAGGTTATGGAGTTATGGGTGTTTACCATAAAGAGGCTCCAGTTGAGACTGTTATGTCTGCTTGGGAATGGGGTGCTTATCTTGGTGAAGAGGGTCTTCAAAAAGGAATCAATCTGAAAATTGCTTCTATGACTAGACCCGCCAACACTTCAAATATGGGTAAAGCAAAAGCATCGGCTAACTACTTAAACTCTCAAATGGCTAAGTATGAAGCTATTGATTGTGGTTATGATGAAGCACTACTTTTAGATGACCAAGGTTATGTGGCAGAAGCTAGTGGTGCATGTTTTTTCATGGTGAAAAACGGAGAGTTAATTACTCCACCAAATGATAATTCATTAGCATCTATTACCCAGAAAATGGTTATTGAAATGGCTGAAGACTTTGGTATTAAAGTTACACGTCGCCGTATAACAAGAGAAGAAGTGTATGTAGCTGATGAGGCATTCCTAACAGGAACTGCTGCTGAGATTACTCCAGTTGCTCTTGTAGATGCAAGACAAATTGGCTGTGGGAGCCGTGGTGAAATGACTGAAAAAATTCAATCAACTTACTTTGACATTGTATTTGGCAGGAATGCTAAGTACGAGCACTATTTAACATATATAGACTAGTATAATTAGAAAAACTTTAACTTTAGTCGCCATAGCGGCGCAAGCGGAGAAAAGGGACTTTGTTCCTTTTTTGAACTAATAAATGAAGAGTTACTTCATTTTATGAAATAAATTAAGGAATGGTATTACAATGGCATCAGATATGAATGATTACTTTAACAAGAAAAAGAGCGAAAATGGTGGAGGGTTTAAAAAACCTTCAGGTGGTTCAGGTGGAAACGGCGGAGGTCCAAAAGGCCCTCAAATGCCAAATATAGATTTAAATTTTGGTGGTAAAAAAGCTGGATTAATCTACTTTATAGTTGCAATCGTACTAATTATGGTTCTTGCTAAACCTTTTACAATTATTGAAGAGGGTCAACGCGGTATCTTAAGCACAAATGGTAAGTATCAAGATCAAGCGCTTCTTCCAGGTCTTCACTTTATCGTTCCTGTAATTCAAAAAGTTTATGTGGTAGATACAAAAGTTCGTATTATTAACTATGCTTCACGCATAGAATCAAATACGGGTGCATCAGGTATCTTAACTAAACCAGCAATTACGGTTCTTGATAAGCGTTCACTACCTGTTTCGATTGAGCTGACAGTTCAGTATAGACTTAACTCTGAGTTCGCTGCACAAACTATTTCTAATTGGGGATTCTCTTGGGAAGATAAAATTATTAATCCAGTTGTTCGTGATGTTGTTC
>CAZPRE010000060.1:0-10097 GCA_964588875.1 uncultured Sulfurimonas sp. | reverse complement strand
TAAATAAGGAGAAATATTGTCAAGTTCAATAAGAAGTTAAATTATAAAATTAATATCTAACAATACAAATATAGAAGCCAAAGTAGATATGACTTTGAATTTCTTAGAGTATGTTTTATCAACGATTGATTCTAGAGTTGAAGCACTTGAAAAGGGAAATAAATAATGAGCCAATATCGTGTACTAATAGATGCAAATGATGAAAAGGGGCTTGTTCATAAAGTATCAACAATCTTTTTTAATTTTGATCTCAATATTTTATCAAATAGTGAGTTTGTTGACAAAGAAAACAACAAGTTCTTCATGAGAAGTGTAGTTGATGGTGATGTGAATTTAGATGATCTTAAAGCTACTATAGTAGATGCTCTTCCAGAAGATACTTCGGTAGAGGTAATTGCACCTAAAAAGAAAAATATCATTATAATGGCTACAAAAGAGATGCATGCACTTGGTGATATCTTAATTCGCCATGAAGCAGGTGAGCTTGAAGCAAATATTTTAGCTGTTGTATCTAACTACGACAAACTAGAGTCTCTTGTAAGTAAATTTGATATTCCTTATGTGACTATTTCTCATGAAAACCTTGAGCGCTCAGAGCACGAGAGTAAAATTATTGAGTGTATAGAGGGCTTTGGTCATGTTGATTATATTGTTCTAGCAAAATATATGAGAATTTTAACTCCAAGGTTTGTAGAAGCATTTGAAGATAAAATTATAAACATTCACCACTCTTTCTTACCCGCATTTATAGGAGCAAATCCTTATAAGCAAGCATATGACAGAGGCGTTAAAATTATTGGCGCGACTTCTCATTTTGTAAATAATAATCTTGATGAGGGTCCAATTATCGCTCAAGAAGTTATACATGTTGATCATGCTTATGGCTGGAGAGATATGCAGAGAAAAGGTAAAGATGTGGAGAAAGTTGTTCTTTCTCGTGCCTTAAAGCTTGCGCTTGAAGATAGAATCTTTGTATTTGCGAACAAAACGGTAATCTTTTAATGATATGCATTAAAATGAGCAAAGCCCATTTCAATGGCAGGGGCACTATGTCCCTACAACCCCCTAAAGCTACAAGAAATAAGTTTCTTGAAAGATTATATTATGGCATTTAATTTAGTTTTAGTAAATCCACAAATTCCGAATAATACGGGTGCAATAGGGCGACTCTGTGTAAACGCGGGTGCCTCACTTCATCTTATAAAACCAATTGGTTTTGATATAGATGAAAAAGCTGTTCGTCGTGCAGGACTTGATTACTGGGACAAACTTGATTTACATGTTTGGGAAAGTATTGACGAGTTCTTTGAGAATAACGAAATTAAAGACAATGCTCATTTCGCTACTACTAAAACAGACAGACCATATTTTGATGCTACCTTTAAGAAGAATGATTTTATCTTTTTTGGAAGTGAAACAGCTGGAATACCAGAAGATATTTTAAATAAGTTTAAAAGTAAAAATATAACTATACCTATGACTAAAGAGGGCAGAAGTCTAAACTTAGCTATTAGTACTGGAATAGTGCTCTATGATGCTATACGTCAAACATATGATAGTTTTGGAGAAGTGTAATGGATATTGTTAACGGTATTGTATTTTTTCTATTTATATTGTTTATGGTATTTATTTTTGGTGGTTACCATAAAAAAAAATCTGGTGCACGTGAAGAACAATTTAAATTGGACGAAGAGAAGAAGCTTAAAGAGTAGTTTTACACGAGAAGTACTAACCAATGGCACTTTCCACTTTGAGTGCTAAAAGACTTTTTCTGCCCACTTTTCAATCTCATTTTCAAATCTTTCAAATAGAGTTTCTGCATTTTTAATAAATAATGACATTTCAAATCCCTTAATTTAATTGTTTACGACTCAGCATTTAGTGCTTCGCTGCATTGTTCTTTAGAACTTAAATACTACACAATTTTACATATTTATTTAAAAAGTATGTCAAACTGCCATACTTTTTTTGACTTTATTGCAGAATTAGATTATAATCTGGATATATTTAACAAAAAGGGGACAATATGAATGGTTTTACAGAAATAGTTGAAGAGATCAAGAGTATCATATCTCAAGACTTCAAGCCTAAAAAAGTGTTTGACAAAGATATAGCTGATATTCTAGGAATATCTCAAATGAACTTCGCTACTATGAAAAAGCGAAATAAGATTCCATTTACAGAACTTTTAGATTTTTGTGCAACAAAATCTATATCTATAAACTGGATGCTTTATGGGCAATCACCAGAGAGCCTTATTGAAGCTACAAATAAATTTTTCATGGTTAGGTACTATAATGATGTAAATGTAAGTGCTGGTGGTGGTGCAGATGAGCAATGTGAAGAGATTGAAGAACTTGAGATGCCAGAACATTTTGTATTCATGCTAGGCGGAGAGAGAGAACTCAAGCACATTGAAGCAATTAATGTTTCCGGTGACTCAATGGAACCAACATTTTCATATAATGATATAGTATTTATTAATAGAAGTAAAACTGACCTCGGTCGTGGTGGAATATTTACTATAAGAACAGATGCTGGTCTATTTATTAAAAGAGTTCAGCAGAGAATAGATGGAAAAGTAGATATAATATCAGATAATCAAGTCTACGATACTGTGACTCTTAATCCTAATGAATTAGAAGTAATAGGCAGAGTTGTAAGTAGATTTGGAGATGTTGACTAAAAGGTGAGTGTATGAAGTACTGCTTAATCATATTTATAATTTTTATTTTTTCTGGGTGTGCTAATAAAGAGCCTCAAGTTGAAAAAAAGGTTTATAGCTCAGAAATTTATGATTTAGTAAATATTCCTCAAAAAGCCAGTAAATTTACAAAAGGTGTTAATTTTACACCGATGTCTTATATAAACCAAAGAGAGTATGAAGAGTCCTATTTTACTCCATGGAATATGGATAAGCCTAATATGAGAATAGAAGAGATTATATGGCCTCTGCGCTCTTACAAACCGAGTAACTCGTATGGTGAAAATTTAAAACCTATAAATAAAAGTTTTTTTATTCAGATGAAGAATGAATTTAATCTAGAAAAATATGGCTCCCTTAATAAAAAGGCGATTACTCTTAAATACACAAACATAAGAGCTCTACCAACAAATAAACCCGTTCTGCTAGACCCAACTAAAGCAGGAGAGGGTTTCCCTTTTGATTACCTACAAAACAGCACTATACAAGCTAATAAGCCTATCTTTGTATCTCACTACTCTAAGAGTGGAGAGTGGGCATTTGTATTTAGTAGTTTTACCTTTGGTTGGATTCAATCAAACGAACTGGTCTTTTTAGAAAAAAACTATACGGATATTTGGCAAGGGGCACAACAAATATTTTTAACTAAAGAAGACATAGCACTATATTCAGATTCTGGCAAGTTTTTATTTAATTCTAAAATAGGCACTATGCTCGCTCTTGTTGATGAGTCTGAAGAATTTTATACTATTTTAACTGTATCTTCAGCGAGTTTAGAAGAACCCCTTTTTATAAAATCTAAAATCTCTAAATTAATAGCAAGTAAAAACTCTTTAGCTTTTAATGCAAGTAATCTTGAAAGTATTATTGATGAAGTGTCTAAATCAAATTATGGATGGGGCGGTATGTATTCTCAGCGTGATTGTTCTTCAATGCTAAGAGATATGTTTGCACCTTTTGGCATATGGCTTCCTCGAAACTCATACATGCAAAGTAAGATAGGGGAAATCATTAGCCTATCAGAACTCAGTGATACTCAAAAATTAAACATAATAAAAAGTAAAGCACTCCCGTTTAAAACACTTCTTTACAAAAAAGGACATATAATGCTTTATGTTGGCATATACAATGAGCAAGTAATAGTATTTCATGATACTTGGGGTATTAAAACACTTAAGGATGGTATTGAGGGAAGAATTATTGTTGGAAAGCCTGTTTTTAGTAGTTTGAAACTAGGTGCAAAGCAAGAGTTTTATGATGAAAAGTCTGAGATGCTAAGAAATTTAAAAAGTATGAATATTTTAAACTATTAGACTTTAATATCTAGTAGGGAACTAAGCATCTCATCTTTTATATTTTTAGCATTTGTATTAAGGAAAGATTGATTTGTTTGCATTGACGAAATATTATTTGAAATATTTATAGGCTTCTCCTTGGTATTAGTTTATTATAATACCAAGAAGATAAAAAAGAGGCTAGAGTTTAAAGTTAGTGAAGATCTGCATTTAGTTTAATCTCTCTTGTTGAACGAGAAGCAGTAATCTCACCTGTTAAAGAGTTTTGTCTAAAGTGAAGTCCACTAAAATGTGCAAGTTGCTTACCTTTAAATACTTCACCTTCCATATTTGCATTAGTGTTAACTTCCATGATTTTCTTCAACTCTGCTGGATAGATACCAACTTTAGTTCCCTCTAAAATAGCTAAACCTGCATCGATGATACAAGAGTCACCTAAAGGAATACCACAAGTTGAGTTAGCACCAAGAAGAGTGTTTTTACCAATAGAGATAGGGTTACCATCAGTTCCGCTTAGAACACCTAAAATAGAAGCACCACCACCAATATCTGAACCATCACCAACAATAGCAGAAGAAGAAATACGACCTTCAACCATAACAGAACCTGTAGTTCCTGCATTGAAGTTAACATAAGAAGCACCTGGCATTACAGTTGTTCCAGCAGCTAGTTGTGCACCAAAACGTACTTTAGAAGTATCTAGTATACGAGTATTATCTTGAGGAATAATATGTTGTAAAAATCTTGGAAATTTATCAACAAAATCAATATGAGGGTAATCATTTGCAAGTTTAAGTTCTATTTCGAATTCTCTTAAGTACTCAAGTTCAATTGGTTGACCAGCTGACCATGCAACATTAGGAAGTGCACCAAATGCACCATTTAGGTTGATGTCTCTTAAGGGCACTTTTGCTTGGGAAATAGCATATAGTTTTAAGTATGAAGCTTCAACACTTTCTAGTGGAGCATCATCAAAAATAAATGTTACTTTAAACTCATTTTCTAAAGATCCATTATTAATTATTTGAGCATAAAGAGCTGAAATTACTTGAATATTTTTATGTGCATCACCATGTGCTTCATCAGAATAAGGAGTAAACGCAGCTAAAGCTGCTCTTAAAAAATCTAGGTTGATATTGCAAACAACTTCTGATTGAGTAAAATCTACATTTATACCTTGTTCCTCAAGTGCTCTAACGAATATAGCTGCACTACCAAAGTTTTCATCCCAGTTAATTAGTGGATAAGTAGCTTGAAGAGATTTATCAACATTAAGTTGTCCTAAATCTACTCTACAAACACCAAATGCTAAAGGATCACGATAGCCATCTGTTGTTGTTTTAATATTTTCTATTAGTGCTTTAAAAGCATCTGATGTTTCAATAATTTGCATTTAATTCTCGCTTAATTTATTTATTAGTGGAATTATACATAAAAACTACTAATGAAAATTGATATATAATCAATCTACGATTAATTAATAAAATATTTTTAATAAACAGGGAACTTTCTATGAGCACTTGGCTTGAATTATTTAACAACAATGACTATATAAATGTAAAAAAACATATTAAAAGTGGTGCAGACCTGCAAGAGACAAATGATATTGGAGAATCAGTATTAGCAGTTGCTATTAGAAGTAGATGTGACTTTGATCTTCTAATGCTTTTAATTGAAAGTGGAGCTGATGCTTTTGACTTTGATGATGAGGGTGTTAGTATTTTAGACATGGCTATTACTTACGATAATATTGAGATGGTTAATTATCTCATATTAAACAATATAGATGTGAATAAAACTACACGAAGAAGTGGTTTTACTCCCCTTATGGCGGCAGCTTGTTATGGTAGAATTGAAATAGCTAAGATTTTAATAGAGAAGGGTGTTGATCAGAGTGCAGCTGATGCTAAAGGCTTTACAGCAGTTGATTTTGCTAGAAAAATGAATAAAAAAAGTGTTTTAGCTCTTTTGGATTATGATGAAAATAACCCATTAAATAAAGGATATGCAAGATAGTTCTAATGAAGGAATTTTCCCTGCTTGTTGTTATCCAAAGGTTTGCGCTTCTCTTTAGCAAGCCACTCTTGAAGAAGAGACTCTATTACTTTTGAGAGGCTCATTTTATATCTATCTCTAGAATACTTCATAGAGTCGTCCCATGTTGTTCTATCTACAAGAAGGCTTCTTGTTACTTCATCTTTTGGTTTCATTAACCCCTCTTTTATGAAGCTTCAAGAAGTTCTTTAAAGCTTCTGTAACTATCTACAATTTCTTGATTTTTAACATTTAGTATGTAAAACTCTATTGCTTTTTTTCCAAGTCTAGGAATTTCATTTTTAACAGCCCAAGAACTTACTGTTCCTTCTGGAACCTCTAAAATTTCAGCTAAATGCTTCTGGGTAATACCTAGTTCTTTACATACATTTTTTACAACATTTGATTTTTTAACTTTTTTAATATTTTTTGGAGGATGAACAAGAGTTAATTCATCTTTTTTTGGCTTTTCACAATTTTGATCAATCCACTCTAATACATCCATGGAATGTAAAACCCAATCACGAGAGTTTAAATTTTTGACGACATCAGATGCAAATTTAGCTGCATACTCTTTTGCTAAAGTTTTATCACTCATTTGGCAAAGTATAGAAAAAGCAAGTTGTTGAGAAGCTGAACCTACTGTAGCCCAATCAAACCCATTAGCTTTATTAAACAGATCATTTCTTAAAGATAGCTCTACTTCACCATAGGTGACATATTTACTACCCAGCAATGTTTTGTGGCCTTTGAATACATGGTTGTTCATATTGTGTAGCATCATTTAATCTCTTATATTTTGAAGGTGCAATGTTCCTTATAGACTTTTGTATCTATCTCTTTTTTAGAGAAAACAAATCTATAAAATACATATATAAGAGTAATAAGCAATAAAAGTACCAATAACCAAATTAACATGACTTAATTCCTTGATTTATTCTACTTTAATATCGAGAAAAACTATATAACTATTAAGAATAGGATATATTTAGCCTATTTAACTCATCTGTAAATAGAGAAAAGTAGTGTTTTACCTTTGAGTTTTCATATCCACTTAATGAGAGTTCAACCAGTGGTTTTGCATCTCTAAACATAGGTAGGGATGATAATTCTATGTCATCAGGAATACTCTTCATTAGGTTTATAAGAGTCTCTTCGCTTGTTTTAGCGAGTAGTGTGTATCTAAATTTCTCTTTTGATATTGCAAAATGAGTTTCAATTACTGCTCTTATCATTGGGTGTGCCATTTCAGGGAATCCTGGAACAAAGAAAAAACGGTTTTGCAAAGAGTATCCTGACATATTATTCACCGGGTTGAAAAGTAATTGAGAGTCATGTGGCAGGTCTGACATATGAATTCTATGTGGATATGCTTTATCTGCAAACTTATCGATTATATCTTGGGCAAACTGTTTGTGCCTTACTATAGACTGAGTTGTAAATACTTTGGCTGAAAGCTCACGTGTTAGATCATCAGGTGTTGAGCCAATTCCTCCAAAAGAGAACATGATAGACTCAGTATCGCTCTTTATAAGCTCAAAAGCTTTTACAATAAGCTCTTTGTCATCCTTAACTATAAAAGATGCAAATAGCTCATGACCATACTTAGCAAGCTCATCTCTAACAAATGTAAAGTGTTTATCTTCTCGTCTGGCATTTAGGATTTCTGTTCCTATTATAAGTGCATAAAAATTCATATAAAATTATAGTATAATTCCGATAATTAAAACAATACGAGGGTATATATATGTCATATGCAGAAAAATTAGAAGAGTTACTTACAAAAAGCGTTATTCCTGATCTTAATGAGAGACTAGATGAAATCTTTGAAGAGATAGCAGATAATAAAGAAGCTACACAGGATGCTAAAGAAGAAATAGAAGAACTACGTGAGTTTAAAGCTGACTTAGAAGATGTTTTAGAAGATATTACAAATGGTGATATTGATGAAGCAGAGTGTCAAGAGTTAATCGCAGATATTACGGAAGCTCAAAAAGGTAGTGACGAAGAAGATTTCGGTTTTAAAGAAGACGAAGACTAGTAAACGCGGATAGCCGCGTTTAGCTACTGACTCTATTCCTCATAGCTTACTTTTAATAAAAGCTTCCATCTCAGCAACGATCTCTTCTATACTAGATTCTCCACTTATTACCTTTAATATATCTTTTTCATTATAAAAAGCTTGTATATCGGCTAATGGTTCAGTATAAACTTTCATACGGTTGTCAAAGACTTCTGTGTTGTCATCAGCACCGCGTGCACGACCAAGAACTCTGTCATGTGCGGTTTCTTCACTTACTTCTACTTCTATAACACTGCTAAGCTCTAAGGAGGTGTCTTTTTGAAGGTACTCATCAAGAGCATTTAACTGTTCCATACTTCTAGGATAACCATCAAGAATAACAACATCAGTAGGTGCACTTTTAATGGCGTTTGTAATAGTCGCAATTGCTATTTCAATAGGTACAATAAGACCTTTTGAAATAAATTGCTCTATTTCTAATCCAAGAGTACTTTTAGAAGCAACTTCAGCTCTTAACATTTCTCCAGTGGAATAATGTGTAATATTTTCGTTGCCTGCAGCTATTAGCTCTGCATCTGTAGTTTTACCAGAGCCTGGAGCTCCGATAATTAAAAAAAGTTTTTTAATTCTTATCAAAAATTATCCTTTTAGGGGACTATTTAGTCTGTTCACGAAGACGAATGTGTAAATCACGTAGTTGAGTGCTATCAACTGGACTTGGTGCTTTTGTAAGTACACAAGAAGCTTTTTGTGTTTTAGGGAATGCGATAACGTCACGAATACTTGCTTTTTTAGTAATAAGCATCATCATTCTGTCAAAACCAAGAGCAAAACCACCATGTGGAGGCGCGCCAAATTTAAGAGCATCTAGTAAGAAACCAAATTTCTCTTGAGCTTCCTCTTCTTCAATGCCAAGAAGTTTAAATACTTCTTCTTGAACTTCTTCTTTATGTATACGAATAGATCCACCACCAAGTTCAGTACCATTAAGAACGATATCATAAGCGATAGACTCTATCTCTTCAATATCTTCTTTGTCGGTGTCTTTTGGTTGTGTGAATGGATGGTGAAGTGCTTTAACACGACCATCTTCAACTTCGAACATTGGAAAGTCAACAACCCATACAAATTCAAAAGCGTCAGGGTCAACAAGATTCATTTTTTCATGCTCAGCGATAAAGTTTCTAAAACGACCCATATAATCCCATACAGTCTTCTTATCACCTGCACCAAAGAATACTACGTCACCAACTTCCATCTCTAGTCTCTGGACTAAAAGAGCGATGTCAGCTTCAGAAAAGAACTTAATAAGTGGACCTTTAAGCCCGTCTTCTTTCATTTGGAAATAACCAAGACCATGAGCACCAAACTTACGTACATACTCTTCAAAACCTTTCATTTCGCGTTTTGAGAATACTAAATCAGCACCAGGAACTTTAAGAGCCTTGATACGGTTTTTATGTGGTTGCTTAGCGATGTTTGTAAAGATTTCATTATCACAACGCTCGAAGATATCGATAACATCTACCATAGGAAGAGCATAACGCATATCTGGCTTATCAGAACCGTATGTTTCCATAGCATTGTTATAAGTGATACGGTTAAATGGAAGCTTAACATCAATGTCAGCTGCTTTAAACATAGCCTCTAGTAAATCTTCAGCTACTTTGATAACATCTTCTTGATTACAAAAACTCATCTCAACATCTATCTGAGTAAATTCAGGTTGACGGTCAGCACGTAAGTCTTCATCACGGAAACATTTTGCTATTTGGAAATATCTATCAAATCCACCAACCATTAAAAGTTGTTTGAAAAGTTGTGGAGATTGAGGAAGTGCATAGAACTCACCGTCATGAACACGAGAAGGTACTAAATAATCTCTTGCACCCTCTGGAGTTGATTTAGTAAGGATTGGCGTTTCAACTTCAAGGAAACCGTTTGCATCAAGAATATTTCTAGCAGCAATAGCAGTTTTTGAACGTAGGCGAAATACATTGTAAAGGTCTGGATCACGAAGCTCTAAGTAGCGATACTTAAG
>CAZPRE010000059.1:0-10366 GCA_964588875.1 uncultured Sulfurimonas sp. | reverse complement strand
TGCCAAATAAGTTTAGCAGATGGAAGTCTATACTTTGGCATTTCCATTACAAATGGCTCATCCTCACCTTTAAACGCGGTTAGCTTTAGTATTTTAGCTGCAACTAGACCAAGCATAGCTCCACTTATATAAATAGCAAATAGCATATTTCCAGCCATTTCAGGAGAGAAAAAAGCCCCAATAAAAAGAACATAAACAGGTAGTCTAGCTCCACATGACATAAATCCTATTATAAAAAGAGTCAGAAGTCTATCTCTATCATTCTTTAAAATTCTTGCACTCATATAGGCGGGAATCGAACAACCAAATCCTGTTACAAGCGGTATAAAACTCTGACCATGCAGACCAAATTTATGAAAAAACCCATCAAGCAAAAAGGCAACTCTAGACATATATCCAGTACTCTCTAAGAGTGCAATACCGATAAAAAGAATTATAATATTTGGCACAAAAAGCACTACTGCACCCACACCTGCAATAATTCCGTCAACTATAAGTGAACGCACATCATCATTTGGAATTGTTGCACCTACTGTGTCACCAAACCAACCAAAAAATGCATCTATCCACTCCATAGGAATTGAACCGATTTCAAATGTTAACTGAAAAAGACTCCACATAAAGAAAAGGAAAATAGGAATACCAAGAATAGGATGAATTAAAACATTGTCTATTTTTTCTGTAAGTGTTTTTTTCTCAATTTGAGCATTCTCTTCTGTAACAACTTCAGCCACTATACCACGGTTAAATGAAGCAAACTCTTCAGCAAAAGCCTCTTTAATATCATCACTATCATGGTGTAATTCTATATGCTTTAAAGCATCAATAAGAATCGGTTGTAACTCTATCCATATAGGTTCATCATGAAGTCTTGCATATGTTTTTTTATTGTTTTTAAGAAGATTAATTGCTATGTTTCTATATGAGTTAACGGCTTTATGTTTATGCTTGTCTAAATACCACATAATTTGAGCAATCTCTTCTTCCACAGGCTCACTAAAAATAAGTTTTGACTCTTGAGTCTCTGCTTCTTTTACCTGTACAACAGCTTCAAGAAGCTCTTCGATTCCCTCTTTGGTTACAGCTGAAACCTTAATACAAGGAATACCTATAAGCTCAGACATATACTCAGCATCTATATTGATACCCTCTTTATCTGCCTCATCACTCATATTTAGAGCAATAACAATATTTTTACTCATACTCATTAGTTCAGCGGTAAGTTGAAGATTTTTTGCTAAGTTTGTTGAATCAACCACATTAATTATAAGGTCATAACTTGCTGCACATAAATACTCATGAGTTACTCTCTCCTCAATCGTGTAGTCTGTAAAAGCATAAGTACCAGGGAGGTCAACGACAGTAAAATGATAATCACTATAATCAAAAAGCACCTCTGTTTTATCCACTGTAACACCAGAGAAGTTTCCTACATGAAGATGTGCATTTGATACTGAGTTAATAAGCATACTCTTACCAACATTTGGTTGTCCAACAAGTGCTATTTTGATGTGATTAGCTATTACAGGACAGGCTTTTCCTTCGAGATCTTTCATATTTCTTCTACCTCTATAAGCCCTGCTTCTTGAGCTCGAAGAGCTATACGCATCTTACCAACTTTTACCTCTATAGTACTTTTAGCTGGAGTATGTTCAAGCACTTCTATAATTGATTCTTTCATGATTCCAAAAGAGATAAGTCTCTGTTTTAAATCAGTATCTGCATTTAACTTTACAACTTTTACCTTACAGGCTTTACGGCAATCTTTTAATGTTTTCATATTTATTCTTTTATTTGCATATCTGTTTTCATAATGATAATAGATATCATATTAATCGCTGGTTAATTAGAAACTATAATCAACTCTTACAAGGGCTCTATTAAATGTATTATTATCACATGAAGAACTATATTTTGTATATATAGCCTCAGCATACCATCTATCACCTATTTCGTAGGTCATAATCGCATCTTTTTCATCAATACTACCATTTTCATTGGATAACTCTCCATAAACTGCTTCAAAAGTAAAACCATCCAAAAATGTTTGAGTGAACTCGTAACCAAGGCCTATTCTAAATGCCTCTGCATTGTTATCATCAACGGGGTTTCCTGAAGTTGCTCCACCTTCAGATATAGCCGAAATAGTCGCTTCATCAAGTGATGTATAGTATGGTCCACCACCAAAACCATTTGTTACATACTTCCCTTCATCTGAGAATGAAGCATTGTAAGCACCTCCAATAAATGCTCCATTGTAGTGTATAATAGCCATCACACCTAAAACATTTCCATCGACATCTGAGTTTTCTAACTCTGCAATATTACTTAACTGAAGACCATAATCTAAGTGAATATTTTCACCATCTATAAAGTATATGCCAACAACTTCAGCATATGAAATAGCAGCCATATCATCAATATAGTTGTACCAAAAACTTAACTCACTGTCTTTGGCATACTTATAAGTTAAAGAAGCTCCCACTATACCAAAACTCTCATCACTCACAAGATTTTTAAAGCTATTTTGAGACTCTAATGCATCTTCATCCTGAGAATCATATCCAGCCCATCTATTAAAATAAAATGCCTGTGTTGAAAGTGAAGAAGAGAAGTCAATATTTGTCCAAGCACCTTCAAAAGTATTTGGAGCCATACGAATATCATCAGAATTTGCATACGGAGTCTCAACTCTAATGCGACCAACTCTAGTTTGAAAAAGCTCACTGTTATAATCTATACTTGCTTCACCAATATATACAAAAGAGTCACCATTTACATCAAAAAAATCCTCATTAATGTTGTCGCTACTAGGATTTAATGCGGGAATTAATTGTGAAACATAGGCTGATATATGTGCTGAGAAGTTATGATATGAGGCTGTATTAAGCCCAAATTCTCCGCCAAACGCGGTAGCATACTTAGGCTCTTTGGGTACATTACTTATTTTATGTGCGCTATCTATATAAGCTAGACGTAGCTTTCCAAATGCATCTGCATAATCAAACATACTATCAAAACTGTTTGCCTCTTTTGGTAGTTTTTTTACTACTTCAAATCTGCCTGCAACCTTAGAGTGAATCATACCACTCTGCTCTAAGGCTGTAGTTCTTTTCTCAACTACTACCTTTGGATTATTATCAATTTTATCTGCTGAAGCTATATAAAGTGTATCAATCATTATCATTTCCTAACTGTTTGTTAGTCAAATGATAATAGATATCAACTTAGAACTGTCTTAATAATGATAAAAGTTATCATTTTCATTTGATAATTATTATTCTATTTTCTTATTCTCTTTTTTAGCTACAAATTTATGATATAAAATTGGTAGTAATACGAGTGTTAAAAAAGTAGAAGAGACAAGTCCATTTATAATAACAATCGCTAAAGGTTTTTGTATTTCAGAACCAGGACCTGTTGCAAAGAGCATAGGAATAAGTCCAAGTGCAGCTATAAATGCGGTCATAAGAACTGGACGTAGTCTTCTGATTGACCCAATGGTTACAAGTTCTAAAGAATCACTCACCTTACCCTTAAGATCATTAAAGTAGTTAAGCATCACAACACCATTAAGAACTGCAATACCCATCAAGGCAATAAAACCAACCGTTGCAGGAACACTCATATACTCACCTGTAAAATAAAGTCCAAAGACACCACCAACAAGGGCAAATGGAATATTTAATAGCACTAAAGTGGCTTGAAGTGTAGATTTAAAAGTCATGAGTAAAAGAATAAATACTAAACCTATACTCAAAGGAACAACAAAAGATAGTCTTGCTGCAGCTCTTTGTTGATTTTTATACTCTCCAGCATACTCTATAAAATAACCTTGAGGAAGCTCAATAGTGGCAGATATTTTTGTACTTAACTCATCAACAAATCCAACCAAGTCTCGTCCTACAACATTTGTTTGAACTAAAGATTTTCTCATTCCATTCTCATGATCAATTTGCACTGGACCAAGTGTCATTTTAAAATTAACAAGTTCATTTATCTCGACACCTGTTCCATTTTTTAAGATATATTGTAGGTTTTTGTTCTTATTCATACTCGTCTGAAGAGCTCTATCTCCCTTAATCATCAAAGGTATACGACGAAGATCTTCTTGAATAATACCAACCTGGGTGCCATTAACAGAAGCTCTTAAATACGAAGAGAGTTCGCTACGACTAACACCATATCGTGCCATCGCTGCATCTTTAAACTCTATCTCCCAATAAGCAACTCCCTCATTAGCTTTTTTATATACATCACTACTACCTTCTACATCTTGAGTGATTTTATAAACCTCTTTAGCTATTGTCTCCAACTTTTTGGCATCTTCCCCGTAAATATTTACCACTATATCTCCACGAGAGCCGCTTAACATTTCAGATATTCGCATAGCAATAGGTTGTGTAAATCCATACTCAACTCCAACGAACTCATCTAAAATGCGACGAAATTCATCTAATAACCACTCATTGGATGGAACCCTCCACTCCTCTTTTGGCTTTAGTACTAAGAATGTATCTGTGTCATTAAGCCCCATAGGATCAAGTCCAATCTCATCTGAACCACCACGAGCCACAATAGAGAGAATCTCGGGCACTTCACGTATAAGTGCTTGTTGAATTTTCAGGTCAATATCACGACTCGCCTCAAGTGAGATAGAAGGGTTTTTCTCTATACCGATGATAACATTACCCTCATCAAGGGTAGGCATAAAAGTCTTTCCTATCTGTGTGTAAGCACCAATAGCAAGTATCCATAAAAGACCAGCTATCAAGAAAACAGTTTTTTGGTTTGTGAGGGAAAAGTTTAAAACTTTTTCATACTTGTTCTCTAAAAACACCATAAGTGCGACTTTCTTTTGAGGAGCTTGTTTTAAAACATAAAAACTCACAACTGGAATAAAAGTAAGTGCTAAAATAAGTGAAGAAGTAAGAGCAAAAACAATACTAAGTGCCACTGGCACAAAAAGTTTTCCCTCGAGACCCTCTAGTGTTAAGAGTGGTAAAAAAACTATAATAATTATTAAAACACCAGTAAAGACTGGACTTGCAACTTCTTTAGCAGAACTAAGCACTACATCAATTTTAGGTTTGTGCTTATTCTTCTCATCAGCTAGATGCTCACTTATATTTTCTACCATTACAACACCTGCATCAACAAGCATTCCTATGGCAATAGCGAGTCCACCAAGACTCATAAGATTTGCAGATATTCCAAAATAACCCATAGCAATAAAAGTCATCATTCCTGCAAAAGGTAGGATTATTGCTACGCTAAAGGCCGAAGCAAAGTTTCCTAAAAATATAAATAGTACTATAAGAATTAAAACTAAGGCCTCTAGCAGAGCCCTAGAAACTGTATTTATCGCTTTAGAAACTAGATCTGAGCGGTCATAAAAAATATTAAGCGTAGTTCCTGCAGGTAAATCTTTCTCAATCTTTGCAAGTTCAGCTTTTACTCTTTTTAAAACACCAGAAGTATCAACACCCTTACGAGAAAGTATAAGACCTTCAACTGCCTCTTTTTCTCCATCTTTTGTCACGAAACCAGCACGAGTTAAAGAGCCAATTCTGACCTCAGAAATATCCGATACTTTAATGTCTCTACCGTTTTTATGTTTTATAATGAGACTTGCAATATCCTCTATGTTTTTGAGTCTACCTTCTGAACGAATAAAAAGAGACTGTTCACCTAAAGAGAGACGTCCAACACCATCATTTTGATTGTTCATTTTTAGGGTATCTTCAAGATCTTGCATGTTAATTTTATAGCGTTTCATCTTTGTAAAGTTTGGAACAATCTCATAAGTTTTAACATAACCACCAAGAGCATTTGTATCGGCAACGCCATCAATAGAGCGAATTCTTCTGTTAATAACCCAATCAAGTAGTGTTCTTTTTTCCATCAAGTCTAGTGTATCAGACTCTATTGTAAACATTAACACTTCACCAAGAGGAGTAGTTATTGGAGCGAGACCTCCACTTACACTTGGTGGTAATTCATAAATTACCTCAGAGAGTCTTTGAGCGACCTGCTGTCTTGCCCAGTAGATATCAACACCCTCTTCAAAATCAATAGTAATGTCGCAAAGTCCATATTTTGAGAGAGAACGAACAATTCTCTGGTTTGGAATACTTTGCATATTCTGCTCTATTGGAATCGTAACTCTTGATTCCATCTCAGTAGGTGTCATTCCTGAAGCTTTTAAAATAAGTTTTACCTGAGTAGGAGCTACATCTGGATAGGCATCAACTGGTAGTTTCATCATAGAGGAGGCACCAAAGAAAAGTGTTGCGAAAGCTATAAGAAGTACTAAAACTCTTTGATTAAGTGCATAGCTAACTAATTTTTCACTCATCATTGCTCTCCATCGCACTCAGTAGTGAAGAGGTTGAACTAACAGCCAAAAGGTCACCATCTTCTAAATCTGCCTTTACTATATAACAAACAGGTCCTTCGCTAATTATCTCAACACTTACAACATCAAAACCAGTTTCTGCTTTTTTAAATACATAAGAAGCACCAGAGTCAAAAACTAAGGCTGTTTTCTTAATTTTAACCGCGTTTGAAACTTTTTTATGAATTTTAACACCGTAAATGCGATTAATCATAATTCCATTAGCATTATCAATTTCAGCTCTTACTTGAACTGACTGAGAAGAGACATTTACAACATTCCCAATAGCACTTATCTTCGCACTATATTTTGAAAATGTACACTTATCTCCAATAGTCAAACTCTCAACTATTTTTACAGGAATACTTAACTCTATATATCTCTTCCCATCACCATATATTCCTAACATCATATGATCTGCTTGAACGTACTCTCCAATATTTATATTTATTTTATAAACTACACCATCCTTTGGCGAGTAAATATCTTGTTCAACTATAGGGATATGTGTCTCTTTTATTTTTTGAAGCATAGCTTTAGAGAAGCCATTTGTAAGTAATTGACTTGAATTTAATTTCACAATAACTTCTATAGACTCTTGTTGTTTTTTTGACTCTAAAAGTTTTTTCTTTGAGATAATTCCATCAAGTTCTAGTTTTATATTGCGCTGATAGTTTTGAGAGGCACTTTGGCTCTCTATTGTTGACTCAATATAATCGCGTTGCAAAGAAAGCAGTGCATTACTCTTGAGTGTAACAAGCTTTTGTCCGCGTTTAACATGCTCAAAATCACTAATATAAATCTCTTTTACAATCGATTCTACATTTGAACTAATACTAATCACATCTTTTTTATCTAAAACAACAGTTCCATTATAAGGTGTATATGAAATACTATCTATGGCTGTCACTTCTTGAGTCTTAATACCAAGGTTGGATTGTTGTTGGGTATTTATTGTTATAGTTTGAGCGGACAGAGTGCTCAAACAGAGTAAAACCAAAGTGATTATTTTAATTTTTTTAAGACTCGGCATTTAGTGCCTCCCTGTATTGTACTTTTAGAAGTGCTAACCTGTGGCACTTTCCACTATGAGTTCTTATCATTATATTTCTCCATATTCTATATCAGCAATTTTGTAAAATTCAAAAAGCTCATAGTAGTAAGTTTTTTTAACTTCTAGCATATTAAGTAGATTCTCACTATATGAACGCGATGCATCTAGATACTCTAAAACACTACCCTCACCCTCTAGGTGTGCAGATTTTGCAAGTTCTAAAAGCTCTCTATTTAAAGGTAGTATCTCTTCTTCTAAAAGTGTTAAGTCATCATAAAGAACTTCTAGTTTTAATACTAAAGCATCTAAAGAGTTCTCAAGAGTGTTTTTCATTGATTCTCTTTGAAACTCATAAGAGGATGCCAACTTCAACTTTGTACTTCTTAGCATCTCTTGTTTTGATGTTACACCGCCTATAGGGATACTCAAACCAACTGTATATCGTTTAGTTTCTACTTCTTTCTCGTACAGAACTTTATATGATATGCTCTGTAGTGATGAATCATGTACCTCATAAAAAGATTGAGCTGCATTTTTTTTGAAACTCAGTGTTTTTAGCTCATTATGTTGGCTAATATCTACCGCATTTATCTCTTTACTTGGTAGGATTAAGTCATCACAAGTAATCTCATCGATTTTAAGATTATCAATATTTGATTGAAGTGCAGAGAAGTCTTCTAAATATTTAAGTCTATAGAGGTTTAAACTTTGATTTAATTTTGCTAAGTCTAGTTTGTTAAACAATAACTCTTTTTTTGATATTTCGCCAAGTTTATAAGCAGTTTGTACCTGCTCATATCTTTTAGTCTGTTCTTTATAGAGTTCTTTAGCACTTTGCAAAATTACTTTTGCACTACATGCTCCATAGTACTTTGATACAAGCTCAAGTTCCATAAGATGCATTTCATATTTAGCCTCTTGAGTCACAGCCTGATTAAGATTTTTTACACCATCCTTTCTTTTAGAGCTTGAGAGCGGATTATCTATATCTTGTGAGATGCCTACTGAATACTCCATACCATCTTTAAAAATATCATCAGCATAAGAGATACTTCCTCCTAAAACTGGGGAACTATATGTATCTACTAAAGAGTTCTCAGCAAGATCTGAATCTCGTTTTAAAGTGAGTGCTTTGACTTTTTTACTTGTCTCAAATGAGTTTAAAATCTCTTGTAAATTATATGCTTGTGCATTTAAAGAGAGGATTAGAGTTAAAAATAGTATTTGTTTCATTAATTACCTTTTTTATAAAATTTATTATTTTAGTTGGGAAAAAGGTCATGAGAGAGGTGGACGTTCCAATATAAAACTTTTGTGAGTCGCAAAAGCAACTTCTACATCAGAAGGTTTATTATCGAGAATAAGGATAGAAGAGGATTCAGTTTCAATATCCCTTGCAATCATAATATGTATACTCTCATGCATCTGAGTTTCCATATTTAATGTAGCACAATCAGACTCACTCACTATAGATGATGTAGCAAGTGTAGGGGTATAATTATGAGAGGAGTCAACTTGTGCCATCGCATAATCATGTACTACAAAAAACACAAAGCTAAAGAGTAAAACCGATAGAAGAGTAGTTTTGAATTTTTTCATATAAGGGCAATTATATAGTAACTCGCATTATCTTAACATTAAGATAAACATTAAGATAAAAATTAAGCTACAATTACACATTAATTTTAAAGGTACTCAATGAAATTTCTATGGACACCCTCTTCTCATTTTAACTTGGCAAATCTTTTTACATTTGTCAATATTACAGCTGGCTTAATGGCGGTATACTTTATTACTCAAAACAACTTTTTTGTAGCTGTTATACTTGCTTGGATTGGTGGAGCTTTTGATATTTTTGATGGAAAAATTGCTAGAAAATATAATTTATCTAATGAGTTTGGTGTTCAACTTGATAGTTTTGCAGACTTTCTCTCTTTTGTTCTTGTTCCAGTTTTTCTTATCTTTCAAGCTGTTTATGTCACCTCTTTGTCAGGTATAGAAATTATTGCAGCGGCAGTAATTGGCATCTATTATGTTATTTCTGGTTTGCGTCGTCTTATACACTTCAACATCCATACTGATGCAGGAGAGGTTGATAAGTTTTTCACCGGAGTGCCAACGCCACTAGGAGCGATTCTTTTATGGCTTGTATATTTAAGTAATGTTTATGAATTCATGCCTGCATATGGTGTTTTAGCACTGATGGCAGCTATTGGATGGAGCTTAAACTCTCAGTTAAAGGTTCCACACCCTTAACTACTTATGGTTTACTCCATACTTACCACTTCCTAGTAAAAATATCACGATACTCAATACTAAGTAAAAAAGAGGAAGCTCTATAAGAGGAGCTCCTTGCTTACCAAGATAAAATAGAGAACCTCCATAAGCTAAAAAGATAGCCATTGCCATATTTAAAGCTAAAAACACAGAGGCAACTCTTGCATAAAGCCCTAAAATAATAAAAATGGGGACAACAACCTCACCAACATAAACACCATAAGCAAAGAATTCAGGAAATCCTGCTTTTACCGTTAGGTGTTTCACTCCACTAATACCATCAATAATTTTGTGAACACCATGAAATAGCATCATACCACCAACAAGTAATCTCAACAGTAGTTTTGCAATATCGTTACTTTGGAACATTACTTCACCTCTTTTCTAAATTTACAAGAGCCTACACTAATAGTTTTACCATCTTTAATAGCCTCTTTAATATATATAAGTGTACCACTTACTCCAGCATCGCCAACTTCCTCTTCAATAATTCTCAGTAGGTCTTTTTCTTGTGTAAGAGTCCATGTTTTTTCATAGTTATATTGTGTTTGTATATTCATAAGTAGTATAATAGCTAAAATTATGATTATAGGCTTAAAAATGAAAGACATGCTAAAGAATTTTACACTACTTTATGT
>CAZPRE010000058.1:0-10441 GCA_964588875.1 uncultured Sulfurimonas sp. | reverse complement strand
GGGTTCAACTGACCTCGCGTTTGCTATGATTAGTGGAGGGAACTGGTTTAAAGTTCCTGAGTCTATCAAAGTAAATCTTAGTGGTAAACCAGGAGAGTATACAACCGGTAAAGATATCATCTTAGAAATCATCCGTCTCATCGGTGTTGATGGTGCACTTTATAAAACTTTAGAGTTTACAGGTAGTACAATCCCTCACCTAAATATGGACGACAGATTTTCTATGTGTAACATGGCCATTGAAGCTGGTGCGAAGAGTGGAATAGTTGCTTATGATGATGTTACTAAAGAGTTTTTAAGTGATAAAAACTTAGCACGCGAACCTCGTATTCACTACTCTGATGAAGATGCTGCTTACTGTATGACTTTAGATATAGATGTAGCCGCTCTTGAGCCAGTTATAGCTTACCCATTCTTACCATCAAATGGTCACTCTATCACAAAAGCAGTTGAAGATAAAATCAAAATTGATCAAGCCTTCATCGGATCTTGTACAAATGGTCGCTTAGGTGATTTAAAAATTGCTGCTCAGATTTTAGAAGGTAAAAGAGTTCATGAAGATGTACGTTTAATTGTAACTCCAGCTACTCAAAGAATCTTAAAAGAAGCGTATAGACTTGGTTATATGGACATAATCATTGATGCAGGTGGTGTTGTTTCAAATCCTACTTGTGGTGCTTGTCTTGGTGGTTATATGGGTATTTTAGGAGATGATGAAGTGGCTGTTTCAACAACAAATAGAAACTTTGTTGGTCGTATGGGAAGCAGAAGCTCTAAAGTTTATTTAGCAAATTCTGCAGTTGCTGCAACTTCAGCAATTGTAGGCTATATAGCAGACCCAAGATAAATTCAGCAATAACTCACAATTTTTAGTTATAATTTTAAACAATAAAACAAGGAAATCGAATGAAAAAACTACTACTTATCCCAGCTCTTATGGTTGGAGCACTTGCAATGGCAGACCAATATAAATTTGAATTATCACCAATGATTGGTTATAATTTTGCAGAAGGCAACTTAAACATTAAAGAAAATGGTTACCCTCTTGTTGGTCTTGAAATGCAAGCTAACACAGCTGATTCTAAAATCAGTCCTGAATTTTCTATTCTTTACTCCCAAGGTATAGATTACAAAACTGGTGGTGAAACTAAAATTACTCGTGGTGCATTCAACGGTGTTTACACTTTTGATGCAACGGACACGATTGTACCATTTGCTAAGGCCGGTGCAGGTTATGAAAAAATAAAAGAACAAATCAATGAAAATGAAAGTGGTTTCTTTCTTGATGCTGGAGCTGGACTAAAAGTTCCTTTTACTGATAATTTAGCACTTAAACTAGAAGCTATTTATATGGCAAAGATAAATTCAAACAATGGTGGATTTGCTGATAGTAATCTTGCAACTATGGCTGGATTAACATACTCTTTTGGTGCACAAGAGCAAAAACCTGCTCCAGTAGTTGAAGTAGTTGAAATAATTGAAGAAGTAGTAATTGTTGTTCCTGTTGTAATTGTTCCAGTTGTAATAGTTGATGGAGATGATGACAATGATGGTGTTTTAAATTCAAATGATATCTGTCCAAAGACATTAGCAGGTGCAGTTATAAATGTAGATGGTTGCGCAATCAAAAAAGACCTTGAGATCAATTTTGAAAACAACTCTATAACTCTTCCATCTAGTGCTAATGAAAGCCTCAATGATTATGCAGACTTTTTAACTACATATACTAACTACTCTACAAAAATTATAGGTTATACAAGCAATACAGGAACTGAAGCTTACAACCAACAACTTTCTGAAAAAAGAGCAAATTCTGTAAAGGCTGGTCTTACTCAAAGAGGTGTTGATGCAAAACAGATAACTACTCTTGGTAAAGGTATCGCTGACCCAATAGCTGACAATGCAACAGCTCAAGGCCGTGCGGAGAATAGACGTATCGAAGCAGAAGTAATTAAAAACTAAATGTACGATATCCCCTGTATTATTTTTGCAGGTGGTAAAAGTAGCAGAATGGGAGAAGACAAATCTCTTCTTCCCTTCGCTGCATTTTCTACACTCGCTGAGTATCAACACTCAAGACTATCTAAAATTTTTAAAAATGTTTATATCTCCACTAAAGAGAGTAGAAAATTTAATTTTCCTGCTAAGTTTATTTTAGATAATACTCAAGAGATTTATGCACCTACTACTGGATTCGTAGCTGCGTTTAGACAACTAAAAGCAGAAAAAATCTTTGTCATAAGTGTAGATGCTCCGTTTGTAAATAAAAATGAGATAGACACTATAGTCTTGGCCGATAAACAGAACGATGATGCGACTGTTGCCAAAACAAATGCAGGACTCCAACCTTTGTGTGGTATTTACCATCGTTCTCTTTTGAGTTCCTTTATAAAAATGCAAGAGGAAGATAATCATAAACTAGGCTTTTTACTCAAAAATTCCAAGAGCAACTATATCCATTTTAATGATGAAAAAGCTTTCTTAAATCTTAATCATCCACATGAATATAAAGAAGCACTAGAGATGCTTACTATACATAGTTAACACCTCTTTGCTATAATATAATTAATTTAATAAAAGAGAAATTATGAACCTAACTCATTTAGATGATAATCAAAGACCTAAAATGGTTGATGTAAGTGATAAAAATCAAACAACAAGAATTGCAGTTGCAAGTGGTATAATTGAAATGTCAGAGGAAGCCTACACAAATATTGTAAGTGAGGCCAACAAAAAAGGTCCAGTACTTCAGACTGCTGTTATTGCAGCAATTATGGCTGTTAAACAGACAAGTACTCTTATTCCAATGTGTCATCCCCTCAACCTGAGTGGTATAAATTGCGATGTAGATGAACTGCCAGAACTTCCAGGCTTTAAACTTACTGTTACAGCTAAACTCTCTGGACAGACTGGTGTTGAGATGGAAGCACTTACAGGAACGAGCATAGGACTTCTCACTATTTATGATATGGTAAAAGCCATAGATAAAGGTATGGTTATCCGCCATGTTCAACTTGAAGAAAAATCAGGAGGGAAAAATGGAGACTTTAAGCGATAAAAATTTACCAAAGCTTGAGCTTGACTATCCTTGTTCGTGGAGCTATAAACTTATAGGTTATGAAAAAGAGGCTATTCAAAAAGCGATTCACGATGTTATACTTGAACGCGAACACAATTTAGTCCACTCAAACGCTAGTAAAACTGCTAAATACATTAGTATGAATTTAGAGTTAGTTATTACTAATGAAGATGAAAGAAATTTTATTTTTGCCGCTCTAAAAGCACATCAAGACATCAAAATGGTACTATAAATTAAAAGGATTAACATGAATTTAGAACAACTACAAGAAGATGTTGCAACCTCATTTTCTACTAGATTTAAGACAACTGACACAAGAGTAGCACACTGTATCAATGAACTATCTGATATAAATAACATGGGCCTAGATGCCATTAAAACTGTAGCTACTACTATTTTAGATTCAGAGGCTCAAGAGCAATACAGTGAACTTCAAAAGCTTCAAGAACAAAAAGCACAACTTCAACGCCAAATTGACAAGCAATCTGAAACTCTTCAAGAGGCTAAGTACAGAGTTTTTAATGCCTTGGAAAATGAATTATCTCAAACTCCAGATGCACTTTCAAAATTACATCAAGTTAAACTACAATCGATTGATCTCTTTGGTATCTTGAGTGACATGGTTGAGTCTGTAATCCTCACTGCCTTAGAAAAAGATAACGATGGCTATATCCAAGAAACAACCTCTGAAGCAATAAAAGAAATCACTTATGAAGCTATCAAAGAGGGTTCTTTAAATACAATTCGTATCAGAAAGATACTCTCAACAATTCTTCAAGCATCAATTGAAGTTGCTGAAGCGACACCAAATAGAGCAGATGAAATTCTCTCATCAACCCTCAAGGGTATGAGAAGTGGTCTCGTTAAGGCCATAGATAGATTTAAACAGAGACTCGCATTTATGCCAGTTGAAGCCAAACATATACTTATAGAAGATTATGACACTATCATTGAAGACTTAAATCAAACAGATACTCTATTTTCTCAAGTTATCACAACACAGGCATCTCAAAGTTCTCAAAATACAAAAACAATTCTTTTAGCTGTTAACAAGAGCATGAAGTATGATCTTGATGAATTAGTTCACCTCTCTAAAGAGACTGCCGAGGTTATGAAAGATAAATTTTCAACCTTTGCTAAAAGAGCTGCCATAACTGCTGAGGGAGCTTTGAAATCTCAAAAGGCACAGGAAGCTAAACGAATGGGAATTCAAGCCTTAGATGTAGCTAAGAGTGCTTTAGGGAATGCAATTAAGTCTGCGAAAGATACTATCAAAAAAGATTAGTCAAATATCTATCTTCCACAAATAATGTGGAAGATAATTCTATTTTACTAATGGGTTAGCATTTGAAGTAGCAATAGCACCTAATGTTTTTAGGATTGCTGGGATTTCACTGTCTAGTTGATCAATTTTCTCTAGTTTATCCTTATCTGTAATACCAAGTGCCGACGCCCAAGCATTCAGAGTAGGCATTCCTATGACAATCTTATTCTCACCCGTTTTTATATATGCATACATTGAACAAGGTGCAAATATTGCAGCTTGGGGCAGTGGATTTTTTCCATCAAATATAGTGTATGAAAAAGGTATGTGACAAAGAGACCATACAACATATTGCCCATATCCTGGAAGAACTTCCGTATCATCAGAATTAAGACTATATTTCATGTTATAAAAACCTGCAATTATATAACCTTTATTCTCGAACTTAGCCTCAAGTATTTCTTGAAACTCATCAAAAAAATCATCTATATCTTCTGTTTCCTCAAAAGGAATTTCAAAATTCATCATACTATCAGGCGATACACCGTGTAGCTTTGTATAACTCTTTTTAGCACTAGGGAATCGTTTCTCTATTTTTGCATCTAAGGGTACAAACATCTCGCTAAATCGCTTTTTAATACTCTCATCCGTAATCTGTAGAATGTCTATTGCAGCTGCAGATGTGATATGTGTTATAACGGTCTTCATATCATCTTTTTTTCTATATATAACAAGATTAAAGGGTGTATAGCCACCAATTCTAGGATCAGTATTTAAGAGTGGTCTTGCTATATCATCATTAATTAAAGATGAGAAAGAGAGTTGGTCAAGAGAGGTTGCACCAACCTGCTTTTCATAAACATTGTTTACATTATGATGTGCATCATTAACATAAAAACCAATCTCAGCTAAGGGCTTATCAGTAAACTCAAAGAACTCTTTATCTACTGTTGTTGCAACATCTGGATCTAAAGTATACTCAACTGCTAAGTTTGTATTTTTGCTGGGTACGAATTTCTCTACCGCGTTTAACGATGTTAATAGCAGAGCTGAGAGACAAAATGTTGTTAATGTTTTATTTAGAATTTGCATAGGGAACCTTTTTTGGAGGGTGAAGATATTAGACCCGCAAGTGCGGGTCTAATGAAGTATATTCGAAAGTGTCTACTCAGTCATCTCTGTAAGAATATTATTAATCATTCCTTGAGCTTCATAAAGAGGCTTCATTGATTCTTGATCTTTAATATCTAAAGTTTTAATCCAGTTATCAACACCAAGGTAACCTATTTTCATTACATTTTCACCTTTTTTCTTGTACATGTACACAGAACATGGAGCATAAGCACCAGCTTCTGGGTGAAGTTTAGATACAGGATAAATTACATCAAATTTACAAATAGAGTAAGTTGAATAAAAATCATATGCATCATACCCAGCATCATCAAAAAGTTCTTCTTGTAAGTTAGAGTAGTTAGGCATTAAGAATCCTAAAGGCTCCATTTCACCCTCAAACTCACCTTCGAAATCTTCTTTTAACTCTTCTAAATCAGCATCTGCATCCACTTCCATTTCAAAAGTAATCGCATAAGACTCTGTCTGAGATGCTACTTTGTAGTCTAGAAATTTAAACTCACCATTTGGCATAGTTGCTTTTAAACCCTTAGTAATAAGAGCTGCATAAGCTACTAAATCTTTATCAGTTTTAGGAATTCCAGTTGCTCTTGACATACCATCAAGTGTAAGAGTAGATGCATTCATTGTATCACCATCTGACCAAATTGACATTGTTAAAGGTGTTAGTACACCGAAATTAGGATACTTTTTAATTAATGCTAATGTCAATGCATCATTTTGAAACATTGCTAAGTTATATACCTTATAATGTAGTGTTGGAAATCTTTGAGAGAATGGTTTATTCATATCATTGTTTCCAGCTGTTGTTAATCCTAGTGCATCCATAGTCTCAGATATATGCTGAGGAGTAATTTTACCATCTTTATTATCTGCTGTAAATACCTGAACACTTTGAGGTGTACCTGGTGTTTTAACTACTACTGGTTCTGCCGAAGTCGATCCACATCCTAACATAGTTAAAGCTACCATTGCTGCAACTAACATACTGTATATTTTTTTCATTGTTTCTCCTTAATATGAAACCTTATGGTTAATGTGATAATTTTATCATATTTCTATCCAAAAGTATTAATAATACTAATATTTTAAAATATTTACAATATCACCTTTTCTAATCTTCCCACTCTTTATTGTTTGAGCAAAAATTCCACGATCGCTTTTAAGAACGGATGGAAGCTTTGGATCAATTTTAGATAAAGAATTACAGATTGTACAATTTTGAGTTATGGCTAATTCTACATCTCCAATAACTACTATATCTCCATCACTTAAGTGATATGGGTTTAAATCTGTCAAAATATTTTCACCTAAAGAACCATATTTGGCATCTATACCATTCTCTTTTGCTAAGAGATAGCTATCATTAGATGTAATCAAAATTGATCTTTGGGGACCCTTATTGTAAAATTTATCATCGACCACACCATTTAAATCAACCGATATCTCATCACACCTTTTTTTACCTACATCTTTTATGGAGATAAATAACTCCATTACAATGCCTTTTCTAGACTCATTCATTATAATTCTTCTTTTAGTTCAAATTTATATTCACTATAATCAATGTTTTCATAAGATCTTGATTGTATAAAATTTAGTATTTTATAAAATCTCTCTTGATTTGAAATACTTTGTTTATCGATAAAGCCAACTTCTGCAAATATAATCTCACCATCATCTGCAAAAAATAGAGAGGATGGATAAAAGTTATACCCAATCTCTTTTGCAAACTCTAATCCATTACCACGAAAGCCATCATATTTCACACTATCTTTTTCATAAACATTAATGTGAATAAAAATAAAATTTTTCTCTATAAACTCTTCAATAACTTCATTTTCTAAGGTAAATTCCCTCATCTTTTCACAGTAACCACAATCTGTTTTATGGAGCCAAACAAATAGGTGCTTATTGTTATTTTTTGCAATAGTTATAATATGATCTATATTAATGATTCTAGCTTGCAAAGTAAGTTGTAGCATAAGTGTGATGAGAAGAATTTTAAGGAGTGTTTTAATCATTATTCATTTCCTTAAATAGGTAGAAGTAAAGGCGATACAGATGTATCACCTTCATAAAATAAAATTAGATTATTTAATTTTACCCTTACCTTTACCTGTTTTACCTTTACGGTCTTCAAAAGACATAAGTACTTTATCACCTTTTTTGAAGTCACCTTTAAACTTGAACTTAACAATAGGATTTTTTGATAAAAATTGACTTGTTGACATATCAAAAACATTCTCACCATTACAAGTAGCTGAGATATGAGTAATAAAATTTGCATCATCTTTATTACCAGTCTTTTTCTCTGCTTGATTGTATGTCGTCATATTGTGTTTAGCCATAGCCTTAACTTTAACTACACCACTTTTTAGTTTTGCTTTTACTTTAATTCCAGCCATAATATTCCTTTATTTTATAATAATTTATCGTTTTATAAGAGTGAAGAATTAACCTTCACATCCACCTTTTGCAACATTTAGTTTCTGAGTAGCTGAATAAAGCTTACCATCAGTACCTTCAACGATTACTTTAACCGTACCTGGGTTACCCATTTTAATTTTAATTGAGTATTCATTCACAGAGTACTTAGTTACAGAGTAAGCACAAACTGCTGCTTCAGGATTTGCATCTTGAAATACTGCAATAGTTTTTGCATCTATTTTAGTACTGAACTCAAGTGGAATAGCACCACCATTAGCGGCTGTAGCCACTGTAGCAGAGTCAAAAGAAACATTAGCTGCTTTTAGTTTAACACCTTTTTCGATTGTAGTAGTTGTTCCGAACATAGCCTGGATTGCATCATCCATTTTATGTGCACTCCATACCGTTGGTTTTGATTTTCTAAAATCTTCTGCTCTTACACTTGCAGGCACTACACTTAGAGCTAAAGCACCCAGAGTTAAACTTAAAAATTGTCTTCTTTGCATATTATTGTCCTTTTGTTTTATTTGCCGTTGATTACGTAATCAACTACTAATTTAAAATCACTATCTGATAAAGATGATCCACCTTTTGGAGGCATGCCTGTAACAGTACCATTAATACCATTTGCATAAACAGATTCCATACCTTTTGCAGTAAATACTGACCAACCCTCAGTATCTCCAACAGTTGGTGCTACACCATTATCGTGACACATTGCACAGTTGTTAGCATATACTTCTTTTACATTTAAAGCAGCTTTTGCTTCATCTACTGGTAAATCTTTAGCACTGTTATGTGGAGGATGAAAGTCACTAATACCACCATTTGCAATACGGATAAGCTCTACAGACTTCTCTTGACAATTTGTCATACAACGTTCACTTGGTTTCACTTTTTGTGCACCAAAGTTTGCTGGATTAGCATAGAAAGCACGAACATCTTTTAGAGCATTAGGACCATCAATATTTGGTACAAAACCATCTACATTTGGCATTTTAACCTTAAGTATTTTTTCACGATTAAGTACATACTCATCATCAACTTCTTCACCATCAACTTCAATCTCATTAATGTTTAACATATATGCAGTTAGTGCATAAACTTCATTATCAGTTAATGTTTTAGACATTTGGTGAGGCATACCATCTCTAATATACCACCACATTGTACTTACTTGTGGCCAGTATGAACCAAATACGCGAGTAGGACCATCTGCTTCTGGATCACTATATCTATTATTTGTAAGCGTCTTTTTTAGCTCTGCCCCATTACCTTTAGAAAGAGATGGGTATCCACCACCACCTGAACCAAAGTCACCGTGACATGCTACACACTTAGCTTCGTAAATTTCTTCACCGTCTTCAACAGAACCTTCACCTTCTGGAAAACCTGTACCATCTGGCATAACATCTCTATCCCATGCAACTAACTCATTAGCACTCGGAACACGTCCATTATTTATTTTCTTACCTATAACTTGTGTATTTACATAATAAGGACCTGTTTTGTTACCAATGACAGGGTAGTAAACACCACCACCAATCTCTGACTTTGCAACACTGTTTTTAGAGGCAGTAGCAGTATCAGCTCCACCACAACCTACTGCAAAAAGTGCAGCGATAGTAACTACAGAAGCAGAAACAATTAATTTACTATTTTTTAACATTTTTAGTTCCTCCTGGAGTTCTCATTTGAACATGATTTACTTTACCTTCAGCTGTTACTTCCCAAGTCTCTACCGCATTTCTGTGGTAAACAGATTCAACACCCATTATAAATGTTTCTTGATCAATAGTTGGCTGAATATAACCTGCATCATCTATAGCACGTGAAGTAAGAAGTAGTTTCTCACCTTTTTTGTATGTATGTAGATAACTCCAACGAGTCCAAGACTTAGGAAGAACTAAACCTTTAAGTTCAGCCTCTACATAATTCTTACCACCATCAAACGATAAATCAACACCACTAATAGTACCCATACCAGACCATGCAAGACCTTGGATTTCTACTATAGCACCATCTTTTAGCTTATCACTCCAAGGGATCTCTGGAGATGGAGAAGTTACAGTTGAGTTAACCTCATTGGCATAAAAGTGCTGTATCGCTTTACCGGTTGGTTTAAGTGCTGTATATTTAGAAGTTTCTTCTTTACAATACCATGGCTCAGTAGCAAACTCTAAACGTTTTAACCACTTAACACATAAGTTACCTTCCCAACCTGGAAGAAGAAGTCTAACTGGATAGCCTTGTTCAGGACGAAGAGCTTCACCATTTTGACCCCAAACAATCATAGCATCATCAAGAACCTTATCTATAGGTACCGTACGACCCATTTCAGAGTTATCAGAACCCTCAGCAAGCATCCATTGAGCTTCTGGCTTAAGTCCTAAGTCTTCAAGAATAGTTTTAAGGTAAACACCTGTCCACTCAGCACAAGCCATAAAACCTTTAGCAAACTGTAAAGAGTTAAACTGTGGCCCTCTCCACTCTTGTCCACCATTTGCTGGACACTCAATAAAGTGAGTACGAGTCAC